>JACPOW010000113.1 GCA_016191335.1 Elusimicrobiota bacterium | reverse complement strand
CCCCTGGCCGGCGAGCGCCGCGCCGCGAAGGCCGCCCGCCCCGACGACCCCGTCGACGAGATCCCGCTGCCGTGAGCGAGAACGCGTTCGGCCGGACGGTCTATCCCCTGGCGCTCGCGCTGTGGACCGGGGCGTTCGGCTGGCGGGCCTGCGCCATCTCGCGCGACGGCGACGCCCTGGCCCGCGAGGCGGGCCGCCTCGAGGACGAGGCCCGCGCCCTCGACGACGGCTCCCGCAGCCTGCGGGCCCTGGTACGCGAGGCCGGCGAGCGGGCGGGCGACGCCCGCTTCCTGCAGGACATCCCGAACATACTCCCCGAGGACAAGGGCTATCTGCGCACGCAGAAGGCCATCGAGGGGGAGGTCGGCCTGCTGCGCGCGAAGGTCGCCAAGCGCCTGAAGGGCGCCCTGCACCTGGTCATCGACGCGAAGGCCAACAAGCTCTACGTCAAGAAGGGCTCCGCGCTCCTGTGGCAGGCCGACGTCTCGGTGGGCCGCGGCGGCGTGCTCAAGGACGCCAAGAGCGGGCGCAAGTGGGAGTTCGTGACGCCGCGCGGGGAGTTCCGCGTCATCGGAAAGGCGGTCAACCCCCAGTGGCGCAAGCCCGACTGGGCCTACGTCGAGGCGGGCGAGCCGGTGCCGCCGCCCGGAGACCCGTCGCGCATGGTGTCCGGCGAGCTCGGGGCCTTCGTCATGAACCTCGGCGACGGCTACCTGATCCACGGCACGAAGAGGGAGGAGCTGCTCGGCCGCCGCCGCGGCCGGCGCCGCGATCATCGGCTGCCTCTGGCTGATGGGGCGCTGGGTGTCGGAGCACGCCGCGCGGGCCGCCGACGAGCGCGCGGCCCTCTCGGTGGCGCGCGAGGACCTCGACCTGGACCTGGCCGAGCGCCGGGCCCTGAGCGCGCTGGTCTCCCGGGACTTCGCCCGGGCCAAGGCGAGCGCCGCGACTTTGTCGCGTTCGCGCAAGGCCCTGTTCGAGGGGGGCCTGGCGCTCTCCGAGGAGAAGCGCCTGCTCGAGAAGCAGCTCGAGATCATGAGCCTCTGGATCCGCCTCGACGAGGAGAACGACAAGGTGCATCTCGTGCGCGGCGACCAGATCGCGGAGAGCCTGCTCCTCGCCGGCGCCCGGCCCCGCGCCGTCGGCGCGGAGGCGCGCCCCATGCCGCGCAACGCGACCATCATCAGCAAGGAGCGCTTCGCCAGCACCGAGCGGCCGAAGTCCGACCAGGTCGGCGGCCAGCTGCAGTGGGAGCCGCCCCAGGTCGGCACCTCGGTCCGCGCCAGCGCGCTGGGCGAGTTCGTGCTGTTCACGAAGGAAGGCCTGGTCATGCACGGGCCGCCGCTGAAGGAGGCCGAGCACGAGGCCTTCCCGCACCTGTGCCTCGCTTTGCCGCGGGCCGCGGCGGCCCGCCTCTACAGCCAGAGCTTCGTGGGCACGAAGATCCTCCTCGCCGCGGAGACGAAGCGGTGACGCACCCTCCCAAGCGCCTGCTCACGCGCTTCGACCTCCTCTGCCTCGGCGTCAACGCCGTCGTCGGCTCGAGCGTTTTCCTGGTCCCCGGGCGGCTGGCCGGCCACCTCGGCTCGGCCTCGCCGCTCGCGTACGCGCTGACCGCCGCGCTCCTGGCGCCCGTGGCGCTGTGCTTCGCGGAGGCGGCCTCCGAGCACGACCGCGCCGGCGGCCCCGCGCTCTACGCCCACACGGAGTTCGGCCCGGACTGGGGCTTCGCCATCGGCTGGCTGTGCTGGATCACCATGGTCGTCAGCTGGGCCGCCGTGGCCAACGGCATCGCGTCCTACCTGCCGTGGGCGACCGGCCGGCCGGAGATCGGCAAGACCGTCGCCTGCCTCGCCATCGGCGGCTTCGGCGCGCTGAACTGGCGCGGCGTGCGCCTCGGGGCGTGGACCACGGACTTCTTCACCGTCGCCAAGCTCATCCCGATCGCCCTGATCGCTCTCGCCGGCCTTCACGCCCTGCCGGCGTGGCGCCCGGAGGCCCCGCCCGAGGGCTGGCGCCCGCTCGGAGCCGCCTGCTTCCTCGCCTACTTCGCCTACCAGGGCTTCGAGACCGTGCCCGTGCCCGCCGGCGAGGCTCGCAACCCCAAGCGGGACGTGCCCTTCGCCGTGCTGGCCGCGCTCGGGGGCTCCGCCGTCCTCTACATCCTGGTGCAGGTCGCCGCGCTGTCCTTGGTCCCGGGCCTCGCCGCCTCGGAGCGGCCTCTGGCCGACGCCGCCGCCGCCTTGATGGGCCCGTGGGGCGGCACGCTCGTCACCGCCGGCGCCGTGATCTCGATGACCGGCTACGTCGCCGGCTCCGCGCTGGGCGGTCCGCGCTACCTCGTGGCCCTCTCCGAGGAGGGGCATCTCCCCAAGGCCCTCTCCGCGGTCCACCCGCGCTTCGGCACGCCCTCGGCCTCGATCCTGTGGTCCGCCGGCGCGGCCCTCGCCGCCGCCCTGCTGCTCGACTTCAACGGCCTCGTGGATTTCTCGAACGTCGTCATCGGCGCCCAGTTCCTCTCCACCTGCGCCGTCGTGCTGGCGCGCCGCGCCCGCCGCGCCGGAGGCGCCGTTCCTCTCGGCTCGGGCGCGCTCGTGCCGCTCGCCGGCGCCGGGGCCACTCTGTGGCTCGGCGCCCAGGGCGGGTGGATGCAGGTCGCGGCCTCGGCCGCGGTGCTGGCGTCGGGCTTCGGCCTGCGCGCCGGCGCGCGCGCCTATTCTCGCGCGCGCCCCTCTTGACAAGCTGTAATCAAACCTGTTACATATAGCCACATCCGCACAGGAGGCTATCATGCGCAAGCTGCTCGTCCTTTCCGCCGTGCTCGCCGTGCTCTCACCCGCCGTCCGCGCCGAGACCTATGAGATCGACGCGTCCCACTCCCAGGTCGGCTTCCGCATCAAGCACCTCGTCGGCAAGGTCCCCGGCCGCTTCACGGGCTTCTCCGGCACCATCGAGTTCACGCCCGGCAAGCCCGAGTCCTGGAAGGTCGCCGCGAAGATCGACCCCGCGACCATCAACACCGACAACGAGAAGCGCGACGGCCACCTCAAGTCCGCGGACTTCTTCGACGTCGCCAAGTACCCCGAGATGTCCTTCAAGTCGACGAAGGTCACGGACGCCAAGGGCGATTCGGCGAAGCTCCACGGCGAGCTGACGATGCACGGCGTGACCAAGCCCGTCGTCCTCGACCTGGAGATCGGCGGCACGACCAAGGACCCGTGGGGGAACACCCGCGCGGGCTTCACGGCCACCGGCAAGGTCAACCGCAAGGACTTCGGCATCGTGTGGAACAAGACGCTCGACGCCGGCGGCCTCATGCTCGGCGAGGAAGTCTCCGTCTCCCTCGACATCGAATCGGTCCTCAAGGCCCCGGCCAAAAAGTAACCGAGCCTCTATTGACAAGCCGCGATGCCGGGGCTAGACTTAACCCGGCCGTAAGCTTTGTCGTGGACTCAAAGGAGAACTCATGAAAAAGGCACTGTTGGCGATGTTGGTTCTGACGTCATTCATTTCCGCGGCGCACGCGGCCGGCGGCAGCGATCCGAACATCGGCTGTGGTCTCGGCACCGAGCTGTTCGCGGGCAAGCTGGACAAGAAGGTCTTCGCCCTGCTCGGCGGGACGACCAACGGGACGTACACGCAGACCTTCGGCATCAGCTCCGAGACCGCGGGCTGCAACGTCAAGGGCGGCTGGGTGCGCAACGAGAAAAAGCAGGCCGCTTACGCGGAAGTCAACCTGCAGAAGCTCTCCACCGAGATGGCTCAGGGCGGCGGCGAGTACCTGAACGCCTTCGCCTCGCTCATGGGCGCCAACGATGAGGCCTCGAAGAAGGCCTTCATCTCGATGACCCAGGAGAAGTACGAGACCCTGTTCCCGACGGCGAACACGGACTCGGCGACCATGCTGCGCAACCTCCGCGCCCAGATGGCCGTGAACCCCAAGCTCGCGACGCTCTAAGCGAGACCGACTCATGATCAGCGGGCGGGACGCCCCAGGCGTCCCGCCCGCTTCATTTCCCGCGTGACGACCCCTCGCGTCCTCCTGGCGCTCGCCTTGCTCCTCTTTCCCCGCGGCCTGTCCGCGGCGGAGCCCTCCTATCGGGAGGAGCTGACCGCGCGGGCGCGCGCCTTGCGCCTGTCCGGCGAGCGGAAGTGGATCAAGCTGCTCCACTACCGCCCCAAGGGCAAGGGCTGGCGCAGCGAGGCCGACGGCGGGGGGTTCTTCCTGGCGCCGGACGGCCGGACGGAGCCCGCGGCCGAGCTCGAGGCGGACCTCGCCGCCTTCTTCGCGCCCGAGCCGGCCAAGGGCCAGCATCCGCAGTGCCGCTTCCCCGCCCGCTACCATTGGCTCAAGGAGAAGCTGTCCTTCGATCCCGGCCGGCTCCCCGAGCGATCTTGTCCCGATTTCGAGGCCTGGAGGGACGCCATCGGCGCCGAGGCCGTGTCCGTCGTGTTCGCCAGCGCCTTCCTCAATAACCCCGCCTCGATGTACGGCCACACCTTCCTGCGCCTGCACCGCCGCGGCGGGGGCGACGCCCTGCTCGACTACACCATCAACTTCGCGGCGACCCCGGACACCAGCAACGCCCTCGTCTATACCCTCAAGGGGCTCAACGGCTCGTTCAAGGGGGAATACTCCCTCCTGCCCTTCTACATGAAGACGCAGGAATACGGCAGCCTCGAGATGCGCGATCTCTGGGACTACCGCCTGAACCTGACTCCGGACCAGCTCGCCGACCTCGTCCGCCACGGCTGGGAGATGGGCAGCACCCACTTCAATTACTACTTCTTCACGAAGAACTGCTCTTACCAGCTCCTGACCCTCCTGGAGGCGGCCGACGAGACCCTCGACATAAGCTCGGGCTTCTTCTGGGGCGTCATACCGGCCGACACGGTGCGCGTCCTCCAGTCCCGCCCCGGCTTCGTGGAGCCGCCGCTGTACCGGCCGTCGTTCGCCTCCGAGATCAAGGCCCGCCGCGCCCGGATGGAGCCGGGGGAGCTGACGCTCTCCACGCGGCTCGGCCGCGAGGTGACGGAGGCGGGCCTCAAGAGCGTGGCGGCCCTCCCGAAGGAGCGCCAGGCCCTGGTCCTCGAGTCCGCCAACGACTACCTCCGCTACCGCAAGGGCTACTACCTGGAGCAGAGCACGGAGACCTTCAACGCCATCCACGCCCTGCTGAGGGCGCGCGGCCGCCTCGGCCTTCCGCCGGCGCCGGCCCCGGTCGAGCGGCCGGTCCCGCTCGAGGCCGGCCACGACACCGCTCGGCTGGGCCTCGGCGGCGGCGTCTCGAGCCGCGGCTCGTTCGAGGAGCTGGCGTGGCGGCCCTCCCTCCACGACCTCTCCTCCGTGGACGAGGGCTACATCCCCGACAGCCAGCTCGAGATGGCCGCCGTGCGCCTGCGCTTC
>JACPOW010000025.1 GCA_016191335.1 Elusimicrobiota bacterium | reverse complement strand
GGCGCGCGAGCCGCGGCGCGCCTCGAACTCGGCGAGCTCGATCCGGGGTCCCGGCGCGCGCGGCGCGTCCGCGACGAGGCCCTGGAGGACCGCGCGGGCCTCGCCGTTCTCGCCCAGCCCTTGATAGAAGAGCGCGGCGCGGCGCCGTCCGTCGAGGTCCAGGCCCGCGCGCAGGGCCTCGGCCATGGCGGCGAGCGCCGCGGCGCGGTCGCCGGCTCGCTCCGCGAGCGCGGCGGCCTCGAAGCGCAGGCGCCCGTCCGCGGGGGAGTCCTTGATGAGCCCGTCGAGCAGCTCTCGCGCGGGGGCGAGCTCCCTCAGGTCCCGGTAGATCCCGGCCATGCGGCGGCGCTCCTCCGGCCCGGGCGAGAGCTTGCGCGCGGCGGCGAGGTGCCGGAGCCCGGCGTCGCGCTCGCCGCTCTGCGCCGCGAGCGAGGCGCGGTCGAGGCGGACGCTCAGGTCCCGGGGGGACTCCGCGATCAGCCCGTCGAGGAGCTCCCGCGCCGGCCCGTAGTCCTTGAAGTCCTGATGCAGGAAGGCCATGCGCTGGCGGTCGAGGGCGGTCGGGCCCCGGCTCCGCGCCTCGGCGAGCGCCCGGAGGGTCGCGGCGCGGTCCCCGGCCCGGGCGACGATGGTGGCGAGATAGAGGCGCAGGCGCGGCTCGTCCGGCGACTCGCGGATCAGGTCGTTCATCATCGATTCCGCGGCGGCGTAATCCTTGAGGTCCGCGTACAGCAAGGCGGCGCGCTCTCGCCGCTCGGCGCCGCCCTCCCGGGGCCGCGCGGCGGCGAGGAGCTCGAGGGCTTTCCGGCGCTCGCCCGCCTTGAAGGCCGCGGCGGCCTCGTCGAGCGAGGGAGGCGGGGCTCCGGCGGGCGCGGCGGCGCACAGGGCCGCGGCGAGGGCGGCCGCCACCAGCGCCCGCATGGCTATTTCAGGAGTTCCGCGGCTCCGGCGTGGCCGCGCTTGAGGGCGAGCTCCCGGGCCGTCAGGCCGTCGCCGCTCCTGAGGTTCGGGTCGGCCTTCGCCGCGAGCAGCGCCTTCACCGCGTCCGTCCAGCCGCCGTGGGCGGCCCACATCAGGGCCGTGTAGCCGAGGGCGTCCTTCGCGTCGACCTTCGCGCCGGCCGCGACGAGCCGGCTCGCGGCGGCGGCGCGGCCGAGTTGGGCGGCGCGGATCAGGGGCGTCAGGCCGTTGCCGTCTCGCGCGTTCACCTTGGCCTTGCACGCGAGCAGGGCGGAGACGGCTCCCGTCGATACCGTCGCCGCGTAGGCGAGCGCGGGGACGCCGGCGCCGTCCTTGGCCGAGCAGTCGAGGCCTTTCGCGGCGAGCAAAGCGATGTTGGCCGCCCTGCCGCCCTTCGCGGCCTCGACGATGGCGGAGAAACCGGGCTCATCCTTCGGCGCGGGATCGGCGCCGGCCGACAGCAGGACCTTGAGCGTCGCCTCGTCGGCGTGCCCCGCGGCCCACATCACCGCGGTCCAGCCGTGCGCGTCCTTGGCCCCGACATCCGCGCCCGCGGCGAGGCGCGCCTTGAGGCCCGCGGCGTCCCCGGCCTTGACGGCGTCCACGAGCGGCGGATCGGCGGCGGGCTGGGCGAACGCGGGCGCGGCGAGGGCCAGGAACGAGAGCGCGGCTAGGTGTTTGATCATCGGAATCAGTATAGACCGCGCCCGCGAGGGCGTCAATACGGGTCCGGACCGGAGGGCCTAAAAAAAGTGACCTATTGGACCCAAATTCGACTAGGCCTTTCGGACCGCAGTATGCTAAATTTGTAATCATCGACGGAACATCGAAGAGGGCGTTCAGAGGAGTCATGAAAAAACTGATCGTGTTGTCGATTCTCGCCGTGCTGCTGCCGGTGTGCGCGTCCGCGTCGGGCGCCAAGCGCTATCTGATCGCGTTCCGGGAAGGCACGACCGCCGCCCAGCGCGAGGCCGCCCTCAAGTCCCTCGGCGCGTCCAAGTCCGACGACCTCTCCGAGATCGGGGCCCTCGTCGCCGAGCTCCCCGAAGCCAAGATGTTCTCGGCCTTCGCCGAGAAGGCCGCCGCCATGCCCGAGGTCCTCGAGGTTCAGGAGGACATATATAGGAACTGGCTGCTCGAGACCCCGGTCTTCCGGGCGCCGTTCCCTTCCTTCGAATCCGTCCGGGCCGCTCTCCCCGCCGTCGCCGCCCCGGCGGCTCGCCCCGTCTTCCCGCTCCCGGCCGGCGTGGACGCCGCCGAGGTGCCGTGGGGCATCGCCCGCGTCGACGCTCCCTCCGCCTGGGCCGTCACCAAGGGCGAAGGCGTCAAGGTCGCCGTCATCGACACCGGCATCGACTGCAACCATCCCGACCTGAAGCCTAACTGCGCGGGCGGCTACAACGCGCTCGACTCCAAGAAGCCCTACCTGGACGACAACGCCCACGGCTCGCACGTCGCGGGCACGATCGCGGGCGTCCTGGACGGCAAGGGCGTCGTCGGCGTGGCCCCGAAGGCGCGCCTGTACGCGGTCAAGGTCCTCGACAAGGACGGCGCGGGCGGCCTCTCCTCCATCATCAAGGGGCTGATCTGGGCGGGCAACAACAAGATGGACGTCGCCAACATGAGCCTCGGCGCCCCGATGGGCACCGTCTTCATGCGCGCCGCCCTGAAGTACGCCACCGTCCGCGGCGTGGCCGTGTTCGCGGCCGCCGGCAACGACGGCGGCTCGGTCAACTACCCGGGCGCGTATCCCGAGGCGATCACGGTCTCCGCCCTCGCCCCGAACGAGACCATCGCCAAGTTCTCCAGCCGCGGCAACCAGGTCGCCTTCATCGCTCCGGGCGTGGACGTGAAGTCCTCGGTCCCGGGCGGCGGCTACGACAGCTACGCGGGAACGTCGATGGCGACGCCTCACATGGCGGGCCTGGGCGCCCTCGCGGTCGCCCGCGGCGCGCACGGCGAGGCGGCGGTGCGCGCGGCGCTGCGCCGCGCGGCCGTCAAGGTCCCCGGACTTTCCGCGTCGGAGCAGGGCGCCGGCGTCGTGGACGCGGCCAAGCTCGTTCGTTAGGACCCAAGCGGAGGGCCTACGCGTTCGAGGCGCAGGACCTAGGGCATAGGCCTTTGGGCCCAGACGGTGCTAGGCCTTACGCCTCAGGGCGGAGGTGGGCCTTCAGCTCATAATAGGCGCAGACGAAAGACCTGCTCCGGGTCCCCTCAACGGAGCTAAGGGGAGAACAAAGTGAAGAAACTGATGACCGGACTCATGATCGCGGCGCTCACGGCCGCCACCGCCTCGGCGGCGCCCGCGCCGAAGGGCACCAAGCGCTACATCGTGACCTTCGACGCGAAGGCCAAGAAGGCCGACCGCGACGCCGCGCTCGGCAAGATGAGCCTGAAGGCCGCCAAGGACATCGCCACGAACGGCGACACCGACAAGGAAGTCTCGGTCTCCCTCGTGGACGTCCCCGCCGGCCAGACGCTCACGACCCAGTCCGCCAAGGCGCTGTCGAGCCGCATCGTCTCCATCGAGGCCGACCGTCGCGTGAAGTGGATCGAGTCCGCGCAGGTGTCCTTCCAGGCCGCCCCGCTCCCTACCTTCAATGGGGCCATGGCCGGCCTGAACTTCGGCGCCGCCAAGGGCATCGTCCAGAACCCGATGGCCTCGGCGATCGCCAAGCAGCGCGAAGAGGAGACGTGGGGCATCAACCGCGTCCGCGCTCCCGCCGCCTGGCCGCTGACCGAGGGCAAGGGCGTGAAGGTCGCCGTCATCGACACCGGCATCGACACCAGCCACCCGGAACTCTCCGGCAAGGTGGACGGCGGCTACTCGGCGATCACCAAGACCGAGAACCCGGCCGACTACCAGGACGACAACGGCCACGGCTCCCACGTCGCCGGCACCATCGCCGCCAAGAAGGACGGCAAGGGCGTCGTCGGCGTCGCGCCTATGGCCCGCCTGTACGCCGTGAAGGTCCTCGACGCAGAAGGCTCGGGCAATCTGTCCGACGTCATCGACGGCATCGTCTGGGCCGCGAAGAACAAGATGGACGTCGCCAACATGTCTCTCGGCGCGCCGGTCGATTCCGAGGCCATGAAGCGCGCCGTGCGCTTCGCTCGCGGCGCCGGCGTCGTCATCGTGGCGGCGGCCGGCAACTCCGGCGGGTCGGTCGGCTTCCCCGGCGCCTACGAGGACACCATCGCGGTGGCGGCCTCCGACTACGCCGATAAGCTCGCGGGCTTCTCCAGCCGCGGACCCGAGGTCGACTTCATCGCCCCCGGCGTGGACGTGCTGTCCGCCAAGTTGGGCGGCGGCTTCGCCTCCTACTCCGGCACCTCGATGGCATCCCCGCACGTGGCCGGCCTCGCGGCGCTGGCCGTCTCCCAGGGCTACGTCGGCCTCAACGGCCCTGACGGCGTGTTCGCCCAGCTCAAGAAGGCGGCCACCCCGCTCCCGACCGAAGGCCTCACCGTCGAGATGCAGGGCGCCGGCATGATCGACGCCGGCAAGCTGGCCCGCTAAAGATCGCACCCCGTACACCGCCCCGACCGGCACCCCTCCCTGTCGGGGCGGTTCTTTTTTTGTACAGTTGAATGCCTGACACCATGAGGGCTCTATTAATCGTCAATCCGGCGGC
>JACPOW010000125.1 GCA_016191335.1 Elusimicrobiota bacterium | reverse complement strand
TAAGCGCAGCGAAGCTGACAGGCGTGGGTGACAAGCAGGATAAGGCGGTCGCTTCCAGATCCCGAGAACAAGGCTCGTAGGTGATCGCCGTTAGGCCGTACCCCGGATTTGATCAATCTCCCAAGAAGGCGCCGTCGATAGAACGCCCATTTTTTTATTTCCGCGCGCCGCGAAGCGGCCGCGGTGCCGTCCGCGGCGCTCTCGGCCCGCCTCAGGGCCTCGAACAAGGCGCCGTCGAACGCCGCCAATACCCGGCGCGCGGACGCGCCCCCGTCCTTATCGGCGTTGATGAGGGCGCGCTCCGCGCGCAACATCGAGTCCTCATACACCGTCACGCGGGCACCTTCCCCAGCCGCCCCGCCGCCGCGCGGAAGAACTTCCCCACGCGCAGCCCGAACGAGATGTTGTTGAGCAGCGCCGCCTGGACCTTGGCGTTGCCCTCATACATCTTCAGAAGGGTGTAGTAAGCGTGAAACCGGCTCCAGCGCAGAGCGTTGATGTCCGTGACCGAATCGAGCGTCCCCACCGGGAACGGCGCCGGAAAGGTCGCCGGCGTCGTCTCAAACATCCACTCCGTCATCTGATGCAGCGACCCGTCCGGATCCACCATCAATTCACTATTAAGTATCGTCGGCTCCACCCTCTGGCTCGCGTTCCCCAGCCGCAGTTCTCCGGATTCGAGGGCCCGCGCGTGGCGGCTCAGCACCCGTTCCACCTGCGCGAAGAACTCCGCCTCGTCCTCCTCGGACCAGACCGCGCCGATGGCGTAGCTCAGGTCCACGCTGCGCACGCCGATGTCGAGGAGATGCTCGAAGTTCTCCGCCAGGCGGCTCACGTTGGCCGGGCTGGCCACCATGATGACGAAGTGGGGCACGCCCGCGCGCCGGGCGCGCTCGACGCCCGCGCGCGTGGCGGAGTAGGGGTCCAGGCCGCGGTCGTAGGCGGCCTTGTAGCGGTTGTGGTCGGCGGGCGCGCCGTCCATGCTGAACTCGAGGAGGACTTTCCGGCGGCCGGCCCACTCCAGGACCTCGTCGTTCACGAGGACGGCGTTGGTGACCATGTAGAAGCCCATGCGTTTGCCCAGGTCCTTGGCCCGGCGAGCGGCGTAGTCGGAGACCTCGCGCACCACGCCGAAGTTCAGCAGGGGCTCCCCCCCGCCGAAGTCGAGGCGCAGGCGCGCGGAGCCGTGGCCGAGGAGCAGGTCCGCGCCCTTGAGCGCGGTGTCGAGCGACATGAGGGAGTCCCCTTTCAGGATAGGGCAGTACACGCAGCGCAGCTGGCAGCGGCGCGTCACGAACAGCTGCAGGTTCGCCTTCAGGTTGCCGCGCGCGCTCACGACGCGGCCCCCATCGCGACGGCTTGGGCGTCCACGGCGCGGCGCAGGCGCGCGGCGCGGGCGGGCTCGGCGCCGGCGGCGGCCAGGCGCTGGCTCAGGAGCAGCCACTCGAACAGAAGCGCCTCGTATTCCGCCTCCCAGTCCACGCCCGCGCCCTTGAGCGCCAGGCGCTCCGCCCAGGCCGCGACGTCGGGGTCGGCGGGCGTGTCCTTGACCGTGAGCGGGTAGTCGAACTCGGGGAAGCCCGGGACGCGCAGGACACCGCGCAGCTCGACGCAGGCGTCGAGGCCCTCGCGGGCGAGCGCGCGGCGGCTCGCGGTGCCGGGGAAGGAGACGAGGTGCGCGATCACCGGCTCGAGCAAAGCGAACTCCGGGCCGTGCTCGGCGCGCAGGCGGACGATCCGGCCCAGGCTCTCCAGGACGTCGCCGGGAGTCGTGCGCGCGTTGCTCGCGATGAAGTGATGGGCCTGGCGCAGGCCGCGGCGGGACAGGGCGCGGACCGCCGCGTCGACGTGACGGGCGCCATAGCCCTTGCCCAGGCGCGCGAGCTCCGCGTCGCAGAAGCTCTCCGTCCCGAGGTAGATCCAGGGGTCGGACGAGCCCTCGCCGCGGCCGAGCTTGGGCGCGAACAGCTCGGGGTCGAGGGCCTCGATGAGCGTCTCATCGAGCCCCGCCAGGCCGCCGTCCTCGCCGCGCAGGAACAGGGCCCGTATGCTGGCCTGGACGAAGCGCAGATGGAAGGGCGAGCGGCGCACGAGGGCGAGGATGGCCAGCGCGCGCGGCGCGTCGGCCAGGAAGTCGTCGTCGTAGAAGCCGATGCCGAAGGCCTCGGCCGGGGCGGCGCTCCAGGAGCCGTACAGCTCCTTGAGGCGGCGGCCGTAGGCGGCCAGGACCTTGCCCACCTCGGCGGCGCTCTTGCCGTGGAAGCGGCCCTGGTCCGGGGAGGTGCAGAAGTGGCAGGCGGAGCCGCAGCCGCGCGACAGGCAGAAGGCCGGGCCGGACTCCGCGTCGCGGCGTTCCAGGAAGGAGAAGTCGAGGGCGGCGAAGTCCAGGTCGGGCACGCGCAAGACGTCCTCGGCGCCGGCCCAGTAGGCGGCGCCGTCCGCGAGGGCCAAGGCGCCGTCCAAAGAGAGCAGCGCGCCTTGAGCGGCGGCGTCGAGCGTCCCGAGCGCCGCCAGCGCCGGCAGGAGCCCCTCGCCGGCGCCGCGGCCGACGAAGTCGACGCCGGGGAGATGGACCAAGGCCGCCTCGGGATCGCGGGTCGGCATGAGGGCGCCCGCCGCGATCCGGGCGGAGCTCCGCTCGCGCAGGAAGCGCACGAGGGCGGCGGCGTCCTCGAAGTAGGCGTCGTACAGGCTCAGCGCGACGAGGGCGACGTCGGGATGCGCGTCGAGCAGCGCTCCCAACTCGGCGCGCTGCTCCGGGTCGCGGGAGAAGCGCGAGACCTTCGCGTCGGAGAGGACGACCTCGGCGCCGGACGCGCGCAGGGCCGAGGCGAGGTAGAAGGTGCCCTGGTTGAGTCGGTCCGCGCCCTCCTTGCCCGGCGCCTCGAGCAGGCTGCGGAACAGCAGGACCTTGCCGGGCGCGGCTTTCTTCGCGGCGGGGAAGGCGGGGCCCTTGGCCGCTCCCGCGAGAACGCCCGAGATCGGGCCTTTAATATCAACGGCGTCCGCTTCGAGGAACGACGCCGGAAAGGTGAACACGGCGGCGCGACCGGCTTCGGGCAAAGCGCGCCAGACGCAGGAGGGGACGGCGACGGACTCCTCGACGCGGACGGCGACGCGGGCCGGGGATGCCCCGGCCGCGCGGGCCGCCTCGGCGGCGGCCCGGACCAGGCGTATCAGCCCGGCGCGACGGACGAGCTCACCATTGTCCGTGGCTGCCATGGCTGCCGTGAGAACCGTGCGACCCGTGGGAACCGTGGGAGCCGTGCGAGCCGTGAGAGCCGTGGGACGCGTGCGACCCGTGCGACCCGTGGCTGCCGTGGGAGCCGTGGCTGCCGTGGGAGCCGTGCGAGCCGTGGGAGCCGTGGCTGCCGTGGGAGCCGTGGCTGCCGTGCGAGCCGTGCGAGCCGTGGGAGCCGTGAGACCCGTGGGACCCGTGCGAGCCGTGGGACCCGTGCGAGCCGTGGGAGCCGTGCGACCCGTGGGAGCCGTGAGAGCCGTGGGACGCGTGGCTGGCGTGGGAGCTGTGGCTGCCGTGGGAGGAGGTGCCGCCGGAGTTGTGGATCGCGTTGGTGTGGGCGGTCTGGGCGAGCAGGTCCTCCGCGCGCATGATGGCCGCGCCGATGATCCCGAGGACCGCGGCCGCCTTCACCACGTCCTTCTTGAGGATCTTCCCCTCCTCGCTGGTCAGGAAACGGGAGAGGTCCTTGGCGACCCGGGGCAGGATCTCGGCGTCCTTGGCGTCCTTCTTCTTGTCCTTGTCTTCCATCGGGGGATCCTCTCAGCCGCGCTGATACAGCGCGGCGGCCTTCTCGTTGTCTCCCTTCCTGACCTTGAGCCAGGAACGGAAGATCTTCTCGTTCTTCTTGTCCTGCAGGCGGTCGAACAGGAGGTCGAGAACGCCCATGCTGATCTTGCAGCGCGAGTTCGTCGGCATGCGGCCCGTGATGTCGCCCTGCTCCTTGTAGCACTGCACGGGGCAGATGCCGCAGTAGGGCTTGTAGGCGCACTTCGAGCACTCGATCTGGTTGTCGAGGTTCGAGGCGACGGCGAGCGCGCGCACGACGGGATGGCCCGCCGACTCCGCGTAGGTGCCCTCGCCGGCCTTGCCGATGAGGAAGGTGTCGTCGCCCATGCGGTTGAGCATGCGGCCCTCGTCGCAGGTGAACACCGAGCCGTCGAAGTTGTAGGCCATCTGCCCGATGCCCGCGCCGCAGGGAGAGCGCAGGTCCAGGTAGTTGGGGTCGTCGTCCGTCATGATCTTGGCCAGGTACAGGCGCGCGGTCTGCTCGAAGAAGGGCTTGCTCGCGGGGCGCTTGCGGTTGAGCTCGAGGACGCGGTCGAGGGCCTTCTCGTAGAAGGCCAGGAACTCCTGGTGCGTGTAGCCGATCTTGTTCCAGGTCGCCACGGCCATGCCGTAGGGGTTCAGCGGGCGCAGGAACACGCCGCGGGCGCCGATGCGCTCGTACTCGTCGACGATCTCGACCGGCTTGCCGAGCGACAGCCGGGTGACGGTCAGCAGCGCGTCGATGCGGAACATCTTGTTGCGCGTCTTCTTGTCGATGACCTTGAACCACTTCGTCGCCTCGGCGTGGCTGGCGCCGGAGCTCCACGGCCGGTTCTTGTCGTGCACCTCGGCGGGGCCGTCGATGGAGGTGCAGAAGTTGACCCCGCGCTCGAGGAGCCAGTCCATCTTCTCCGCGTCCATCATGCTGAGGTTGGTGACGAGGTTCAGCCACAGGCTCTTGCCGGCGGTCTTGTTCTTCTCCGTCGCGTACTCGACGATGAACTTGACCACGGGCCAGTTGGCGAGAGGCTCGCCTCCCTGGAACTCGATGGTGATCGCGGAGCTGGGGCTCTCGAAGACCCGGTCGACGACCTTGCGGGCCGTCTCCTCGGTCATGTCGGTGGTCTCGTCGGCCATCCCGAGCGCGCTGGCGTGGCAGTACAGGCAGCGGTGGTTGCAGCGCAGGGTCGTGACGATCACGTGCAAGGTCGGGCCCTGCCACAGGAACTTGTTGCGCTTCGCCCAGACGGCGGCGATGGCGTCGAAATCCATCTGGTCCCGGATGAAGCCGTCCGTCTTGAGCTTCTCGTAGACGGGGTCGCCCTCCTTGAGCCCGCCGGTGACGAAGTCGTGGAACTGCTTCTCGTCGAGCAGCTGATGCCGGCCCAGGTCGTTGGTGACCAGCAGCTTGCCGGCGACGCGACGGAAGCGGAAGGGCCCGGTCTTGACGGGGTCGAGGACGGGGACGGCGGTCGGCGCGGGCGCGGTCATGAGCGCTTCGCCTTCGCCTTGGGGGCCTTGGCCTTCGGGGCCTTCGCCTTCGCGCCCTCGACGGCCTTGGGCTCGGCCTTCCCCTTCGCGCCGAACGCCTCCTCCCACGGGACCGACACGCCGAGCGGGTCGGCCGCGCCGTCGCCGCTCTCGATCTCGGCCAGCAGGCGGTCGATCTCCTTCTCCAGCGCCGCGTCGATCTGCGGCGCGGCCGGAGCGGGCGCCGCCGTGTCGACGCACTCGGGGCAGGCGTCGCCCTCGGCCGCGGCCGGGGCCGGCGCCCCGGCGGCCACCAGCGCCGACGGCTGGGCGGAGACCAGGGCCTTGGTCACGATGAACTCCCGGATCTTCTGGTTGGAGGTCGAGATGCGCTGGCGCAGGACCTGATGGATCAGCTCGTTGTCGAACTCGCCTTTCAGCGCGGTCCGCGCCGACGGCGCCGCATCCGCCTTGACCGTCATGACGACCTTCAGCCGGTCCGGCTCGGCGCGCTCGACGCGCACGTAGGCGCGGTCGGTGAAGACGTAGACGGCGTTCTGCACGGCCTCAAGCGGGTAGAGCTGCTCGTCGAGGACGAAGGCGATCTCATCTTGGTCGCAGGTGGGCATGGGTTCCTCTGATACGCTGATAGGCAGTTTGGGGGACACGCCCAGGCGTTTGGCGATGTTGGCGATGCTCACGCCCTGCTGGCGCCAGGAGCGGATGCAGTCGTCCCGGAAGCGGCAGACCGAGCAACGCAGGTTGCTCCCGGCCTTGGGGATCCAAAGACGCCGGCCGCCGAAGGCGTTCTGCAGGGCGGACAGGCGGCGGCTGCCGAGGATCTTCAGCAGACGGGCGGCGTCGCTATCGATGGGCTGAAGCGAGTTCTGGCAGCGGGTCCTGGTCACATGACCGTGAAATGCAACAGAACGGCCACACCCCCTTACCGGTCGGGAGGAGCTTCCTTGACCGGGGCGATCGCCTTCGGCTTCGCCGCGGGCTTGGGCTGGGGGATCGGCCGGCCTTCCTGAAGCGCTTTCAGCATCTCGGCGGCCTCGGGCGATTCGGTCTGCATGGACTCGCCTTTCTTGAACTGGGGCTTCTTCTGGCTCTGGATCTTGAGCTGGGCCACGGCGGCTTTCCGGGCCTCGAGGTCGGCTTTGATCTTGACGGCCTCGGCGGCTTTGGCTTTCTTGGCGGCCTCCTCCTCCGCGAGCTTCGCCGCCTTCTCCGCGCTGGCGGCCTTGGCGCGGGCGATGTCGGCGGCGGCCTGGGCCGCGGCGCGTTCCGATTCGGCCTTGGACCGCGCCAGCGCCTCCTCCGCCTTGGCGCGCTGCGCGGCGGCGGCGGCGGCCTTGGCTTCGGCCTCCTTCGCGGCCTTGGCCTTGAACGCGGCCTCGCCCTGACGGAGGCGGTCGCGGTCCAGGGCCTGCTGCTTGCGCACCTCGGCGAGGTCCCGGGCGACGCGCGCGCACAGGGAGCCCGCGTAGCGCGCCCGCGCGGCCTCGCACGGCTTCGGGGACTTCTTCGCGAGCGCCAGGCACGCGGGCGAGGCGGCGCAGCGCGACGGGTCGCGCAGGCCGGCCGCCAGGGCGGCGTTCTCGCGGCAGAAGAGACGGCTTCCCGCGTCCTTATAGGCGTCGCACTGCGCGGGGGCGCCTTTCCAGTAGATCATGGAATCCGGGCAGGATTCCCCCGGCTCGACGAGCTTCTCGGCGGCGAGCGCCGGGCAGGCCGAGGCGGCGTCGCCGGCGCGGATGGCCTTGATCAGGGCCGCGCAGCCGCGCTCGACGGAGGCGCCGCTCTTCCCGTCGAAGCCCAGCCGGATCCTGCAGGCGGAGAGCGCGTCGCCGCGCAGGACCGAGAATACCAGCCGTCCTTCGGCGACGATGTGCCTGCACACCGGAGCGAACGAGGCGCCGAGGCCCTCCAGGGGCGCGCAGCCGTCCGCGTCGCCCTGGAACGAACGGCAGGCGGAGTAGAAGAGCAGGTCGTAACGGTCCTCCGTGCCGCTGAGCGCGAGGTCCGTCCGGAAGGACCGGTCGGTCAGCAGAGCGTCGACGGCGAGCGGCGTCTGGGCGCAGCGGGCGGCCAGGCGCTCGGCCGCCGCCGCGAAGGCGGCCGAGGAGAGGGCCACGGGCGGCTCGGCGGCGAAGGCGGTCAGCGGCGCGGCGAGCAGCGCGATCGACAGGAGTTTCGTCATCATGGCGTAGTCTAACCCCGCCGGCCCTCCGCGTCTATGATGGAGGTCATGGCGCGCGGGCGGCACGCGCGCCGACGCGATCCGCTACCGGTTGCAGCAGACGTACTGGATCTTGTCTTCGCGGCCGAGCGGCATCTCGGTCTGGTTCGATCCGTAGGTGCCCCACACGGTGTAGCGCCGGGTACCGTCGGGGGCGGTGACGAACGGATAATCCCCCCGGTTCTGATAGCTGAACCCCTCGACGTACACGCCGGGCGTGAAGGTCGCGTATTGATTCACCGTGCACAGGGCCCCGGTGTTGGCGGCCCGCGTCTGGACCACGCCGCAGGCGCCGGCGTTGATCTTCACGTAGCCTCCGTTGACGTCGACGTTCCCGATGACGGTCAGCTTCTGGGTCGGCGCCGTCGTGCCGATGCCGACCCGCGTCGCGGCTCCGCCGTCGCGGGCGAGAAAGGTGTCCCCGGTCGTGATCATGTTGGTGTACACGCCGGAGGGCGCGGGGTAATAGGTGCTCAGGGTGACGCTCTCCGAGCTGAGGTCGCCGACGGCGCACAGCAGCATCAGCGCCACCAACGGCAGGCGCCAGGTGCGCGGGCCGTAAACGAGGCTCACGTCGAAATTCAAGCGGATCGTGCGTTGTTCCACGGGTCCTCCTCTGCTCCCAGAGTGTAGCCCCCCGCCCGCGGGAAGACTATGACCGATAGCATAGTCCCGGAACCCCGGCGGCGCAAGTGTTGCATGCGAAGCCTTGGCGTTTTTGAAGGAGAGCGATGAGGATGATGCGGGCCTACGGCTGGGTGTTCCTGGCGACCGGAACCGTCTTCGTCGCCGCCCCCCTCCCGCTGACCTCCTTGCTGGGGATTCCCAACGGAGGCCACGGCCTGTGGCTCGGGCTGGCCGGCTCCCTGATGGCCGTCATCTCTTTGCTCTCCTTCCAGATCGCGAGGGACCCGTTCCCCGGCTCGCGCTGGGACCTCCTGCTCCTCTCCAAGGCCATGTCCTCGCTCCTGTTCGCGGCCTTCGCCGCCGCGGACCGGAACCCCGCCTTCCTCGTCGGGACGGCCGTGGACTCCGCCATCTTCGTCCACCTCGCCTTCCTGCGCGCCGGGCTGAGCCGGCCCTACCGCGCCCGCGCCGAGGGCGGCGCCGGGATCGGCCAGGAGGCGTGGTTCCTGATGGCCAAAGACCCCGCCGCGCGACGGGGCTTCTGGGCGCGCTACGCCGTGACGCGCGGCCGCGCGGAGTGCCGCGCCGTCCTCTTCGACAAGACGGCCGGGCGCGTGGAGGTCGAGACCTGGGAGCGCCCCGCCGACGAGGTCGAGTCGGGCCCCGCGACCGCCTACCGCCTGGGGGACCTCTCCCTCGCCCGCGGACGCGCCCGCGGCCCGTCGTGGGACCTGGCCTGGCCCGCGGCCGAGGCGGGGCCCATGACCTTCGCGCCCGCCTTCCTCTCCGGAGCGGGCCTCGTGCGCGCCGGCTATGAATCGGCCGAGGGCCTGGCGCGCGTGACCGGCGAGGCCCGCGTCGGCGGGCTCGTCGCCCGCTTCGACGGCGCGCCGGCCGGCGTCGGCCACCTCTGGAGCGCGCGCGGGGCGAGGGGCTGGCGCTGGGCGCGGGCCGTCTTCGAGGGCCCCGAGGGGACGACCGTCTTCGAACTGCTCACCGCCGAGGCGCCGCTGGCCGGCTCCCTGAGCGTCCCGATGACGGCCGCCCGCCTCGTCCATCAGGGACGGGACCTCTCCTCCGCCGGCGTCCTCGCCTCGCTGGCCGCACGCTCCGAGCTGCGCGACGGGACCTGGTCCTTCCGGGTCCGCTTCGGCGGCGTCGTCGCCGAGGGCGGGTGCCGCCTCGACGGGTCGCTGGCCGCCGAGTTCCCCTACGACTCGCCCGCCGGCCCCGGCGTCTGCCGCACCTCGATGACCGGCGCGATGCGCCTGACCTTGCGCGAAGGCGGCTTCCCTCTCGCCGAGCTCGACAGCCCGGAAGGCGCGATCGTCGAGCTCGCGGCCCCCTCCTCATGATCAGCCTCGCCTGCCTCCTCCCCCTCGCCCGCGGCTACGCCCGCCACGCGGGCCTCGACGACGACGCCTCGGCCCTGGCCGCGCGACTGCGCTCGCGCCTGTCGCTCGCCCCGTGGTGGGCGCGCGCCTACTTCGGCGCGGGAGCGCTGTTCGTGCGCTTCGCCGCGCCTCTCCTCTACCTGGGCCGCGCGCGGAGCTTCGCGGGCCTGACGGACGAGGAGCGCGAGGAGCTGCTCGGCAAGCTCCAGCGCGACGGCCGCCCCGCCGCGCGCGCCGCGTTCCTCGGCGTCAAGACGATGCTCGCCGTCACGGTGTACGGCCCGCGGGGGACGGATGGGCGCTGAGCGCCGGGATTTCGTCGTCGCGGGCAGCGGCGCCGGCGGCGCCGCCGCGGCGGCGCGCCTCGTGGCGGGAGGGGCGCGCGTCCTGCTCGTCGAGGAAGGCCCCTTGGCCCGCCCCGCGGGAGACGCCTTCGAGGCCGTGCAGCGCTACTACGCCGACGGCGGCCTGCGCGCCGCTCTCGGCGACGGCCTCCTCCCGATCCCGACCGGGCGCACGGTCGGCGGGACGACGACCATCAACTCCGGAACCTGCCTGCGCACCCCCGCGGACGCACTGGCGCGCTGGGAGGGCGCGTCCGGCGGCGCCTTCTCCGCGTCCTCCTTCAGCCGCCTCGTCGAGGAAGCCTGGCGCGCCCTCAAGGCCAAGACCGCGCCGGCGGAGACGATGACCGCCTCGTCGCGGCTCTTCCTCAAGGGCCTCGAGCGCCTGGGCATCCCCGGCGGCCACAACCTCGACCGCGCCGAGGACGGCTGCGTCGGCAGCGGCCTGTGCTGCTTCGTCTGCCCGAAGGACGCGAAGATGACTTCGTACAAGGCGTTCCTGGCGGGCTTGGAAGGGAACGCGCGGTTCGAGCTCAGGAGCGGGACCTCTCTCGTCGCCGTCGAAGCGGGGGCCGGCGGCGTGCGCGTGAGGTTGCGCGGCGGCGCGGAGGTCCGCGCCGAAGGGCTGGTCCTCGCTTGCGGGACCACGGCCACGCCGTACTTCGTGCGCAAGTTCCGCCTCGGGCCGGATTGGCGCGGAGCGGGCGCGGGCCTCTCCGTCCATCCCGCGGCCAAGGTGTTCGGCCTGTTCGACGAGGAGGTCGAAGGGCGGAAGGGCGTGCCGCAGGGCGCCGGAGTCGTCGACCCGGAGGACCCGGCCATCCGCTACGAGGGCGTCTACGTCCCGCCCGAGATGTCGGCGATGACCGTGCCGCTCGAGGGCCGCGGCCTCAAGCGCTGGATGGACGCCAAGCCCCGCGTCGCGACGTTCGGCTTCATGATCCGCGACGAGAGCCGCGGCCGCGTGGACCATCCGCTCGGCGCCGCTCATCCCGTCGCGCGCTACCGGATGAGCCCGCGCGACTACGCCCGCATGGTCCGCGGCGCGCGCTTCACCGCGCGCGCCTTCCTCGCCGCGGGCGCGCGGCGCGTCCTCCTGCCCTTCAACATCGAGGCCAACGAGGCCGCCGACGAGCGCGGGTTGGCCGCGCTGCCTCTCGAGGCGGCCGGTCCCGCGGCCCTGCAGATGATGGCCTTCCACCCGCTGGGGACCTGCGGCCTGGGCCGGGTCGCGGGCTGGGACCAGAGCGCCGGCCCGGGCGTGACGATCGCCGACGGCTCGGTCGTGCCGGAGAGCCTGGGCGTGAACCCGCAGGTGACCATCGCCGCCTTCGGCCTTCGCGCGGCCGAGTCCCTGCTGGGGGTCCGCGCGTGAGGCCCGATGACAAGCGCCCGGCGACCTGGCGCGAGTACCTCGTCGGCGGCGCGGCGCTCGCCGCGGCGCTCGTGATCAACCAGTCCGCGGGACGACTCGCCGACGCCAACGGCGAGAACGCCCACACCTCGCCCGACCTCCTGCTCGCCTGGCTGCCGCACTGGGACACCTCCGTCCTCTTCATCTACGGCTTCACCTTCCTCCTCTTATGGCTGATCTACGCCGCCGTCCGCTACGAGCGCCGCCGCATCCCGCGAATCCTCTGGGCGTACGCGATCCTCGTCGTCGTGCGCTCCTTCTTCATCATCCTGACGCCGATGCGCACGCCCCCCGACCACGCCGTCGTCGCCGGCGACCCGCTGTTCGCGGTCTTCGGCCGCTTCCTGACCTTCAAGCACGACCTGTTCTTCTCCTCGCACACCGCCACGCCCTTCCTCGCCTTCCTGCTCTTCCGCGGGCCCTGGGTGAGCCTGAGCTTCCTCGCCATCTCCATCCTGATGGCCGCGACGGTGCTCATCGGCCGCTTCCATTATTCCATCGACGTGTTCGCCGCCTTCTTCATCACCTACGCCATCCACAAGCTCGAGGCGCACCACATCCAGTACGTTTACGAGAAGCTGACGGGCATACGGCGCGACTGACATGGCCGCCTACGACCTGGCGATTGTCGGCGGGGGCATCGCGGGGCTCGGCGTCTTCGAAGCCGCCGGCCGCGCGGGGCTGAAGGCCGTGCTCATCGAGCGCGGCGCCCCCGGCCGCGAGACCACCGCCGTCACCAGCGGCCTTCTGCACGGGGGCTTGCGCTATCTTCCCTACGACGTCGGGACCTCCTGGCTCATGTGCCGCGAGATCGAGCGGCTGAGGACGGAAAGCCCCGGCCTGCTGACGCGCCAGGAGTTCCTGTGGCCCGTGTACCGCGGCGAGGGCCTGCGCCTGGGCCTCATCGAGGCCCTTCACGACGAGTACGACCTGTTCGCGGCGATGCGCGGCGCGCGGCGCCACGAGCGCCTCTCCGCCGCGGAGGCCGTCGCGCGCCTGCCCGGCTTGAGGGAAAAGGGCCTGCTCGGCGCCGTCTCCTTCGACGAGTGGCGCGTCGACGTGCCCCGGCTCGTCGACGCGCTGGCCCGCTCCGGGTCCGACGCGGGCGGAGACCTGCTGGAAGGGCGCCGCGTCGCCTCCTTCGCGGTCCGCGGCGGCCGCGTCGCCGCGGCCCGGCTCGACGACGGCGGCGAGGTCGAGGCGCGCGTCTTCGTCAACGCCGCCGGGCCCTGGGCCGAGGAGGTCGCGAGGCTGGCCGGCGCTTCGATGGTCCGCCTGCGCCTGCGCAAGGGCGTCCACCTCGTCATCCCCGGCGCGCCCCCGCCCCGCGGCCTCATCTTCCCCGGGCCCGGCGGCCGCCGCGTCGGCGTCTATCCGCGCAAGGGCGAGACCTGGGTCGGCCCCACCGACGAGCCGCACGACGGCCCGCCCGGAAAGGCCTGCGTGCAGGCGCAGGAGCAGGAGGACCTGCGGCGCGCGCTCGCCCTCGTCCTTCCCGAGCTGGCCGCGCGCCCCTGCCGCGCCGTGATGGGCCTGCGTCCGATCCCCCGCCGCTCCGGCGCGGCCTTCCTCCTCTCGCGCGAGCACCGCATCTTCGACCACGCCGCCGAGGGCCTGCCGAACCTCCTGACCCTCGCCGGAGGCAAGCTCACCACCTACCGGCCCATGGGCGAGGACGTCCTCGCCGTCGTCCTGAAGAAGCTCGGGCGGGCCTCCCCGGTCCCCGCGCCCGCGTTGGAAGAGGCCGGCATGCCGTGGCCTCTGATCCGCGCCGGAGGCCTGGCCGCGTCGGCGGGCCTGCTGTCCTTCTACGCCGTCCGCCGCGCCGTCCTGGGGGCCCGGTGACCGCCGGCCTTCCTCTCGACGAGCTGTACGACGACCTCGGCCCCGGAGGAATCGCGACGGGCGCGGGGATGCGCGTGTACGCCCGCGACTCCTGGCCGCAGGCCCTGGGCTGGGACGACGCGCGCGTCGCGGCGCACGCCCCCGCCGCGGTCCTGCGCCCCGCGACCGAGGAGGCCGCCGCCGCGGCGCTCGCCTGGGCGTCCCGCCACGGCGTGGCCCTGGTGCCGCGCGGCGCGGGCTCCGGGGTGCTGGGCGCGGCGATCCCGTCGCGCGCGGGCGCGGTCGTGCTCGATTCCGCGCGGCTCAAGGGCTTCGAGCTGCGCGCCGACGCCGAGGAGCCGGTCGTGCTCGCCGGCGCGGGCTGGCTCGGCGGCGAGCTCGAGCGGCGCCTGGACATGCTCGGCTGGTCGCTCATGAACTTCCCGCAGTCGATGGAGGACTCCACCGTCGGCGGCTGGATCGCGACCGACGCGTTCGGCCAGCTCTCCACCCGCTACGGCGGCGTGCGCGCCCAGGTCCGCGGCGTGCGCGTGGCCGACCTCGACGGGACCGTGCGGCGGGAGAGCGCCGCCCCCCATCTGGGTGCCGAAGGCACCTTGGGCGCCATCGCCGAGGTCGCCTTGCGCGTCCGCCGCCGCCCCGGCTCGCGCCGCCACTACGCCTACGAGTTCCCCGGCCCCGAAACCGCGCTCGAATGGGCGGAGGAAGCGATGAGGAAGAACGGCCCGCCCTCCGTGCTCCGCCTGTACGGCCCGGTCGACGCGTTCTTCAACGGGCTCAAGCGCGCCGGCCCCTCCTCCTCCGGCGCCATGCGGGAGCGCGTCGAGGCGCTCCTGCTCAAGCGCACCGGCTGGCTCAACGCCCTGGCGCCCCTGCTGGGGCGCAAGTGGGTCGCCGTCGCCGTCTACGAGGACGAGGACCCGTACCGCGACGCCGCCCCGCCTCCCGCGCGCGGGGCCGCCGACCTGGGCGAAGGCCCCTCCCGGCGCTGGTGGGACCGACGCTACCACCTCAGCAAGGAGCGCCTCGAGCGCACCTTCGCCGCGGGAGGCTTCGTCGACACCGCCGACTTCTGGGCGCCGCTGGACCTCCTGCCGCAGGTGGACGAGGCCGTGCGCGCGGCCATCCGCCCCACGCCCTGACCTTCTCGCACGTCTCGCACTTCGACGGGACGGGCGCCTGCCTGTACGTCACCTTCGCCGGCTCGGGCGGCGGCGAGCGCCACGCTCGCGCCTGGGGCGCCGCGCTGACGGCCGGCGCGGACGCGGGCGCCCGCGTCAACCACCACCACGGCATCGGCCTGGGCAAGCTCGACTGGATCCGCAACGCGTGGGACCCGGCCCGGCTGGAGACCTGGCGGGTGCACAAGCTCGCGCGCGACCCTTACGGCCTGCTCAACCCGGGGAAGATATGCCTGTAGGCAAGACCAAGGTCTACGCCCATCGCGGCGCCATGCTCACCTCGCCGGAGAACACGCTCGAGGCGCTCGCCCGCGCCAGGCAGGAGGGCGTGGACGGCATCGAGCTCGACGTGCAGCTCAGCGCGGACGGGGAGCTGTTCATCTTCCACGACGACGACGCCCTGCGCGTGTGCGGCGTGGACGCGCCCGTCGCCGCGCTCAAGTGGCGCGAGCTCAAGGACCTCAAGGTGTTCGGCAAGTACGCCGTCCCCCACCTCGACGACGCGCTCGAGGACATGCACGGCTGGCCGGGCGCCGAGCTGTTCCTCGACCTGCATCAGCCGAGCGTCCCCCTCGCCGAGGCGACCGCCCGGCGCGTGGCCTCTTCTCCCGTCCGCGACCGGACCTTCCTCCTCGACTTCTACAAGAGCCGCCATCTCCTGCTCGCGGCCAAGAAAGCCGCCCCGTCGGTCCGCATCGCCGTGATGCCCGGCCCGCCCTGGGACGTGAAGGCCTCCTGCGACATGGGCGCCGAGGCCATCTCGCTGGGCTGGGACGGCAAGCTCACGCGCGCGCTGTACCGCGCCGCCTGCGCGCTGTACGACCTTCCCGCAGAGGTCGCGAAGGCCAAGGCGCGCGGCGTCTCGGTCAGCGGCGGCGTGGCCAACGAGCCGGCCGCCGTGCGCTTCTTCCTCGGCCAGGGCATGGACGGGATCTGGACCGACGACCTGGCCATGGCTCGGCGGGCGCTCGAGCGGGCGCGATGAGCGCGCGCCGCTCCCGCCTCGTCGCGCTCGCGCTGTTGTGCGGGGCGCTCTTCTTCGGAGGCCTGCTGCGTCTGGCCGCGGCGCGCGTCGCCGGCGGCGTGAACGAGTTCTGGAACGACGATTGGGAATATTACGGGATCGGCGTTCAGGTCGCCGAGACGGGGCAGTTCCGCCCCTATCCGGGGTGGATATCCACGGCGTTCAGGATGCCCCTCTTCCCCAGCGCGATCTCCTTGGTGCGGATGGCGAGCCCCGGGATCGCCCCCCTGCGCTTGACCCAGGCCTTCTTGGATTGGTTCGGCATAGGAGCCGTCTACGCGGCCGCCGCGATGATGGGCGGAGGACTATGCGGGGGTCTCGCGGCGGTGCTCTACGCCTTCTTCACCCCCGCCGTGGTGCAGGTCCGGTCGCCCATGATCGAGACCTTCTTCGGCCTTCTTGTGACCCTCTCGCTCTGCGCCTGGATACGCTCGGCTCGACGGCGGCAGGACGGGGTCGGTCTTCTGCCCTCGGCCGTCATGCTCGGGATCGCCTTGTCCTGCCGCTCGACACTGTTCCTCCTGCCGCCGCTGTTCGGGGCGTTGTTCCCGGCTCGCGGCTGGAAGGCGCGCCTGCGCACGCTCGCCGTCTGCGTCCTCGGCAGCTACCTTCTTCTGCTTCCCTGGACCCTGCGCAACGCCGTTCTCTTCCGATCCTTCATCCCGTTCGAGAACGGCGCTGCCTCCCTCAACCTCTGGGGGGCTTCCGTGGGGCTCCTCGACAACCCTCGCATGTCTCGATTGCTCGCCGACGAGCGCCATCGGGAATTCCTCTCCCATGCGCAGCGGGCCTCGGACTTCGCCAGGCCGCGGATGTATCTCAAGGAATCCCTGAAGAACATCCTCCGTGAACCGCTGCGCTTCGTCCTGAACGCTTTTCGCCGGCTGCCGCTGCTCTGGAGCGAGCAATGGCCGCTTCTTTTGCTGGCCCTTCCTTTGGCGTGGGGCAGGCCTCCTCCAAGAGGAACGGGGGTCCTCGCGCTCGTCATCGCGTGCTTCAGCCTTCATGCCGCGATGGGCGTGACTCCGCGCTATGCCAGGCCCGCCGCGGGCGCGGCCTGCGTCGCGGCCGCCCTGGGGCTGCATTCGCTGCTGCGGCGACGGGCGGTCCGCTGGGCGCCCCGTCCGACGCCGCCGCAGGCGTGGCCTGGACTGATGACGGCCGGCGCCGCCGGATTCGCGGCCGCCGTATACCTCCTCTCGGCGGGCCAGCTGGCCGGGGAGGCGTGGCGCGGTCGTCGCCGGGACCCCGCGCTGCCGACGGAATACGCCGGCATCCCGAGCCGTTATTGGGCGATCAAGAAGGTCAATGCGGACGCCGTGGATCTTGCCTTCCACGGGCGCCTCAGAGAATCCGATCGCGCGCTCACGGAGCTTCTGCGGCGTGAACCTCGTTTCGGAGAAGCCCTCAGCAATAGGGCCCTGTTCCGGTCCATGAGCGGGAACCGAAACGGCGCGGAGCAGGACTATCGCGCGCTGCTGACCCGCCTCGAATTCCCGGACTCCGTGCCCGCGCCGGAGGCCGTCGAGGCGAGGCTGCGCCAGTTCTGACGCCGAAGATCGTCCATTAGCCGGAATGTTGCAAGGGCGCTGGAACCATCGCGACCCTATCCCCCCGCCTTTTGCCCGAGCGGATGCGCAGCGGGCTCCGCGACGCGGCGGCAACGGCGCTCATCGCGACGGCCTTGGCCGCAGCCTACGCCCCGGCGCTGCTCGCCCCGTTGGTCGACAACGACAGCTTCACGGTCGTGTATTCCCAGACGACCCTGGGCCGCTGGGACGGCGTGGCGGACATGTTCTCCCCGTCGTACTTCTCCCGGTTCGGCATCGGCGGCTGGCGCCCGCTGAGCATGCTCGCCTATTCGCTGGTGTACCGCCTCGGGGGCATAGACCCGGTCCCCTACAAACTCTTCAAGTTCGGCTTGCACGCCTCGAGCTCCGCGTTCGTCTTCGCGATCGGGGTCCTGCTCATCGGCGACCGGCGTTGGGCGCTGGCGGCGGCCGCCGCCTATTTCCTGCGCCTGCTGCAGCCCGCGACCGCCGGACTGGCCTTCTTCCCCGACTATATGGCGGCCTTCTTCTGCCTGGCGGCGATGTTCGGCTATCTGAAGGGGACGACCCCGATCCTCGTCGCCGGGCTGTACGCCTGCGGGTTGCTCTCCAAGGAAAACGCGCTCGCGCTGCCGGCGCTGCTGCTCCTGACCGGCCTCGCGCTGCCGGGCGCGGGGCAAGCCGGCTCAAGGAGATCCGCGGCGGCGCTCGCGTCGATGCTGCTCGTCGCCGCGTTTTACATCGGGGTCTCCAAATGGTGGGTCGTCGTCGAGAATTTTTACGGGCCGGCGCTATGGACGGCGCGGGCGTCTCCTGGACGGGCCCTGCTCGAGTACGGCGCGTACTGGCGGGAATTCTTCGGCTCGGACGCCGTCCTGCTCGTCGGCGCGCTGGGGCTGGCCGGGGGCCGCGTCCTGGGGGGTCGCTGGCTGCTGTTCGTCCTGGGGTGGACCGCTCTGAGCCTGTGGAGCGTGCTGAACATCTGGCCGTTCTTCCCCCGGTTCGAATCCTACCTTCTCCGGACCGAGACCCGCTTCCTGGCCTTGCCCGGCGCCGCGATGGCCTGGCTGTTCGGCTGTTGGGGCGCGAACGCGCGACGGCGGCCCGCGCTGAGCGCGGCGGCGTGCCTGCTGGGAGCATGGTGGCTCATCGCTTCGGCCCGGGATGATCTTCTGGCCCGCGCCGGCTGGGACGAACGACTGCTCGCGGGACTGAGGCAGGACGCCGCCTTCGCCGGCGGCGCGCCGCTGTACGGCTCGCCGTTCTCCGAGGCCGCGCTCTCGCTGCCGCTGATCCGGCGAGCCTCTCCGGGAACGGCTGCGGAAATCGAGCGGCTGCTGCGTCGGCGCCTGCCGCGGCGGGACGCGGAGGAAACGCTGGCGTTCTTCGGCGACGATTCGCTCTACCGCGAAGCCTGGAAAGCCAAGCTCGCGGTACAGCTCATGAATCAGGAGTCGCTGCCCGCCTTCCTGACGACGCTGGCGGCGGAGTCGGCCTATCGGCGTGGCCGGGAGGCGCTCGCCGCGGGCGACGCTCCACGGGCGCTGGACGCCTTCCGCGCCGCCCTCGCGAGGGACGAGGAGCACGAGGCCTCCTGCCTGGGGATCGCCGCGTCCCTTCAGGCCGAAGGACGCGCGTCCCAGGCCGCGAAGCAGGTCGGGCGCTGCCGGGCTTCCGGCCTCCTGCACGAGGAGCTCGCCGCCGGTGAGGACTCCCGTCCGTCCGTGCGCGAGGCGGCGCGGGATTACGCGCGCGCGCTGCAGGACGGGCGGCTGAACGAGGCCCTGCGGCTTTTCGATTCCCTGCGCGGCGTTCTGGGGCCGCTGTGGCGCGTGGACCTGCGCCTGAGCCGGGCCGACGCCCTGCTGCGAGAGGAGAAGTACGCCCAGGCGACGCGGGCCTATGAACGCGTCCTGGCCGAGGCGCCCTCCGGGTGGCAAGGGCGCGGATCCGTCGAGCGGGAACTGGCCCGGCTCCGGCGCGGCTCCCGGGCGGCGTTCGACTCGGCGATGCGGGCCTTCGCCGGAGGCGACGCCGACACGGCCATCGCGGGCTTCGGCGAGGCGCTGCGCCTGAGCCCCGATTTCATCGAGGCCTACCTGAGCCGGGGGGCGCTCTACGCGGACCGGGGAAGATGGGACGACGCGCTGACGGATTATGACGAGGGACTGAGGCAGCCTCACGCCGCGCGCAACCCGCTCCTGCTGCGGCAGCTGATGTCCGCGCGCGCCGAAGCCGCGCGGCGGACTCGCTGATCGGGGTCTAGCCGGAATGTTGCGAGGGCACTAGCACCATGGCCACCCCCTCCCTCCGCCTCCTGCCCGAGCCGTACCGCATCAAGATGATCGAGCCGATCCGCATCCTCCCGGAAGCGGAGCGCCGCAAGCGCCTGGCCGACGCCGGCTACAACACCTTCCTCCTGCGCAGCGCGGACGTGTACATCGACCTGCTCACCGACTCGGGCACGAACGCCATGAGCGCGGCGCAGTGGGGCGCGATGATGATCGGCGACGAGGCCTACGCCGGCAGCGAGAGCTTCGAGCGCCTGCAGTCCGCCATCTCGGACGTGTACGGCTTTCCTTATTTAGTCCCCACCCACCAGGGCCGCGGCGCGGAGAATCTGCTCTCCAAGGCCTGGATCAAGCCCGGCCAGTCCGTGGCCGGGAACATGTACTTCACGACGACGCGCGCCCACATCGAGCTCAACGGCGGCATCTTCCACGACGTCATCGTCGACGAGGCGCACGACCCGGTCGCCAACCTCCCCTTCAAGGGCAACGTGGACCTCAAGAAGCTCGAGGCGCTGATCAAGAAGGTCGGCCGCGCGGCCATGGCCTACGTCGCCGTCGGCGCGCCGGTCAACCTGGCCGGCGGACAGCCGGTGAGCCTCGACAACCTGCGCAAGGTCTCCGCGCTGTGCAAGGCCAACGAGGTCCGGCTGGTCCTCGACGGCGCCCGCCTGGTGGAGAACGCCTACATGATCTCCCAGCGCGAGCCGGCCCAGAAGGGGCGGCCCGTCGCCGAGATCCTCAAGGACATGTGCGCCGTCGTCGACGCCATCGCGGTCAGCGCCAAGAAGGACGCCTACGTCAACATCGGCGGCTTCCTCGCGACGCGCGACAAGGGCCTTTACGACGAGGCGAGCAACCTGTGCGTGCTGTACGAGGGCCTGCACACCTACGGCGGGATGGCCGGACGCGACCTGGAGGCGCTGGCCGTCGGCGTGCGCGAGATGGTGCAGGACGAGTGGATCGCCCATCGCGTGGCGCAGGTCGCCTACCTCGGCGAGCGCCTGGCCGAAGGCGGCGTGCCGATCGTGCGCCCCATCGGCGGCCACGCCGTGTTCGTCGACGCGCGCGCGTTCCTGCCGCACCTGACCCAGGACGACCTCCCCGCCCAGGCGCTCGCCGCCTGGATCTACCAGGCCACGGGCGTGCGCGCGATGGAGCGCGGCATCGTCTCCGCGGGCCGCGACGAGAAGGGCCGCAACCACCGGCCGTCGCTCGAGCTGGTGCGCCTGACCATGCCGCGGCGCGCCTACACGCAGACGCACCTGGATTACGTCGCCGACGGCATCACCCGCCTCTACGAGAAGCGGGCGACCTTGCCCGGGCTGCGGTTCTGCTACGAGCCGCCGCGCCTGCGCTTCTTCCAGTCGCGCTTCGAGCTCGCGCCCGTGAAGGTGAACGCCTGAGCCTGACGGACAAGGACGACCTGTCCTGGTACGCCCGCAAGGCGGCGCGGGCCTCCACGCCGCTTCCCGGCGCCGAGCCCGAGCCGGGGCGCGTCGTCGAGCTGCGCGAGCGCCTGGAGCGCCTGCGCGCCGCCGGCATCAAGGGCGACTTCGAGAGCATGACGCTCTACACGCGGCGCCTCCCCCCGGGCTGCGCCTCCTGCCTCGAGGGCCAGGGCAGCAACCTGTACGTGACCGGGCTGTGCACGCGGGACTGCTTCTTCTGCTTCAACCAGAAGCCGCGCAAGGACGAGACCGTCGTCCACGGCATACCGATCGACGACCCCGCCGAGGCGGTCGAGATTGTCGCGCGCTACGGCCTGCGCTCCGTCGGCCTGTCCGGCGGCGAGCCGCTGCTGCGCCCCGAGCGCGTGCTGGCCCTGCTCGCCGTGCTCAAGGCCATGCCCGACCCGCCCCGCGTGGACCTGTACACCAACGGCGACCTGGCGACCGACGCGCTGCTGGGGAGGCTGAAGGACGCCGGCCTCGACGCGATCCGATTCGACCTGGCCGCGCGCGATTACGACACGGAGCCCGTTCGCCGCGCCCGCCGGTTCTTCGACGAGGTCGCCGTCGAGATCCCCGTGGTGCCCGCGGACAGGGAGAAGCTCGAGCGCATGGTCCTCGAGCTCGACGCGCTGGGCGTGCCCTTCCTGAACATCCACGAGCTGTTCCTGTGCGCGGAGAACCGCGACCGCGTCGTCGCCGACGGGCAGGTCCCCCTCAACAAGGACAGCGCCCACCTCCTCTGGCGCCCGACCGCCGAGAGCGGCCTCGCCGCCCTGGACCTCCTGCAGTTCGCGCTGGAGCGGACGAAGACCCTGTCGGTCTACTACTGCTCCTGCGGGACCCAGGAGGTCATCGCCGCGCGCGGCCTCGAGCGCCGGCGCGCGGGCCGTTCCGTCGCACCGTAGCGGATAGTCGTTCCGTTGCACCGGAACCGCTATGGCCGCCGACTTCCTGGACGCCCTACGGCCTCTGTTCGACTGCCTGACCGACGGCTTCTGCATCGCCGACGCCGATGGGCGCCTCCTCTATGCCAACGCCGCCGCGGGACGCCTGCTCGGCCCCTCCGCCCACGACGCCGGCGAGGCCACGATCTGCCGCCTGCTGTGCGCGGAGCTCGAAGGCCGGCGCGACGCGGAGTCCACCTGCCCGCTCAAGGTCCCCCGGGGCGCGCAGGACGCCGTGACCTTCGCGGGGAAGTACCGCCCGACGGACCGGGACCTGCGGGTGCGCTGCCTGCGCGTGCGCCTGCCCAGCCTGGAGAGGCACTTCCTCATCGTCGAGGACGTCACCGCCCTGGCGCAGCGCGGACGCAAGCAGGAGGAGTGGCGGCAGATGCTGGCGCACGACTTCCGGGCGCCGCTGACCATCATGTACGGCGTGCTGCGCGCCGTCGAGGACCTCGGCGCCGGCCACACGCTCGACGCGGGCGACATCGGCCTGGTGCAGAGCGGGGTGCGCAACTCGCGCCGCCTCAACGACCTCATCGAATCGTACCTGGAGACGACCCGGCTGGAGGACGGGGCGATGCCCGTCCGCCTGACGGCCGTGGACGCCGACCTCCTGGTCGCGGGGATCGTCGACGAGGAGGCCGAGACGGCCCGGTCGCTCGGCCTGACCCTGACCGCCGGCCCCGCCTCCGGGCTCGTCGCGACGGCGGACCCCGACCTCCTGCGCCGCGCGGTGACCAACCTCGTCGGCAACGCCATGAAGTTCACGCTCGCCGGCGGCCGCATCGAGGCGGGCGCGTCGCGGGACGGCGCCTCGGTCCTGATCCGCGTCTCCGACGACGGGCCGGGCATCCCCGCGCGCGAGCTCCCCTTCATCTTCGACCGCTTCTATCAGGGCTCCAACCACAGGCGCGGGACCGGTCTCGGCCTGGGGCTCACCTTCTGCCGCGCGGCGCTGCGCGCGATGGGAGGAGACATCACCGCCTCATCGGAGGAGGGCAAGGGGAGCGTCTTCACCTTGCGGCTTCCGCAGGCGTCCGTGCCGGAGGCCAGGCCATGAGCGTCTTCGATTCGCTGTCCGGGGAGCACGCGCTGCTCCTGAAGCTCGTCGGACGCCTGGAGCGCGCCGCCGCCGAGACCAACGACCGCACGGCCGCGCACGAGATGCGGAACATCCTCCTCGTCCTGTTCAAGGCCCTCGAGGCGCACCAGACCCTCGAGCACCTGATCTACGACGAGTCCCCGGAGCCGCCGACGCCCGCCGCCTACCGCGCGCTGGCGCAGGTGCGCAAGCAGCACAAGGCCGTGGCCGACCTGCGCGAGGAGGCGGCGTCCCTGCTGAACACGCTCACGCCGGAGGGCGGGACCGTCATCCGCGAGCTGTCCCTGCGCCTGGGCGCGATGCTGCGCCGCCTGATCGACGAGGAGGAGCGGACGGTCTGGCCGACCTTCATCGCCTACGCCGGACGCTCGACCTTGCACCGCCTCTCCCGCCAGGCCCACGAGCAGCACCGCGCGATGGAACGCGACGTCAACCGCTACTGGGCCGAGGTCGAGTCCTACATGACCGGCGACCGCTGAGGTGGCCGGTTCGTTGCAGGAATTCCGGAGAAGACAGTCCGGAAATGCCTTGACGAGGAACACATGCCCAACATCGGATTCACGGAACTCGCCGTCCTGCTCGGAGTCGCGGTGGTGATCTTCGGGTCCCAGCGCCTCCCCGAGGCGGCGCGCGGGCTCGGCCGGTCCTTCAGCGCCTTCAAGGAGGGGCTCAAGACCGTGTCCGACGACAAGAACGCCTGAGCCGCCGCTCCGAGCCGGACGGTCTAACGCTCGCTCAGAGCCATGACCCGCCGGCCGCGGGGCGAAGCCGAAAGGCCTCGCCCTCTCGATGCCCGCCGCGCCGGGGCTGAATCAAAAAGGAGAACATGATCGAGCCTGACGACGCCTTACGCCTGATCTTCGACCACGCCCCCGTCCTGGGCGCCGAGAAGGTCCCCCTCGCCAGCGCCGTGGACCGCGTCCTCGCCGCGGACGTCCGCGCGGCGGTCGCGCTTCCCCCCTTCGACAACTCGGCGATGGACGGCTACGCCCTGCGCGCCGCGGACCTCCGCGACGCCACGCCTGAGTCTCCCGTCGAGCTCGCCGTCCTCGAGACCGTCCGCGCGGGCGACGCCGGGCGCGTCGAGGTGAGGCCCGGCGAGGCCGTGCGCATCATGACGGGGGCTCCGATGCCCCGCGGCGCGGACAGCGTCGTCATGGTCGAGCGGACCGAGCCCGGCGCCGCGGGGAAGGTCCGCCTGGCCGCCGCCACCCTCGAGCGCAGCCACGTGCGCGCCCGCGGGGAGGACGTCGCCGAGGGGAGCCTGCTGCTCGAGAAGGGAGCGCTCCTGCGCCCCTACGACGTCGCGCTGCTCGCCGCCCAGGGCCTGACCGAGGTCCCGGCCGTGCGCCTGCCGCGCGTGGCCGTGCTGGCCACCGGCGACGAGCTCATAGACGCCCGGGAGCCTCTGGCCCCCGGCAAGATCAGGAACTCGAACGGGCCGGCCCTGCTGGCCGGGCTCTCGCGCTGGGGAGTCCCCGCCGAGGACCTCGGCATCGCCCCCGACGAGCCCGAGGCGCTGCGCGCCGTCCTCGCCTCCGCCCTGGAGCGCTGCGACGTCCTCCTCGCGACGGGCGGGGTCTCGGTCGGGGACTTCGACTGCACCCGCTCCGTCTTCGCCTCGCTCGGCGTCCGCGAGGTCTTCTGGAAGGTCGCCATCAAGCCCGGCAAGCCCCTGTTCTTCGGGACGCTCGAGGCCCCCGGAGCCCCGACGAAGCTCGCCTTCGGGCTTCCCGGCAACCCCATCGCCGCCTTGGTCTGCCTGGAGGAGTTCGTGCGCCCCGCCCTGGAGAAGCTCCAGGGCTACGCGCCGAAGCACCCCAGCTACCACCTCGCGGGCGTCGCCCTCGACGACTACCCGGCGCCCCCGGACCGGCGGCAGTACCTGTTCTGCCGCGCCCGCCCCGCGCCGGGCGGCCACGAGCTCGAGATCATCCGCCCGCAGGGCTCGGCGATGATGGGCATGGCGTCCCGGGCCAACGCGCTGGCGGTCGCCCCCGGCGGCCGCGTCCGCCGCGGCGGCGTCCTCGGCTTCCGGTGGCTGAAATGATCGACGAGATGACCGGCGTCGTCCTGGCGGGAGGCCGGAGCACGCGCTTCGGGGCCAACAAGGCGCTGGCCGACTGGAAGGGCGCGACCTTGATCGAGACGGTCGTGGGCTCCTTGCTCGCGGTCCTCCCCAAGGTCCTCGTCGTGACGAAGAACGCCGCCGAGCTCGCGTTCCTGAGCAGCGAGCGGGTGCGGGTCATCGAGGACCTCTGCCGCGACGGCCACCCGATGGGCGGGCTGTTCACCGCGCTCTCGGGGCTCGAGACGCGCCATGCCTTCGTCGCCGCCTGCGACATGCCCTTCGTCGAGCCCCGTCTCATCGAGGCGATGTGGCACTCGCGCGCCGACTACGACGCCGTGATCCCCGTCTGGCGCGACCGGCGCCAGCCGCTGTGCGGCGTCTACTCGCGGGGCTGCGCCGGCCTGATCCGCGCCTCGATCGACTCCGACGCCCTCGGGATCTCGCGCCTGTTCGACACCTTGCGCACGCGCTTCATGCTCGAGCCCGAGGTCGCGGGCGTCGACCCGGAGGGGCTGTCCTTCATGGACATCGACACCCGCGAGGACTACGACCGGGCCAAGGGGCTGAGACCATGATGCGCGACGGCTTCGGCCGGACCATCGACTACCTCCGCCTCTCGGTCACCGACCGGTGCAACCTGCGCTGCGTCTACTGCCTGCCCGAGGCGGCCCCGCGCTTCGTGCCCGGCGCGGACCTGCTCGGCGACGACGAGGTCGCGGCGCTCGCGGGCGCGTTCGCGCGGCTCGGCGTGTCCAAGATCCGCGTCACCGGCGGCGAGCCGCTGGTGCGCCCCGGCCTGCCGGCGCTGCTGCGCCGCCTGCGCGCGCTCCCCGGGATCGAGGACCTCTCGCTGAGCACGAACGGCGTCCTGCTGGCCGGGCTCGCCGGCGAGCTGAAGGCCGCGGGCCTCGACCGCGTCAACGTCAGCCTCGACACGCTCGAGCCGGAGCGATTCAAGAGAATCGCGCGCTTCGGGGCTTTGGGCTCGGTCCTCGCCGGAGTGGAGGCGGCTTTGGAAGCCGGCCTGGCCCCGGTCAAGCTCAACGTCGTCGCGGCCCGCGGCATGAACGAAGACGAGCTCTCGGACTTCGCCGCCCTGACCCAGGACCGGCCTCTTCACGTCCGCTTCATCGAGCTGATGCCCATGGGCGAGACCGGGTTCTTCAGCCCCGAGCGCCGCGTCCCCCTCGCGGAGATGATGGCCGCGGCCGGCCCCCTGGAGCCGCTGGCCCGGGAAGGGAGCCCTCTCGGCCACGGCCCGGCCCGCTACTACCGTCGCCCCGGCGCCGCCGGGACCGTCGGCTTCATCAGCGCGCTCAGCTGCGGCTTCTGCGGGGCCTGCAACCGCGTGCGCCTGTCGTCGACGGGGACCTTGATCCCCTGCCTCGACGGCGAGGACGGGGCGGACCTGAGGACCCCCCTGCGGGCCGGCGCCGGACCCGCCGAGCTCGAGGACCTGATCCGCGGCGCCGTCCGGGGCAAGCCAGAGAGCCACGGCATGGGGGCGCGGGCCGCCTCCTCGGGCGCGAACCCTCGCCTGATGTGCCAGATCGGCGGATAAACGGAGATAAAATGTGGCTAATTCGTTGCACCTCTATTCCGGACAAATGAATCCGGATTCTCGCCTCCTCCATCTGCCCCAGTCGTCGCGCTACGCCGTCACCGCGATGTTCTACCTCGCCTCGCGGACGGACGACGGCTACCACATGGTCGGCAAGATCGCCCGGGCCGGCGACCTGTCCCCCAGCTACCTCTCCAAGATCCTCCAGCGCCTGGCCCAGCACCGCATACTCGAGAGCCGCCGCGGCGCGAAAGGCGGCTACCGCCTCGCCCGGCCGGCCGGAGAGATAGCCCTCTCCGACATCGTCGCCGCCTCCCGGCGCGCCGAGAACGACCCGATGCCCTGCATGATCGAGGCCCGGGACTGCGACTGCGCGACCCCCTGCGCGATGCACGATTTCGTCGCCCAGACCGAGGAAGCGATGTTGCGCCGCCTGAGCCGGACCACCTTGGCCGATTTCAAACACCCGCCTCTCAACCCCGGAGAAAGACCATGACCGCGCTGACCCCGCTGTTCCTTATCGTCGCATCCGCCGCCTCCGCCGCGATCGAGCCCCCCAAGCTCGTCTTCAGCGGCCAGGTCCGCGCCCGCGCCGAGACCACCAACGTCGAGGCCTACTCGACCCCGCTCAAGCGCCGCGGCTACGACCTGACCACGCTGCGGACCCGCCTCGGCCTCGCCGTCGAGACGAACCAGAAGGTCAACGGCTTCATCCAGCTCCAGGACTCCCGCAACTGGGGATCGGAGGCCTCGGTGACCGCCAACACGGCGAACCTGGACCTGCACCAGGGCTACGCCGACGTCCTCGACCTCTTCGCCCAGCCCCTCGACCTGCGCGTCGGGCGCATGGAGCTGCAGTACGGCGACCAGCGGCTCGTCAGCCCCCTCGACTGGAGCAACGTCGGCCGCGCCTGGGACGGCGCGCGCCTGCGGCTTCGCGGGTCGAGCTACACCGTGGACCTGTTCGAGACCGTGGTCAAGGAAGCGAACACCGCCAAGCGCAACGGCCACTTCTGGGGCGTGTACGCCTCCTGCAAGGCGGTGCCCAAGCACGAGTTCGACGCCTTCCTCTTCGGCCGGGACCAGCGCGACGGGACCTTCACCAACGAGCACGGCACGCTCGGCAACCTCAGCGACCGCACGGTGGGCGCCCGGGTCAAGGGGACGCCGGACCGCTTCGACTACACCGCGGAGGCCGCCTGGCAGTTCGGCCGCAAGGCGGGCCAGCGCGTGCGCGCCTGGGCGACGGCCCTGACCGGCGGCTACACCTTCGAGCACTCCCTCAAGCCCCGCGTCGGCGTCGAGTACGACTTCGCCAGCGGCGACTCGAACCCCTCGGACAACAAGGTGCAGACCTTCGACCCGCTGTACCCCTTCGGCCACGCCTATCAGGGCTACCAGGACATCTTCTCCTGGAAGAACGGCCACGACTTCAAGGGCAGCGTCTCCGTCGACCCCAAGGCCGACTGGCGCGTGCAGGCCGATTACCATTACTTCCGCCTGCAGCACGCCTTCGACGCGTGGTACGACGCGACGGGCGCGGCGATCGTCGCGCGCTCGACGACCGGCGGCCCGGGCAAGGACATCGGCCAGGAGCTCGACCTTCACGTGAAGGGCAAGTTCCGCGAGGTCATCTCGGTCTGGTTCGGCTACTCCCGCTTCTTCGCGGGCTCGTATGTGAAGGCGACGACGACGCGCGGCGACCGCGACTGGGGCTTCTTCCAGGCCGCGTTCAATTTCTAGTTTCGGGGGATCCATGGACAAGAAGAACGAAGAGCAGTCGGACCTGACGCGGCGGGACTTCCTCAAGGCGAGCGGCGCCGCCGCCGCGGCGCTGGGCGTCTCCCAGCTGCCGGGCGAGCTGGCCACCGCGGCCGACGTCACCAAGGTCATGGGCGGCAAGTTCCGAAAGGAGCTCCAGAGCCAGTGCCCCTACTGCGGCGTCGGCTGCGGCACCTTGATCCAGGTCGAGGGCGACACCATCGTCGGCATGGTCCCCGACAAGCTCCACCCCACGAACAAGGGCGTGATGTGCATCAAGGGCCTCAACGCCCAGGAGCCCATCTACCGCGACCGCCTCGAGAAGTGCCTGATCCGCAAGGACATGAGCGATCCCCTGCGCGGCCACGTCTCCGAGACGAAGGGCCGCTACGACGAGTCGGTCTACCGGGAGGCGTCCTACGAGGAAGCCGAGGAGCTCGTCACCAAGCGCATCGCCGAGCTCGTCAAGACGGAGGGCGGCGGCTCCGTCGGCCTCAACGGCTCCGGACAGCTGACCATGGAGGCGCAGTGGATCGAGAACGTCCTGATGAAGGGCGTGCTCGGCTCCAACTCCATCGAGGCCAACGCCCGCATGTGCATGACCTCCGCGGCCACCGGCTATTTCGCCTCGTACGGCTCCGACACGCCGCCCACCTCCTACGACGACATCGAGCAGGCGGACTTCATCTCGTTCTGGGGCCACAACGCCCGCGAGGCGCATCCGATCCTGTTCTGGCGCGTGGCCGACCACAAGCGCGACAAGGGCATCCCGACCTTGGTGTCGGACCCCCGCCGGACCGGGACCGTGCAGGGCCTGGAGGAGATCGACCCGCGGACCTCGTTCCACTTCCAGACGATCAACGGCGACATCTCCTATCTCAACGCGATCGCCCACGTGATCATCACCAAGCACCCCGAGGCCGTGATGCCCGAGGCGTGGCTCGAGAAGAACGTCGACGGCTGGCGCGAGTACATCGAGGGCATCAAGGCCCGCTACTCCCCCGCCCAGGTCGTCGCCGAGCTCAAGCCCGTCGACCGCGGCCGCGTCACCGTCGAGCAGATCGAGAACATCGGCCGGCTCTGGGCCGAGGCCTCGCTCAAGGGCCGCAAGCGCGGCAAGGGCGGCTGCCTCACGTTCTGGGGCATCGGCTACAACCAGCACATCCACGGGCAGCACAACACCATCTCGATCATCAACCTGCACCTGCTCACCGGCAACCTCGGGCGCCCCGGCTGCGGCTCGCACTCGCAGACCGGCCAGCCCAACGCCATGAGCGAGCGCCTGATGGGCGGCCTCACCGGCCGCCTGCCGTTCAACAAGGGCCTCGACAACCCGGCCTGGCGCACGCACATGAACCAGGCCTGGCGCCTGCCGGAGGGCCGCCTCGACCTGACCTTCAAGCAGAAGCCGACGATGGTCATCCCCATGATGGAGCGCGCGCTCAAGGGAGACCTCAAGGCCATGTTCTGGATGTACACGACCCACGTGCACATGCCCGACCTCAACACCTTGGTGCGCCCGGCGCTGACCAAGATGTTCGTCGTCGTGCAGGACATCTACCGCCACGCCCCCAACCTGCTGTACGCCGACGTGGTGTTCCCCGCGATCACCTGGGGCGAGTGGACCGGCGGGACCTACATCCAGAGCGAGCGGCGCCTGTACGTCTGCGACGGCGTCTCGGTCGGCAAGAACGAGAAGGGCCAGCCCCTGATGGAGGCCCTGCCCGACATGGACCTGGCCATCGACAAGTCGAAGTCCCTGGCGAAGGCGCTCGGCCTCGACGCGGACAAGATCTTCCCTTATAAGAAGACCCTGAAGAACCGCTACGGCCAGAAGTTCTACAACCCGGAGGACATCTTCCGCGACATCGTGAAGGCGTCGAAGGGCTCGGACGCGGACCTCACCGGCATGCTCGAGGTCGAGAAGCGCGACGGCATCGGCCTGTACGAGCAGATGCGCCGCCTGCGCGGCATCCAGTGGCCCGCGCCGACCTACGAGATCGCCAGGAAGGGCGGCACCCCCCGCCGCTACATGGGCCAGGAGGGCTGGGCCGGCCAGCCCTACGGGAACTTCGCCCACGCCAACGGCAAGGCGAAGCTCAAGCTGTGCGAGCAGAACTACTCGACGATCAAGGAGACCTGCGGCAAGCTGATGAGCTTCGGCGAGGCCGTCGGGCTGAAGAAGCGCGAGGGCGCCTCGAACGCGGAGATGCTCGCGGCGGCGGAGAAGCAGCCGTTCCTGATGGACAACATGGACCTGCTGACCAAGGCCCGCGACAACGCCCTGCCCCCGGAGCTCCCGGACCTCGACTTCTACGACGACGCGAGCAAGACGCTCGAGGACGCCGCCAAGGAGAACAAGTACCCGTTCTGGCTCGGCCTGGGCATCGTCTACGAGCACTTCCACTCCGCCAAGACCATCCAGGGCCCGACGACGCTCAAGCTCGTGCCCGAGCAGTACGTCGAGGTCAGCCCCGAGGACGCCAAGCGCTGGGGCCTCGAGGACGGCGAGAAGGTCCGCATCGTCACGCGCCGCGGCTCCTACGAGGGGCGCGTCTCGGTCGGGACCGACTCGATGGTCAAGCCGGCCCGCTCGCAGGTGCCCGCCGGCTACATGTTCAGCCCGTGGAACCTCTCGGTGGCGGACAGCTCCGACCCGGCGAAGAACCGCTGGCTGGTCAACGCGTGCAGCGCCCGCGCCTGGGACCCCGTCTCCGGCCAGGCCGACTACAAGAAGCTGGCGATGAGATTGGAACGCATCGCGTAGAGGACCATGAAAGAAGTCAGCAGGCGGGAGTTCCTGAAGAACGCGGCGGCGACCGGGGCGGCGTTGGCCGCCTCGGCCGCGCTGCTGCGTCCCGCCGCGGCCGAGACGGGCGTCATCCGCCCCCCCGGGGCCTTGGAGAAGGACGAGTTCCTGTCGCGCTGCATCCGCTGCGGCCGCTGCGGGGACGCGTGCCCCAGCCAGGCGATCATGATGTTCACCGAGGCCAACGGCGAGAAGTTCTCCCTCAAGCCCGGGCCGGGGGACGACGGCACGCCCATCATCTTCCCGCGGCAGAAGGCCTGCAACCTGTGCCAGAAGGTGGACGGAGAGTATCTGCGCTGCACCGAGGCCTGCCCGACCGGGGCGCTCACCAAGCTCCTCAAGAGCGAGGTGACGACCAAGGTCAAGATGGGGGTGGCCAGGCTCGACAAGAACCTGTGCTACTCGTACAACGACCGCTGCTGCGGCGTCTGCCTGCGGGCCTGCCCCTTCCCGGGCAAGGCGCTCAAATCCGCCATGCACGAGATGCCGGTGGTGGACCCCGCTCTCTGCGTGGGCTGCGGCCTGTGCGAACGGTCCTGCATCCGCTATCCGCAGGCCATCGTGGTGGTGGCCGATGTCTGAGCCCCGGCCGTCCCGGCGCCAGATGCTCGTCCGCTCCGCGGCCGCGGCCGCGGGCGGCGGCTTCCTGCTGAGCCTGCTGCGCCGCGGCGAGAGCGTCCCCGCGTCCTCGGTCCCGCCCGACCTCGCCCGCCGCATCCGCTGCCAGCGCTGCGCCGAGGCCTGCGACCTGTGCCTGGCCTGCGGCAAGGCCCGCCCGACGGGAGCCCTGCGGCCGCTGGAGAAGATGGCCGACGCCCGCATGGGCACCGCCGTCGTCGACAAGCGCCTGTGCGTCAGCCACAAATGCACCGGGGTCTGCGGCGCCTGCTTCACGATCTTCCCGCTCAAGGGCAAGGCCATCACGCAGGGCAAGCACAACGCGCCCGCGGTCGACGAGGAGCACTGCACGGGCTGCGGCCTGTGCGAGGAAGCCTGCATCGTCACCGACCGGGACGACGGCCGCTCCATCCGCGTGCGCAGCGAGAGGGCCTGGTCATGAAGAGCCCGATCTGGCCCCGGCGCCGCCTGGTCCAGTCCGTCGTGCTGGCCTCGATGATCCTCTTCCCGTTCATCTCCCGCTACGGCCACTACATGTGGGCGCGTCAGACGGAGAAGATGCTCGAGCTCTGGGGGACCAGCACCGCGGGGCTGATCCTGCGCGGCACCGACGCGCTGATGCGCGCGGGCCTTCCGATGGAGGAGAGCGGCGTCAAGGGACGCCGCCCGCGCAAGGCCGTCCTCGTCCGCGTGAGCGATTATGTCGGGTCGGTCCCCTGGTCTTCGCGCCTGTTCGGGTGCTCGCTGACGGACCTGCTCGCCGCGGCGGAGAGCACTCTCGCCACGAGGAGCCTGCTCTCCGTGCTCGCCGCCGGCGCCATCCTTCCCCTGCTCGCGACCTTGCTCCTGGGCCGGGTGTACTGCGGGTGGATATGCCCGGTCGGCCTGCTCATGCCCCTGATCCGGCGCCTGCGCTCCTTGCTCGCCTTCCTCGAGCTGCCGCCGCTCGACGTCCGGCTCTGGAAAGGGAACAAGTACGCCTTGCTCGGCGCGGCCGCGGTGATCGCCCTGATCGGCGGCCTGCCCCTCCTCCATTACATCTATCCGCCGGCCATCCTCAGCCGCGAGGCCCACTCCTTCGCCACCGTCCTCTTCGACCGCGCGGAAGCGGGACGCTTCGGCTTCCCATGGGGCTTCTTCTCCGGCGGGATGATCTTCCTCGGCCTCGTCGCCCTCGTCGAGGTGGCCGTGGCGCCCGGCTTCCGGTGCTCCGCCATGTGTCCCGGCGGCGCGCTGTACAGCGCGCTCTCGCGCTGGAAGCTCTTGCGCGTCAAGCGCGTGAGGTCCGCCTGCATCGACTGCGTGCTCTGCGACAAGGCCTGCCCGATGCAGCTCCAGCCGATGACGGACAAGACCGGCGCCGAGTGCGACGCCTGCGGCGTCTGCGTCGACGCCTGCCCGACCAAGGCCCTGTCCTTCCGCTTCTCCCGCACCGGCGCGGCGCTGATGGCGCTCCTGTGCCTGGGGCTGGCGGCGCCGGCGCGCGCGCACCACATCATCGGCATACCGCACTACGCCTACGACAAGTCCTACCCGCAGGCGCCGGTGCTGCGCCTTCGCGACAAGATCGGGCCCTACCAGGTGACCTTGACCGCCTACCCCGGCAGCCCCAAGCCCGGGGAGAAATCCGAGATCCACGTCTACGTGACCGACCCGGCCCTCAACGCCCCGTACGAGAAGCCGGTCCTGCTCGAGGCGTACCGCCTGAAGGTCTTCGGGTTCCAGGAGAAGATCGCGGACGCGGGAGAGGGCCTCGTGGACATGGGCCTGCACAAGTTCCAGGTGTTCTACCCCGCCGTCGCCAATTACGAGGTGGTCCTCGTCCTGCCCGAGCTGGACGGCCGCTCGACGCTGCGCTTCCCGATCGTCGTCGGCGAGCCGAGCTCGCCGTGGCGCGACCTCGCGCTGTTCGGCGGGAGCTTCCTCGCCTTGCTCGTCGTGGTGCGCGCGGTGAAGATCAAGCGCGCGCGCGCCGCCCTGAAGGAGAAGGCCGCGTGAACCCCCTCCTCGCCCCCTCGCGGCCCGCCGCGCCGGAGCTCGCGACGGCGAAGCGCGGCTGGGCCGGCACCGCCGCCCTGCTGCTGCCCTACGCGCTCGGCCTCCTCGTCGCGGGCCTCATCGTCCAGGACCTCGGCAAGACCGGCTCGACCGTGTACGTGGACGCCAACGAGATGGCCCGCACCGCTATGACGGAATCGGGATAGGGGCGGCCGGGATTAGCCCCGGCCGTCCCCTCCCACACCACCGGACATGCGGGTCCGCATCCGGCGGTTGAAAAGGCTTCCGATCAGGCGGCAAGCCGCGGCACTCCCAGTTCGTCGAAGTATCGCGAC
>JACPOW010000124.1 GCA_016191335.1 Elusimicrobiota bacterium | reverse complement strand
TCCCGCTCCCGCGGCCGGCATCCGTTCCGCCGGCGGCGGCGGCCCGCCCGGCGGCGACACGCAGAGCGCGGCCGCCGCCGCGTCCTCCTTCGGCCGCGCCGCCGGGTCCGGCGTCGCGGGCGGCGCGACCCCTGGGGCCTCCCGCCTCGGCGCGATGGACGCCAACGGCGTCTCCTCCCGCGCGCCGGGGCTCAACGAGACGCCCAAGCTCTCCGGCTCGTCCTCCGGCGGCGGCGGCGGGCCGGGCGACCTGGGCGGCGGGGGCGGCGCCGGGAAGGGCGGGTCGGGAGGGATGGGCGGCGCGGTGCCGGGCGGGACGCCCACGGAGTCGGCGGGCACGCCGGCCGGCGTGGATGCCGGATCCGGCGGCGCGGCGGGCGCGGCCGGCGGCGCCTCCGTCGCCGCGGGCGCCTCGGGCGCCTCGGCGTCGAGCGAGGCGGAAGCCTCCGGCCCGGCCGCCAAGACGGGCGCTCCCGAGGTCGGGGAGGGCGTCCCCAGCGGGAAGAAGTTCAGCCTCAAGCCCGGGGGGCCGGCGGTGATCGAGACGCGGACCTTCATGACGAAGAAGAACGTCCCGCTCGTCGGCTTCACGGCCAAGATGGCCATCGACGGGGACGGGCCCGGCGGCGGTCGCGACGGCGACCCGACCTACCAGCGGGAGACCGCGCTCAAATCGAACGGCGTCAGCCTCAACGCGCGCGTCGTCCCGTTCATCGTGATCCCCGGCGACTTCTCGGCGGCGCATCCCGCGGTCAAGCTCGGCGACTACGCGGCGGTCACCTACGGCGGCAAGACGACCTACGCGATCGTCGGCGACATCGGCCCGAAGGGCGTCCTGGGCGAGGGGTCTCCCGCGCTGGCGCGCGCCGTCGGCATCAACCCGAGCCCCGTGAGCGGAGGCGTCCAGAGCGCGAGCGTGCGTTATCTCATCATGCCCGGGACGCGCAAGCCCGCGGTGCCCGGCACCGCGGCCGAGATCCAGAGCCAGGTCGGCGCGGCCTTCGAGAACGCGGGCGCCGAGCTCCGTTAGCCCCGCCCCGGGAGCGGGCCGGTGCGGGAAATGCTAAGCTCTCCGTCCTTCCCGTGGCGATCCTCCTCAGCTGTCAAAACCTCACCAAGAGCTTCGGCATACGCCCGCTCTTCGAAGGCCTTTCGTTCGGGCTCTTCGAGGGCGAGCGCACCGGCCTGATCGGGCCCAACGGCGCGGGCAAGTCCACCTTGCTCAAGATCCTCGCCGGCCTCGAGACTGTCGACGAGGGCAAGATCGCCGCGCGCCGCGGCCTGCGCGTCGGCTACCTGGCGCAGCAGGACCGCTTCGAGGCCGTGGGCGAGGGCTGGACCGTCCGCGACGAGCTGAGCCGGGCGCTCCAGGGCCTGGGCCTCGAGGACTGGGAGGTCGACATGCGCGTCGAGTCGGGCATGGAGCGGTCCGGCTTCGCCGACCCCGAGCAGCGCGTCGACAAGCTTTCCGGCGGCTGGCGCAAGCGCCTCGCGATCCTGTCGCAGGTCCTCCGCGAGCCGGACCTCCTCCTCCTCGACGAGCCGACGAACCACCTCGACCTCGAGGGCGTGCTGTGGCTGGAGCGGTTCATGTCGAGCCTCGACTTCGCGTTCCTCGTCATCACGCACGACCGCAGCTTCCTGCAGCGCGTCTGCAACCGCGTCATCGAGCTCAACAAGCGCTACGAGGACGGCCACTTCTCGAGCCAGGGCAACTACACCGACTTCCTCGAGAAGCGCGAGGAGCTGTTCAGCCACCAGGCCACGCTCCAGCAGACGATGCAGAACACCGTGCGCGGCGAGATCGCCTGGCTGCGCAAAGGCCCGAAGGCGCGCACCACCAAGCAGCAGGCCCGCATCGACCGCGCCGGCGAGATGATCTCCGACCTCGCCGAGCTCAAATACCGCAACGCCCAGGTCCGCGCCACCGAGATAGACTTCGACGCCACCGAGCGGAAGAGCAAGAGCCTCGTGCGCTGCCTCGGCGTCGAGAAGTCCATGGGCGGCCGGAAGCTGTTCGGCCCTCTCGACCTCATGCTCTCGCCGGGAGACAAGCTGGGCTTGCTCTGCGAGAACGGCTCCGGCAAGTCCACCTTGCTCAAGCTGCTCGCCGGGACGCTCGCCCCTGACAAGGGGACGATGCGGCGCGCGGACCAGCTGAAGGTCGTGACCTTCGACCAGCACCGCGAGCAGCTCGACATGACCAAGACGCTGAAGCGCTCCCTGTGCGAGGCCGGAGAGCACGTGGAGTTCAAGGGCTCGCGCATCCACGTCTACGGCTGGGCGGAGCGCTTCCTGTTCCGCACCGAGCAGCTCGAGTACCCGATGAGCCGGCTCTCGGGCGGCGAGCAGGCGCGCGTTCTCATCGCCCGCCTCATGCTGCGCCCCGCCGACATCCTCCTGCTCGACGAGCCCACCAACGACCTCGACCTCCAGTCGCTCGAGGTGCTCGAGAACAGCATGATGGAGTTCCCGGGCGCGCTCGTGCTCGTGACCCACGACCGCTACCTGCTCGAGCGCGTCAGCCAGCGCATCCTCGCCCTCGACGGGAAGGGGAACGCGGGGTTCTACGCCGACCTCTCGCAGTGGGAAGCGGCCCGCGAGGAATCCGACTCGCTCGGGGCCATGCACCCCGTCGCGCCCGCGCCGGTCCTGGAGAAGCGGCCGCTCGACCCCAAGGAAGCCAAGGAGCTGTCGAAGATGGAGGCGGCGATCAAGGCCGCGGAGAACGAGGCCGCGATGGCCCGCGCGGCGCTCGAGGACCCGGCCGTCGCGACCGACGCCCCGGAGCTGATCAAGCGGCAGGTGCGTCTCGACGAGGCCCGCCAGCGGGTCGAGGCCCTGTTCGCGCGCTGGAACGAGCTCGAAGCCCGGCGCTGAGGCGCCTGTAACCGTTTCGACATTGAACTTCCGCCCCGCGGTCTTATACTAATGACCATGCGTCCGCGCACGTCCGTCCTGTGCCTGGTCCTGGCCTTCGGCGCCGCCTGCGGCGGCGAGGCCGACACCCCCGCCGCGCGCGAGGGACGCCTCCTGCGCGCCGCCCGCAACGGCGACATGAAGGCGGTGACTCGCTACCTCGACGCCGGCGTGGACATCGAGGCGCGCAACCCCGGCGACGCGTGGACGCCCCTGATGTGGGCCGCGGTGCGCGACCACGCGGACCTCGTCCGGGTCCTGGTCGCGCGCGGCAGCCGCCTCGAGGTCCGCGACCGCAAGGGGCTCACCGCCTTGCTCGTCGCGGCGCGCTGGGGCAGCCGCAACGGCGTCGGCGCCCTGCTCGACGCCGGGGCCAACATCGGCGCCGTCGACGACATCGGCTGGAACGCCCTGATGTGGGCCTGCTTCAAGGGGCAGACCGACATGGCCGCCCTCCTCCTCGACCGCGGCGCGTCGCTCGAGGCGCGCGATCCCGACGGGCGCACCCCGCTGATGCTCGCCGCGAAGAAGGGCCACGAGCAGACGGTGGCCCTGCTGCTCTCCCGGGGCGCGTCGATCACGGCCCGCGGCCCCGACGGCCAGACGGCGTCGGACCTGGCCGCGAAGAACGGCTACGACGACCTCGCGCGGCGCCTGCGCTCGCGCTGAGCGTTGTTACGGGAGGGTAAAAGGACGGCAACGGAAAACCCTTTGTTTAGCGGTAAAAAGTCGGCAAAGACCCCTTGCGGATCGGCGCCCGCGGGCTTATACTGAACGCATGACCGCCAAAGTGAAGTCGGTGCTCACCGTCGTCTCGGAGGCCGTCGAGACCGCCGCGGGCTACGCCCTCGTCGCGGTCGGCATCTACGCCGCGCTCTTCGTGGACATGACCGGGGGCGGCTCCCTGTGGAACACGCTGCGCCATTATCAGGCGACCTCGCAGGAAGGGATCGAGTCCCCGAACGCGACCCGCGTGATCAAGGTGCCCACCCAGGTCGTCGCGGAGAAGGTCCACGAGGACCGCATGCTCGCCGTTTTCGACGACGCGCCCCCGGTGACCGAGGTCGCGGCGGTGTACGAGGCCCCGGAGTCGGCCGCCTCCCGTCCCTCGGCCGCGTTCACGGACACGCCCGCCGACCCGAAGTCCGGCAAGACCTGGAAGAGAGGCATCAAAGGCGAGCTGAGGAACTTCACCGTGTACGGCAAAGGCGATCAGACCACCACCGCGACGATGACGCTCGGCCCGGCCGCGCACGACGACTCGCCGGCGGTCGCGGCGGCGGCGGCGTCGGGTTCCGCCGCGCGCGCGAACACCGAGGCGGCGGCCCGTCCCGGCGTCGGCTCGCGCCTCTCCCGCGGCGCGCTGGCCGCCTCGGAGACCTCGCGGAACGTCCGCTGAACCGATGCGGATCCGCATCGGCCCGCTTCTGGCGGTGAGCCTGGGCGCGTTCGCGGCCGTCGGCTGCGACGAGCGCACCCTCGAGGGCTGCGGGCCGAACGACAAGCCTTCCGCCGCGCCGGCGGCGGCGCCCGCTCAGCCCGAGCCGAGGCTCTCGTGCCCCGGGAACCCCGACAACTGGGTCCCGTCCAAGCAGCGGCAGGGGCCCACGCGCCTCGCCGAGGTCCAGGCGGCGGCCGAGGCCACGCAGAAGGCGTATCCCCACCGCTTCAACGGGGACAAGCTCATCGGGGAGTGCCACGCGTCGGCGTCGCTGTTCTTCGACGAGCTGGCCAAGGAACTCCGTCGCAGGGGCGTGTGCGCGTGGACCGGCCCGGACGCGATCCATCCGGCGAGCACGGTCCCCGGCATCGCCGAGGAATACCACATCATCACCTACGGCGGCTGCACTTTGTGGCCCGCCAGCCGCAACAACTACAAGGGCGACTGGGTCATCCGGTAGCCGGCCGGCTACTTCTGCGGCGGCACGAACGGCGAGGCGAAGTCCTTGCCGGTCAGCGCGACGGACCTGACCGAGGCGGCGGGGAAGCCCAGGCGCTGGTCGGAGTCCTTCGGGATCATCTCGATGTAGGCCTCGCCCTTGAACGGGGCCAGCTCCCGGTTGAACAGGAAGCCCTCGACCGTCTTGCCGTCGGCGAAGGTCACCGTCACGTGCCCCCGGAAGTCGAACGCCTCGTCGATCTGCGCCGCGAGCTCCTTCGAAATCGTCATGTCGTCTCCTGTCCTATCCGATGAGGGCCGTCAGGCTCGCCACCGCCGCGTCCCAGTCCCCGTCCGCGGCCCCGCCCTGCACGAAGTCCGCGCGGCCGCCCGCCGAGCCGCCGTGCGCGGCGGCGAAGGCCTTGGCGATCTTCGCCGCGTCCACGCCTTTGCCCGCCATGTCCGGCGTGGCCGCGAGCACGAACGAGAGCTTGCCCTCGCCGGGCGCGGCGAGGAACACGAGGCCGGAGCCGACCTCGGCCTTGATCTTGTCGGACAGCCCGCGCAGGGACTTGGGGTCCGCGCCGACCAGGCGCTGCACGCACAGCTTCACGCCCTTGACCTCGACGACGGTCTTGCCCGCTTCGGCCTGCGCCGCGAGCCTGCTGGCCTTGAGCTGGGCGAGCTGGCCCTCCAGCTGCTTGAGGCTCTCGATCCTGGCCGGAGCCTTGCCGCCGAGCGCCTCGATGGCGGCGATCAGCTCGTCCTGGCGCGCGAGCTGCTCGGCCTGCGCCTTCGCCTTGGCCGCGTGCTGGGCCGCGGCGTATTCCTCGACGGCCTTGCCCGCGAGCGCCTCGATGCGGCGCACGCCGGAGGACGCCGACGACTCCTTGACGATCTTGAAGGCGACGATCTCCGCGGTGTTGTCCACGTGCACGCCGCCGCACAGCTCGAGGCTGAAGCGGTTCTTCGGCTCCGCCCAGGCCTTGGGGCCGATGAGCAGGAAGCGGGGCTCGGCGCCGTAGTCCTCTCCCAGGAGCGTGGTCGCGCCGAACTCGGCGACCTTGGCGACGGGATGGCACTGCGCCACGACGGGATGCGCGGCCTTGATCTCGGCGTTGACGATGTCCTCGATCCTCTTGATCTCGTCGGGCGTGATCGCCTTCGGGTGCGTGAAGTCGAAGCGGAGCTTGTCGGGGCCGACGTAGGAGCCGGCCTGGCGGATGCTCCCGCCCAGCACGCGCTTGAGCGCCTCGTTCATCAGGTGGGTCGCGGTGTGGTGGGGCTTGATGCGCGCGCGGCGCTCGGCGTCCACCTTGGCGCGGACCTCGGTGCCTACGAGGATGCGCGCGCCCATCTCGACGAGGTGCACGAACACGCCGCCGTGCTTCTGCGTGTCGGCCACGCGCGCGAGCACGCGCGAGCCGTCGGCCGCGATCAGGTCGCCGGTGTCGCCGACCTGCCCGCCGCCCTCGGCGTAGAACGGCGTGCGGTCGAGCACGACGAGCCCGGGCGTGGAGGCGACCACCGTCGCCTTGCACTCCTGCGCCGTGTAGCCGACGAACTCGGTGCGCGGGGCGTTGGCGGCGATGGCGGCCAGGTCGTTCTCGCCGGAGCCCTTCCAGGACGCGCGCGCGATCTCGGAGGCCTTCTCGGATGCGGCCTTGAAGCCCGGCTCGTCGACGGCGACGCCCTGCGACGCGCAGATCTCCTTGGTCAGCTCGAGGGGGAAGCCGAAGGTCTCGTACAGCCGGAACGCGGCCTCGCCCGACAGGTTCTTGCCGGACTTCTGCAGCGCCTTGGCGAGCTCGGCCTCGCCGGCGTGGAGCGTCTCGAGGAACTTGGCCTCCTCGGTCTTCATCACGGCCTGCACCTGCTCGGAGGCGGCGCGCAGCTCGGGGTAGCCGGGCGCGAAGATCTCGATGGCGGCCGGCACCAGCTCGTGCAGGAAGGGCTTGTCGTAGCCCATCAGCTGGCCGTAGCGCGCCGCGCGGCGCACGAGGCGGCGCAGGACGTAGCCGCGCTCGACGTTCGAGGGGATGATGCCCTCGCTCATCAGCATGGTCGCCGCGCGCGCGTGGTCGGCGATCACCCGGAAGCCCAGCGCGTGCTTGGGGTCCTTGGGGTCGGCGCCGACGACCTTGGCGGCCTTCTCCACGATCGGCGCGAACAGGTCGGTGTGGAAGGGTGACTTGGTGCCCTGGGCGCAGAACGCGAGGCGCTCGAGGCCCATGCCGGTGTCGATGCAGGGCCGCGCCAGCGGCTTGAGGCTCCCGTCGGGCTGGCGGTCGAAGCCGGTGAACACGAGGTTCCAGATCTCGATGTAGCGGTCGCCGTCCCCGCCGACGACGTCGTCCTTGCCCGTGGCGAACTCCGGGCCGAGGTCGTAGTAGATCTCGGAGCAGGGCCCGCACGGCCCGGTCGGCCCCATGTTCCAGAAGTTGGTGTCCTCGCCCAGGCGCACGGCGGCGTTCGGCGCGCCGACCTTTTTCCACAGCTCGACGGCCTCGTCGTCTTCCTTGAAGACGGTGGGGTAGAGGCGCTTGGGGTCCAGGCCGACGTCCTTCGTCAGGTACTCCCACGCCCAGAACACGGCTTCCTTCTTGAAGTAATCTCCGAAAGAAAAATTACCCAGCATCTCGAAGAACGTCATGTGCCGCAAGGTCGTGCCGACGCGCTCGATGTCGGTCGTCCGGAAGCACTTCTGCGACGAGGTCGCGCGGCTCAGGTCGGTCTTGAGCTGGAGGAAGTACGGCTTGAACGGCACCATGCCGGCGGAGTTGAACATGAGCGTCGCGTCCCCTTGGGGGACGATCGGCGCCGAGGCCTTGAGGGTGTGGCCGTTCTTGACGAAGAAATCGAGATAGCCGGAGCGGAGCTGGGAGCTGGTCTTCATGGGGGGAATGATTATAGCTTTTCGCGCCTCGGGGTTAGAACGAGCGTCTTGTCGGACTGTTTCCGGAAACAGTTGGCTCCCGCCGCCGTCAGTTGTATACTGGCTCATGGACCTTCCCGGCTACGAGCGCTTCGACTTCACCGCCGGAGGCGTCTCCAAGCCCGTCTACCGCGCCGGCTCGGGCCCCGCCGTCGTCCTCATCCACGAGCTGCCCGGCATGGTCCCCGAGTGCGTCGAGCTCGGGCTCAAGCTCGCCGTCGAGGGCTACACCGTCTACATGCCCCTGCTGTTCGGCGAGCCGATGAAGAACTACGGCGTCAAGCCCGTCCTGTGGGCCTGCGTGTGGAAGGAGTTCAGCGTGCTGAGCACGCACGGCAAGAGCCCCGCCGCCGACTGGCTGCGCGCGCTGTCGCGCAAGGCCTTCGCCGAGCGCGGGGGCAAGGGCGTGGCCGCCATCGGCATGTGCTTCACCGGGCGCTTCGCCCTCTCGCTGATGATGGACAAGGAACTGATCGCGCCGGTCCTGTGCCAGCCCTCTTCCTCCTATAACGAGTCGGCCATGGGCATCCCCGAGGCGGAGTGGGACAACGCCGTGAAGCGCTCCAAGGACGAGGACATCCCCGTCCTCGGCATGCGCTTCGCGGGCGACTCCCTGTGCCGCGCCGCGCGCTTCGACGCGCTGCGCGACGGCTTCGGCGAGCGCTTCCGCGAGGTCGTCGTCCCCGGCGCGAAGCACTCGGTCCTCACCCTCCACTTCAAGGACATGGCGCCCGAGGAGCGCGCGCGCGTCTGGGGGGAGCTGACCTCCTACCTGAACGAACGGCTCAAGTCTTGAGCGCCTACGACGCGCTGATCCTCGGCTCCGGCGGCGCCGGCCTGATGTGCGCGCTGACCGCGGCCAAGCGCGGGCGCAAGGTCGCCGTCCTCGACCACGCGGCCAAGCCCGGCGGCAAGCTCATCATCTCCGGCGGCGGGCGCTGCAACTTCACCAACCGCGAGGTGAGCGCGGACAACTTCGTCTCCGAGAACAAGCACTTCGCCAAATCGGCGCTCTCGCGCTTCACCCCCGAGGACTTCGTCGCTTTGGTCGAGGCCCACGGCATCGCCTACCACGAGCGCAAGCACGGCCAGCTCTTCTGCGACGGCTCCGCGCAGCAGCTGATAGACATGTTCGTCGGCGACTGCGTCCGGGCCGGCGTCGAGCTCCTTCAGAAACGGGACATCCTCAAGGCCGAGCGGATGAACGACGGGTTCCTCGTCACGACCGACCAGGGCGTCTTCACGGCGCCCAAGCTCGTGGTCGCCACCGGAGGCCTCTCCTTCCCGAAGTTCGGCGCGACCCCCGTCGGCTACGACATCGCCAAGCAGTTCGGCCTGAGGATCGTCCCGCGCGCGCCCGCGCTCGACGGCTTCGTCTTCACCGACGCCGACCGCGCCCGCCTCGAGGGCTTCTCCGGCATCGCCCTCGACGCGACGATGACGACCAACGGCGTCTCCTTCCGCGAGAACCTCCTGTTCACCCACGCCGGCTTCAGCGGCCCGGTCGCGCTCCAGGCGTCCCTGCACTGGAAGCCGGGCGACGAGGTCCGCGTCGACTTCATCCCCGCGCTGACGCGCGAGGAGCTGATGGAGTGGTTCGCCTCGCGCAAGGGCAACCGGCTCGAGATCAAGAACCAGATGGCCGCGCTCGTGCCCAAGCGCCTGGCCGAACGCTTCTGCGACCTGTACCTGCCCGAGGCGCTCGACATGGGCAACTACCCGAAGAAGGAGATCGCCGCGTTCTGCGAGAGGCTCCAGGACTGGCGCTTCGTCCCCGCCGGCACCGTCGGCTACGGCAAGGCCGAGGTCACGCGCGGCGGCGTCGACACCGCCGAGCTCTCGTCGAAGACCCTGGAGGCCCGCAAGGCCTCCGGCCTCTATTTCATCGGCGAGGTCGTCGACGTCACCGGCTGGCTCGGCGGCTTCAACTACCAGTGGGCCTGGGCCTCCGGAAAGGCGGCGGGGGAGTCCATCTAGGTGTCAGGCCTACCGATGTTTGCGTTGGTGCCAGACCTACCGGAAGGACCGTAGTTCTCGCGGATGTGTTAAAATCCCCGCATGACCGCGACCACCGACTGCCCCTGCCAGAGCAAGAAGCCTTACACCTCCTGCTGCGAGCCGTACATCACCGGCAAAGCCGCGGCCCCGACCGCCGAGGCGCTGATGCGCGCGCGCTACACGAGCTACGCGACGGGGAAGATCGATTTCATCGAGAAGACTCACGCTCCCGAGAGCCGCGCCGACTTCGACCGCAAGGCCTCGGAGAAATGGGCGAAGGACTCGACCTGGCGCGGCCTCGCCGTCGTCGCCACCAAGGACGGCGGTCCGAACGACCAGACCGGCATCGTCAGCTTCATCGCCGGCTTCTCCCAGAACGGCCAGGATTACGAGCACCACGAGATCGCGACCTTCCGCAAGGAAGGCTCGACCTGGCTTTTCGTGGACGGCAAGTCTCCCAAGCCCGAGACCCACGTCAACACGGGCCCCGACGTCGGCCGCAACGATCCCTGCCACTGCGGCTCCGGCAAGAAGTTCAAGAAGTGCCACGGGAAATAAGGTCAACCCGGATCGCCAGCGCCGCTGACTAAGGTGTCAGGCCTAACGGTATTTTCAGTTTGGCCGAAATACTGAAAATACCGTTAGGCCTGACACCTCTATAAAAGGTCGGAGGAGGGGATGCCGCCCTTGCGCAGCCAGGCCTTCAGTGCCTCGATGTAGGCGGCGTCGGAGGTCCGGCTCGACTTCTTCTGGCGGTAGCCGTCGATGCGCCACTTCCCGTCCTTGCGCGTGACGTAGAAGGCGATGGTGTGGAGCTGGACGTCCGGGTCGCGGCTGGCGTAGCCGCGGAGGAACTGGCTCCCGTTGAAGTCGGCGTAGAGGAACACGCCGTCGCGCGCGACCTCCTCGACGGATTTGCCGCTCCGGGAGACCATGGCCGAGGCCACGCCGCGTAGGAGGTCGCCCTGGGCGTTGTCCGGGTAGGCGCGGGCGGCGGACTCGATCTCCTCGTTGGTCAGCGCCGTGACGATCTGGTTCTCGAGCTGGGCCGCGGTCAGGGCGCCGACGTGCTTGTGGAGGCCGCGGTTGACGATCACCGACTCGACGTGGATCGGGGCCACCCCGTGCTCGGCGGCGAGCTTCATGATCAACGCGGCGTGGGGGCGGAGCGGAGCGATGAGCCGGTAGGAGAGGTCCGTCTCCGCCTTGGTCTTGCCCGGCACGAGAGCCGCGCGGACGTCCTTGGCCCGCTGCGAGTCGCGGGGGATGCCCTCTTCGTCGAGCCAGTCGCCGAGGAGGGAGTCGGTCTCGCGCTCGGTGGGGGCGCGCACGCCGCCGAAGATGCCCTTGATGTAGCGGCGCGCGGCGGCGAGGTCGGGGTCGACGGGAGGCGCGCGGGCCGGCGCGGGCGCGGACCCGGCCTGCCAGGCCTCGGGGGTCTGGCGCGCCTCGAAGTAGGCCAGGACCGCGTCGAAGTTCTGTCGCTCCTCGGGAGGGAGCAGGGCGAAGAGCGGGTTCTGCGTGAGGACGCTCAGGAACTTGAAGGTTCCCGCCAGCATCTGGGCGTCGGTCAGCCCGGGGCCCTTCCCGAGGGCCTCGCTTTCGAGACGCTTCTCGTGCGCGAAGCCCACCACGCGGCTGCGCGCGCCCTCGATCGAGCCGACATAGGTGGAGGACTGGTCGGCGAAGGCGAGGTTCTTGCCCCAGGTCACGGCCCAGGCCGCCTCGCCGGGGAAGGCCTCGGCCGCCGCCTTCGCGAAGGCGTCCTGAATGGTCCGCAGCTTCGCCGGGTCCGGGTCGAAGTCCGTGGCCATGATCAGGGCCTTGACCTGCGCGGCGGTGAAGCCGAACCGGCTGAAGTCGAGGAGGAGCGCCCGGGCCTCGTCGTTGTTGTCCAGGTGCTCGAGCGTGGCGGCCACCCGGGCCGGGGTGTTCTCGGTCCGGTCGGGGTCGACGTCGTGGAGGGCCGCGGAGAGGATCAGGAGGATCTTCTTCTCGGCGGGCAGGTCGCGGCCCGACAGGATGCGGGCGGTCAGGTTCGCCACCTCGCGGGAATGGCCCAGGCCGTGGTAGATCGAGTTCTGATCCCCCGGGTGGCGCGTCCCGATGAAATCGTAGAGCCGGGCGAGGAGGCTTTGCGGGACGCCGAGCTTGCCCATCTCCATGAGGAAGTAGACCGGGGGACCCGCGGGCGGTCCGGCGGGGGCGGCGGAGGGATCGTTCTTGGGCGGCGTGCCCGGAGGCGCGGCGGCGGCCTGGGCGGCTTTCTCCCCGGGCTTCTCCGCGGCGGCGGCCGCGGGGGCCTGGGCCTGGACCAAGGCGGAGGCGGCAAGCCCTTGGTTGAGGGAAGCGGCGGGCGCCGCGAGGGCCGGCGACAGGGCGCCGGAGAGCGAGAGGGGGGTGAGCGCGCCCCCGTTCTGGAGGCCGATCGGGGCCACGCCGCCGGCGTTCAGGGAGGTTCCGACCGTTCCGGAGGTGCCGGCCGCGGCGTCGGCCCCGGCGTTCGCCTTGATCTGGGCGCCGGCCGGGAGGGCCCACGCAATTAAGGTAAGAATCAGCGGGAGGGTAAGAAAGGGCCGCATCCCGGGAGTGTAGACCCGGGTCTTGACCCTGTCAAGGGGCCCGGGAAACAGTTTTAATAAGATTTCGTTGACAGGGTTGAACCAGTCTGTTATAACATCACCGACGGCAGAACGCGCATGCGCAAGAAAATCCTCGACGTACTCGCCCGCCGCCTCACGGTCCTCATCATCCCGCAGACTCAGATGAAGCCCTGGCGCTGGCAGTGCTCCACCGGCTTTTTCCTGTTCTGGTTGGGCCTCTGGTCGGCCATGACCGTCGGGGCGGGCGTGGTGGCCGGCCGGCACGTCGATTACTGGATCACCAAGGCCGACAACCAGGTCATGCTCACCAAGATGACCCGCCTGGCCCAGGAGATGGACCGCGCCCGCTACGCGCTGGACCAGGCCCGGGGCACGGACCGCCAGCTGCGCGGCCTGCTGTCGATGGCCAACAACCGCGACCCGATCGAGGCGGCCACCGGCGTCGGCGGGCCGACCTTGGCCGACCGCCTGAGCCTGGGCAAGATGCTCAACGGCGGGGCCGCCGCCATCCGCCAGGCCGATTGGCACCGCGAGATCGAGCGCATCCGCCACGACGCCGAAGGCCGTCTGGCGAGCTTCCAGGAGATCGGCTGGTACGTGGGCAACCAGAAGAGCCTGCGCAACGCGACGCCGACCCTCTGGCCCACCAAGGGCGCGGTCACCTCCGGGTTCGGCTACCGCTTCTCCCCGATGCGCCGCGGCGAGACACAGGGCGAGAGCGGCGACAACGGCGAGTTCCACGCCGGCATCGACATCGCCAACGCCGCCGACACCTTGGTGCAGGCGACCGCCGACGGCACCGTCCGCTTCTCGGGCTGGTCCCACGGCTACGGCAACATGGTCGTCATCGACCACGGCTACGGCCTGAGCACCCTCTACGGGCACACCTCCAAGACCTTGGTGAAGATCGGCGACCGCGTGATGCGCGGCCAGGTGATCGGCTACATGGGCACCACCGGCCGCTCGACCGGCGCGCACCTGCACTACGAGGTGTGGCGCCAGGGCCGGCCCATCAACCCCTGGACCTACCTGAAGGTCGGCCCCGGGCCCGAGCTGCTCGGCTATCTCCCTCGCACCCCGAAGGCCCGCTCCTGATGTTCGGCGAGAAGGGCGGACGCGGGGACGCGCGCGAAGGCATGACCTTGATCAGCGAGGACGCCTTCTTCCACGGGACGCTCGTCGTCAAGGGCTCCCTGCGCGTCGAGGGCGCCTTCGAGGGCGACATCTCCGACGCGGTGGACGTCGAGGTCGGCGCGAAGGGCCGCGTGATCGGCAACCTCGCGGCCGAGACCGTCGTGGTCGCCGGCGAGGTCGTCGGCGACATCGTCGCGGCCCGCTCCCTGGAGATCCTCCCGGGCGGGCGCGTGACGGGGGACATCCGCGCCCCGAAGCTGAAGATCGACGACGGGGCCTTCTACGAGGGCGCCTGCTCGATGGGCTCCGACGACGGGAAGGCCCGCCGGCGCCGCTCCCGCGCCGAGCCGGAGCCGTCCCAGCCCGCCGACACCGTCTCCTAGATGGTAAGATTTAACTAGGCCCCTCCCAATACCAAGGAGTCCCATGATCTCATTCCTGCGCCGCCACCAGAAAAGCATCTTCGTCGCGACCATCTCCGTATTCCTGTCCGGCAGCTTCGTCGGGCTCGGCGGCTTCTACTTCACGAGCCGCGACAACGACGGCGCCGTGGCCCGGATCGGCGACAGCAAGATCCCGGCCCAGCGCCTGCTGCTGCGCGCCAACCAGTACGCCGACGCGCTCCGGCAGAAGGGGACCGAGGTCGACGACGCCATGATGTCCCGCCTCAAGCGCGAGATGCTCAACGACATGATGATCGAGGAGATGATGGCGCTGAAGGCCGACGAGCTCGGCCTCAAGGTCACCAACGACGAGCTGTCCCGCGACATCCGCGCGACGCCGGCCTTCCAGCGCGACGGCCAGTTCGACCAGGACGTCTACTTCCGGCAGGTGCGCACGATCTTCCGCGAGAACCCCCAGGAGTACGAGCGCTCCCGCCGCAAGGCCATCAAGAGCGGACGCCTCAAGCAGCTGATCTACCGCGTCGCGAAGGTCCCGGCCTCCGAGGTGGACGCCGCCTACGCCCAGGTCCTGAAGACCGCGCCGAAGAAGGACCTCGCCAAGATCACCAAGCAGGCGGTCGCGCAGAACCTCCAGCAGCAGCGCGCCGTCGAGCTGATCAACCACTGCCTCAAGCAGCTCTCGGCGCGCGTCGAGCATCAGATCTGGTTCGAGCGCGTGGACTCGGGGGCGAACTCGTGAGCGACATACTCGTCGTCGGCTCCGTCGCGCTCGACTCCGTCAAGACCACCGCGGGCAAGTCCGTCGAGGCCCTCGGCGGCTCGGCCACCTACTTCGCGCTCTCCGCGAGCTACTTCTCCTCCGTCGCCCTCGTCGGCGTCGTGGGGCAGGACTTCCCGCGCGAGCACCGCCGCACGCTCGAGCGCCGCGGCGTGGACCTCGAGGGCCTGAAGGCCGCGAAGGGGAAGACCTTCCGCTGGTCCGGCAAGTACGGCAAGGACGCGGCGAACGCGGAGACTTTGGCCACGCACCTCAACGTCTTCAAGGAGTTCAAGCCGGTCCTCTCCGAGGCCCAGCGCAAGGCTCCGGTGGTGTTCCTCGCGAACATCGACCCCGAGCTCCAGTCCGAGGTCCTGGCGCAGATGAAGGGGCCCGCGCTCGTCGCCTGCGACACGATGAACTACTGGATCGAGTCCAAGCCCGCGGCGATCAAGAAGCTGCTGGCCAAGGTGGACATCTTCTTCTCGAACGACCAGGAAGCGATGCGCCTGACGGGCGCGCCGAACGCGCTCCAGGCGGCCGAGGTCCTCGCCGACTGGGGGCCTTCCGTCGTCGTCATCAAGAAGGGCGAGCACGGCGCCCTGATGAAGGTCGGCTCCAAGTTCTTCGTCTTCCCCGCGTACCCGCTGGCCCGCATCAAGGACCCGACGGGCGCGGGCGACACGTTCGCCGGCGGCTTCCTCGGCTACCTCGCCTCGTCGGCCTCGTACAAGGACGTCGCGCATCTCAAGCGGGCGATGGCCTACGGCACGACGATGGCCTCGTTCAACGTCCAGGATTTCTCGACCAAGAACATCGAGGACCTGGAGCGCGACGTCATCGACGAGCGCTTCCACGACCTGGCCGAGCGCATGATGATCCCGCGCGCCGACGAGTTCCTGAAGGCCCGGCGCGCCGTCGCGGCGTGATCCGGCTCGAAGGCCTCAGCAAGACCTTCGGCGCGTACAAGGCCGTCGACGGCCTGAACCTCGAGGTCCGTCCCGGCGAGATCTTCGGCTTCCTCGGCCCCAACGGCGCCGGCAAGACCACGACGGTCAAGATGATGACCGGCCTGCTGAAGCCGTCCGCCGGCCGGGTCCTCGTCGGCGGGCGCGACATGGCCGCCGACCCGATCGCAGCCAAGCGCGCGATGGGCCTGGTCCCCGACGAGCCCTTCGTCTACCCGAAGCTCACCGGCGCGGAGTACCTGCGCTTCGTCGGCGAGCTGTACGGCGTGCCGCTCTCCGACATGCGCAAGCGCGTCCCCGAGCTGCTGGAGATGTTCGAGCTGACGCCCTGGGGCGGGGAGCTGCTCGAGAGCTACTCCCACGGGATGCGCCAGAAGCTGGTGCTGGCCGGCATCCTCCTGCACGACCCGAAGATCCTCGTGCTCGACGAGCCGATGGTCGGCCTGGACCCCAAGAGCGGCCGGCTGGTCAAGGACATCTTCATCCGGCTGGCCGAGCGCGGCACCGCGATCTTCATGTGCACGCACGTCCTCGAGATCGCCGAGAAGCTGTGCCACCGCATCGGCATCATGATCGGGGGGAAGATGATCGCTTGCGGCAGTATCGAGGAATTGCGGGCCGCGTCAGCGGCCAAGCAAGAGGGGCGCGACCTCGAGAGCATCTTCCTGAGCCTGACCGGCGGCGCCGAGTACTCGGCCCTCCTCAAGTACCTTTAAGATGCTCGGCACCTTGCTGCGCCGCCGGGCGCGGACCTTCGTCAACACCATCGGCGCCTGGACCGGCTACGAGTGGGTGCGCAACGCGGCCTTCGGCTCCGCGGGCTTCGGCCTGCTGTTCGGCCTTCACTACGGGTTCTACCGCCTCCTCAAATACCTCTCCACGGTCGAGCTGATCGGCCTCCTGCTGACCTGGAAGCTCACCGCGATGCTGCTCCTGATGACCTTGTCCATGGTCGTCGTCTCGAGCCTCCTGACGGCGCTGACGACGCTTTTCTACTCCTACGACCTGAAGTTCCTGATGAAGGCCCCGGTCAGCCTGCGCTCGGTGTTCCTCGACAAGTCCCTGGAGAGCGCGTTCTTCGCCTCCTGGATGATCGGCCTCATCCTGGTCCCGTACGTCGCCGCGATCATGCGCGTGCAGCACCTGGGCCCCGGGTTCCTCGCCGCGTTCCTGGCCGCCGTGCCGCCGTTCCTCCTCCTCGCGGCCTCCTTCGGCATCGGCTTCACGCTCCTCCTCCTCTATCTGTTCCCGTCGTCGCGGACCCGGGACGTGGTCTGGGTCTTCTCGAGCCTCTCGCTCACCGTGACCTACGGCCTGGTGCGCTTCGCCCAGCCCGAGAAGCTCATCCGGCCGGACGCGCTCAAGGTGGTCGCCGAGTACCTGAACTTCCTGCAGGCCCCGACCGCGCCGTACCTCCCGTCGTGGTGGCTGGCCGAGGCGCTGCGCATGGCGGCGGAGGGCGCCTGGCGCGGCTACGCCGTACGGGCGATCGGGCTGTGGGCGGCGGCGTTCCTGGTCTACGGCCTCCTGGTCGCCCTCGCGGGGAAGATCTACTTCATCGGCTACAGCGGAGCGCAGGAAGGGGCCTTGCGCAAACGCGTCCACGGGTTCAAACCCCTGCCTGAACAACGATTGTTGGGCGCTCGCTCCGCGGCCGTCCTTCTCTGGAAGGAACGGACGACGTTCTTCCGCGACGTGAAGCATTGGTCCCAGATACTTCTGATCATAGGCCTCGTGTTCGTGTACCTTTTCAGCATCCAAAGGCTTCCGCTCGATTCGGCCGAGCTGAAGAGCCTTGTATCCTTTTTGAATGTCGGCACCGCCGGCTTCGTCCTCGCCGCGTTGGGCCTGCGCTTCACCTTCCCGGCGATCAGCCTCGAGGGGAAGTCCTGGTGGGTGCTGCGCAGCGCGCCCATCGACGTCGGCCTCGTCATGCGCGAGAAGCTCCTCTTCTCCGCGATCCCGATCCTGACCATCGCGACGACGCTCGCCGTGATGACGAACTGGCTGCTCGCGGCGGACCGCTTCACCTCGGTGCTCTCCCTCGTCGCGCTGCTCGCCGTGGGCCTCGCCGTCTGCGTGATGGGCGTGGGGTTCGGCGCCCTGTTCCCGAACTTCGCCGTCGAGAACATCCATCAGATCGAGTCGTCGGTCGGGGGCTTCGTCTACATGGCCGCCTGCCTGTTCTACGTCGGCTTCACCATCGCCGTCCTCGCCGCGCCGATGCAGATGCATTTCGCCGAGCGCTTCGGCACCGGCGTCTGGAGCTCGCGCGTCGCGTGGTATTCGGGCGCGGGGTGGCTGGCCCTGAACGCCGTTGCTATGATAGTGCCCTGGACGCTCGGCCGCCGGGCGTTGGAGAACCATGAATAGATATCTCTTCGCCGTTCTTCTCGTCGCGACGCCCGCCGTCTTCGCCGCCGAGCCCGTCTCTCCGAAGGTGGCTATAGTCATCGACGACTTCGGCCTGAACTACAAGAAGACCCCGCCCGACGAGGAGTGGATGGCCCTGCCCGGCGTGATGACCTTCGCCGTGATGCCCGAGTCCCCTCGCACCAAGAAGGTCGCCCCGCTCGTCTCCGCAGCCGCGAGCAAGGAGCTCATCATCCACTACCCGTTCGACCCCTTCCAGTCCCTGGCCCTGGCCAAGGACGCGGCGGACCCCGAGGACGCGGTCAAGACCCTGAAGCTCCTCGAGAAGGCCATGAAGCAGATCCCGAACGCGAAGGGCCTCAACAACCACCGCTCGTACAAGGCGACGAAGAACCGGCCGCTGATGCGCGCCTTCATGTCCCAGCTCAAGCCGACGGGGCTGTACTTCATCGACTCGAAGGTCTCCGAGAAGAGCGTCGCGCACGCCGAGGCGGCGGCCGCCGGCATCCCCGCCGCGTCGAACAACGTCTTCCTCGACACGGCCGAGCTCCACACCCAGGCCTTCTGCGCGAAGATGCTCCGCCAGGCCGTCGCCCACGCGCGCAAGCACGGCTCGGCGATCGCCATCGGGCATCACTACTTCCGGTCGACCTACGACTGCCTCAAGGAGGAGATGCCGCGGTACGAGAAGGAAGGCGTCGTCTTCGTGAAGGGCTCGGCCCTCGCGCGCTGAGCCGCGCTACTGGTAGATGACGACGAGGGGCGGGGGCACGAGCTTGAGCGTCTCCGCCGGCGACATCAGCGGCTTGTCGTTCTTGTAGAAGAGCTTGATCCCGGCGTGCTGGACGGGCTCGTTCCTCACCGTGACGCGGTAGACCTTGCGCTTGAGCGCGGGCGTCCCGAAGCCGTCCATCACGACGGCGATCTGCACGCGGGGGTCGAGGCGGATGCGCTCCCGCCGCATGAGCATCGGCTCGGTGAAGCGGTGCACGATCAGCAGCTTCGGAGGCAGGCCGCCCCGCGCCGCGATCGTGGAGAGCAGGATGGACGCGACGTTGACGTCCTCGCCGTCGCTCGTGCCGATCCTTTTGCCCGGGCGGATCCCCCGCGGCATGTCGAACTCCGGGTCGAGGGCCAGGTGCACGTGGGGGCGCTCGAGGAACGGTGTCAGCCGCTCCACCTCCGCCCTCACGGTGCTGTGTCCGATCTGGACGTCGAGGATCACGAGCCAGCCCCGCCGCGCGGCCCAGCCGATGACCTTCTCGATGAGCGCGTCGGGCATGCGGTTGTTGTAGCGGCCGTCGGGGCCGGGCGTGGGGGAGGCCACGGTGGCGACCAGCTCGAGGGCGGGGAGGACCGGCGTGGCGGGGTCGGCCCGGCGCCATTCCTCGGCCTGGGCCTCGAGGCGGGCCAGCATCTGCTCGACCGGGAGCTCCCCGAGTATGCCCATCTTCTTCGAGAGGGGGTTACCGTAGTAGCTGACGACGCGGCACTCGGGCAGGAGCTTGCCCGGAGGGCAGGCCGCGGGCGCGGCGGGGGCGGCCCGGAGGGAGGGGGCGGCGAGCGCCGCGAGGAGCACGGCCGCGCGGAGGCTCAAAGCGCTTCGCGCTTCGTCTTCGTCAGCTCGACTTCGAACTTCTGAAGCGGCGCGCCGGGCACGCCGGAGAACGCGCGCACGCGCAGCGTCGACTTGTCCTTGAGGGCGAAGTAGGCGCGGTGGACGGCGCCGTTGGCGAAGGTCAGGTCGATCTGCCGGTCGGGCGCGGCCGGCTTGCCGTCCGGGGTCTCCGGCGGCACGGCCGTGCCCACGATCGCGCCGCCCTTGAGCGAGGCCTCCGGGGCCAAGGTCGTGGTCAGCGCGGCCTCGTAGACGCCGCGCGGCTTGCCCGGGACCAAAGAGAGGGTGTCGGTCAGGCGGTCCCGGAACTGCAGCTCCTTGAGGTCCAAGGTCAGGGAGGTCTTGCCGCCCCAGCCCGTCTTGACCGTCAGCAGGAGCTCGTAGCGGCCGAGGGCGTGGATCAAGGAGCCCTCCCAGCGCCCGTCGAGGTCCTTCAGGTCGGCCTTGGCGTCCTTGCCCGGCGGGACGACCGGCAGGCCGGGGAGGAGGGGCGCCGGCTTGGTCCCGGTCGAGCACTCGACCGGGACGAAAAGGTCCCCGGAGAGGGCGGGCGGCAGGCCGTTGGGGCAATTGCGCGGCGCCGCGAGCAGCGGGGCGGCGGCCAGGGCCGCCACGGCGGCGAGCGCGAAGGTCAGGGGGCTTCTCATGGGGGAAATCGTAGCGGCGGTGGGACTCGAACCCACAAGGGCGTGAACCCGATCGATTTTGAGTCGATTGCGTCTGCCATTCCGCCACGCCGCCTACGAGGTCATCTTATCAAAATTGGGGTCAGACCTCCCGCTGTTGCGTTGTGGGGTCAGACCCGCCTTATAATGGATTCATAACGCCTCCGGGAGCTATCGTGAGGGCATGGACCGAGTCAAGAAGCTCCTGCTGGGCAAGCCGCGCGACATCCGCGACCCGGACGTCTTCCACAAGATCTCTTTGGCCGCATTCCTGGCCTGGGTGGGCCTGGGAGCCGACGGCTTGTCCTCCTCGGCCTACGGCCCCGACGAGGCCTATCGCGCGCTGGGCTCCCACACCCATCTGGCCTTGCTGCTCGTCGTCATGACCGCGGTGACGATCTTCGTCATCTCCATCGCCTACTCGAACCTCATCGAGCATTTCCCGGGCGGCGGCGGCGGCTATCTCGTCGCGACGAAGCTGCTGGGGGAGAGGGCGGGCGTCGTCTCCGGCTGCGCCTTGCTCGTCGACTACGTTCTGACCATCTCGGTGTCGGTCGCCTCCGCCTGCGACGCGCTGTACTCCTTCCTTCCGCCCCATTGGCTGGGGACCAAATTGCTCGCGGCGGCCCTGGCCCTGCTCCTGCTGCTCGTGTTGAACCTGCGGGGGGTGAAGGAATCGGTAACCTTCCTGGCGCCTATCTTCATGTTCTTCGTGATCTCCCACGTCGGCATGATCCTCTACGCGGTGTTCAGCCATTTGCCGGTCCTGCCCGAGGTGTTCCACGGCGCCGGGACTGACCTGCGCGCGTCCGTCTCGACGCTCGGCTTCGCCCCGGTGGCCTTCATCCTCCTGCGCGCCTACTCGATGGGCGGCGGCACCTACACCGGCATCGAGGCGGTCTCCAACGGGGTCGGCATGCTGCGCGAGCCGCGGGTGCAGACCGGCAAGCGGACCATGCTCCTGATGTCCACCTCGCTCGCCTTCACCGCCGGCGGCATCCTGCTCGGCTACCTGCTGGTCAACGCCGTCCCCGAGGCGGGAAAGACCATGAACGCCGTCCTGCTCGAGAACCTGTACGGCGGCTGGGGGACGATCGGCCGGGTCATGATCGTCGCGACCTTGTTCTCCGAGGCGGCCTTGCTCCTCGTCGCGGCCCAAGCCGGCTTCCTCGACGGGCCGCGCGTCCTCTCCAACATGGCGCTGGACTCCTGGGTGCCGCACAGCTTCTCCCAGCTCTCCGACCGGCTCGTCACTCAGAACGGCGTGTTCCTGATGGGCGCCGCCGCGATGGGGACCTTGATCTACACGAAGGGGAACATCACGACCCTCGTCGTGATGTACTCGATCAACGTGTTCCTGACATTCTCCTTGACCGAGCTCGGGATGTCGAGGTACTGGCTCTCCCATCGAGGTACGGTCGCGCGCTGGCGTCTGCCGCTCGCCATCCACTCCGTCGGCCTGGTGATGTGCGTCAGCATCCTCTGTGTCACCTTGTTCGAGAAGTTCCTCGAGGGAGGCTGGGTCACCGCCGTCATCACGACCTTGACCATCCTCCTGTGCTTCTGGATCCGCCGCCACTACCGGGAGGTCGGCGCCAGCCTGAAGGGCCTCCAGCAGATCCTCGAGGCGTCTCCGCTCGTCGGCGAGAAGGCCGGCCCGAGCGAGCTCGACCCCAAGGCTCCGACCGCGGTGCTCACCGTCTCGGACTTCTCCGGCTACGGCCTGCACCACATCCTCGCCATCCAGCGCCTGCTCCCCGGCTACTTCAAGAACTTCGTCTTCGTCTCGGTCGGCGTGCTGGATTCCGGCAACTTCAAGGGCAGCGAGGCGGTCGGCCAGCTCGAGGCGGAGAAGCGCGCGCACCTGGCGGACTACGTCGCCTGGAGCCGCCAGCACGGCCTCGAGGCCGACTCCCGCTTCAAGCTCGGCACGGAGACGATCGAGACCCTGGAGAAGGCGATCATCGAGCTGTCCCGGGAGTTCCCGCGCATGATCGTGTTCACCGGCAAGCTCATCTTCAAGGAAGAGCGCTGGTACCAGCCCATCCTGCACAGCGAGACGGCCAACGCGATCCAGCGCCGCCTGCAGTTCAACGGGGTGCAGGTCGTCGTGCTGCCGGTGCGGGTTTACTGATACCATAGCGCCATGATGGTCCAAGGCTACGCCGTCGCGGCGGCCGTCGCGGCCCTCTGCACGGCCGCGTGCTTCGCTCTGTTCGAGGTGCTGGCGCTCAACGACCTCGTCATGGTCTACCTCCTCGGGACCTTGGTCGTCGCCCTGCGCGGCAGGCGCGGCCCGGCCCTTTTCTCCTCCCTGCTGGGCGTGGCGTGCTTCAACTTCTTCTTCGTCCCGCCGCGCTTCACGCTCCATGTGGAGCATTCCCAGTACGTGGTCACCTTCGTCGTGATGTTCGCCGTGGCCCTGATCATCAGCCACCTCGCCGTGCGCGTCCGGACCCAAGCGGAGGCGGCCAAGCGCGCCGAGGTCGTGGCCGAGACCGAGCGCCTGCGCAGCTCTTTGCTCAGCGCCGTCTCCCATGAGCTGCGCACGCCCCTGGCGGCCATCATCGGCTCGGCGAGCACCTTGCTCCAGGCGCCCCCCGGCGGGGGCGCCTCGTCGAAGGACCTCCTCGTCAACATCCGCGACGAGGCCGACCGCCTGACGCGCCTCGTGCACAACCTCATCGAGACGACCCGCCTCGAGTCGGGCGCCGCCCTCAAGAAGGAGCTCTATCCGATCGAGGACGTGATCGGCACCGCCCTCGAGCGGACGGAGAAGCTCCTCGCGGGAAGGTTCGTCGGGACGGACCTCCCGGAGAACCTGCCGTTGGTCCCGGTGGACCCCGTCCTGATGGAGCTCGTGTTCGTCAACCTCATCGAGAACGCCGTGCGCCACGCCCCGGACGCGCCGCTCGACATCTCCGCGCGCGAGCGCATGGACGGCCTCGAGGTCTCCTTCGCCGACCGCGGGCCGGGCCTCAAGCCCGACGAGCTCGAGCGCGTCTTCGAGAAGTTCTACCGCGCGAGCGCCGCCCCGGGCGCCGGCCTCGGCCTGGCGATCTGCAAGGCGGTGGTCGAGGCGCACGGCGGGACGATCCGCGCCGAGAACCGTCCCGGCGGCGGGGCCATCTTCCTTCTGACCCTGCCGAGAGGGAACGCCAGGTGAGCGAACGGAAAGCGACCGTCCTCGTCGTGGACGACGAGCGCGCCATCCAGCGCTTCCTGCGGCCGTCGCTCGAGGAGAACGGCTTCGCCGTGCTCGAGGCGTCCACCGGCAGAGCAGCGCTCGAGCTCGCCGTCGCCAGGAAGCCCGACGTAATCCTGCTCGACCTGAGCCTCCCGGACATGGACGGCCTCGACGTGCTCAAGCGCCTGCGCGAGTGGAGCTCGGCGCCCGTGATCGTCGTGTCCGCGCGCGGCCAGGAATCGGACAAGATCGCGGGCCTCGACCGGGGCGCCGACGACTACCTGACCAAGCCCTTCGGCGTCGAGGAGCTCCTCGCCCGCATCCGCGTCGCCCTGCGCCATGCCGAGGGCGCGGCGCGCGACCCCGAGCCGGTGTACGAGCACGGCGACCTCAAGATCGACCTGACCTTGCGCCGCGTGTGGCTCTCGAAGAAGGAGGTGCGCCTGTCGCCGCTCCAGTACACCTTGCTCGCCGCCTTGGTCCGCGACGCGGGCCGCGTCGTCTCCCAGAAGCAGCTGATGAAGGAGCTGTGGCCGGAGGGGGGCAGCACGCCCGAGGCCCTGCGCATCCTCGTCCACCAGACCCGCCACCGCGTCGAGAAGGAGCCCGTGCGGCCCCGCCACCTCAAGACCGAGCCCGCCGTGGGCTACCGCCTCGAAGCGCCCGACGAATAGGGTTCCGGCTATCCTTGAGGATAGCCGCCGATAACGCCGCGATAACGGGCTCGCAATGGAGCCGAAACGGCGTTCCGGGCTACCATGACGGCATGGAGATCCCTTACGGCGAGCACGCCATCCTGGCCTGCCTGACTCCTGATGAGCGGAAGGCCGCCGAGGTGCTGGCGGAAGCGGCTCGGCTTTCGGAGGAGCTGAATGCGCCGCTCAGCGTCGTCCATCTCTATCCCGCGGATTGGAACGGGCCGTTATGCGAGCATCCGACCGCGTGGCATCTCAAGTCCGACGAGCCCGCCGAAGCCGTGAAGCGCTTCGCCGCCCGGCGGCGCATCACCCATATCCTGTCCTGACCCCGACAACGCAACAACGGGAGGTCTGACCCCGTTATAGGCCTTTGTAGGTCGTGAGGGTGCGGATGTACTGCTGGCGCTCGAAGGCGCTGGGGTCGGCGCAGTTGCGCTGGCTCATGCTGCCGCGCAACTGGGAGACGGACTTGTACTCGCGCTCGGTCATCCAGCGCACGAGCTCGCCCTCGATGGTCCGGATGTGGTCGATGCCGAACTTGTACAGCGCGGAGCACAGCATCGTCGTCGTGGCGCCGGCCATGAGGAGCTTCAGCGAGTCCATCGCGGTGTGGATGCCGCTCGTCGCGGCGAGGTCGGCCTTGATGCGGCCGGAGAGCACCGCGGTCCAGTGCAGGGGCAGGCGCAGGGCCTGAGGCGTGCTGAGGAGGAGGTTGGGGCGCACCTCGAGCTTCTCCAGGTCGAAGTCGGGCTGATAAAAACGGTTGAAGAGGACGAGGCCGCGCGCGCCCGCGTCGTCGAGCCGCTTGGCCATGCTCGCCATGTTGCTGAAGAAGGGGGCGAGCTTGACGGCGACGGGTATGGACACGACCGAGCGCACCGCGGTGAGGATGTCCACGTGGGTCTGCTCGACCGTCTCGCCGGTCACCGAGGGGTCGGTGGGTATGTAGTAAATATTGAGTTCGAGGGCGTCCGCTCCGGCGCTTTGGATGTCCTTGGCGTAGCTCGTCCACCCTCCCAGGGAGGTCCCGTTGAGGCTGGCGATGATCGGCAGCTTCGCGGCGGCCTTCGCCTTGCGGATGTGGTTGAGGTAGCTCTCCGGGCCCCAGTGGAAGGAGCCGACGGCGGGAAAGAAGCTCTGCGCCTCGGAGAAGGCGTTGGTGTTGTCGGTCAGGCGCGTGATGAGCTCGTCGCGGTCGCGCGTCAGCTGCTCCTCGAAGAGCGAGCTCAGCACGACGGCCGACGCGCCGGCGTCCTCCATGCGGCGGATGCCGTCGAGGGTCTCGGAGAGGGGGCTCGCGGAGACCACGAGCGGCGTGCGCAGCTTCAGGCCCAGGTAGGTGGTGCTCAGGTCCATGGTCATCTCCTCAGGCCTCCGCCCGCGGCTTGCGCTGCGAGAGGTATTCGTAGAGCTCCCAGCGCGTCGCGGCGTCCTGCTGGGCCATGTCGAAGAGGGCCTTGGCCTCCTCGGGCTTGCTCTTGGCGAGCATCTGGAAGCGGTTCTCGCTGGCGAGATAGGCCCCGAGCCCGGCGGGCCGCGTCGGCGTGGAGTCGAGGATGAGCGGCGCCTCGCCGGCCTTGGCCCGGTCGGGGGAGTAGCGGTACAGGATCAGCTTGCCGGTGTCGGCCGCGGCCTTCTGGTTCTGGTTGGCGGTGCGCATGTCGATGCCGTGGGCGATGCAGTGGCTGTAGGCGATGATGAGCGCGGGGCCGTCGTAGGCCTCGGCCTCGAGGAAGGTCTTGAGGGTCTGCTCGTCGCGGGCGCCCATGGCGACCGAGGCCACGTAGATGTTGCCGTAGGACATGGCCATGAGGCCGAGGTCCTTCTTCGCGGCGGGGTTGCCGCCGCTGCTGAACTTGGCCACCGCGCCGCGCGGCGTGGACTTCGACTTCTGGCCGCCGGTGTTGGAGTAGACCTCGGTGTCGAGGACCAGCACCTTCACGTTCTTGCCGCTGGCCAGCACGTGGTCGAGGCCGCCGTAGCCGATGTCGTAGGCCCAGCCGTCCCCGCCGACGATCCAGACGCTCTTGCGCGTCAGGTTGTCCGCGACGCCGAGCAGGCGGCGCGCCTTGGGGTCCTTGAGCCCGGCGAGCTTCTTCTTGAGCTCGGCGACGCGCTCGCGCTGGTCGTAGATGTCGGCTTCGTCCTTCTGGGAGGCGTCGAGGATGGAGCGGGCGAGCTCGGGCCCGACGACGCCCTCCATGCTCTTGAGCAGGTCGCGCGCCGCGCCGGTCTGATGGTCGGCCGACAGGCGCATGCCCAGGCCGAACTCGGCGTTGTCCTCGAACAGGGAGTTGGCCCAGGCGGGGCCGCGGCCCTCCTCGTTCTTGGCCCACGGGGTCGTGGGGAGGTTCCCGCCGTAGATCGAGGAGCAGCCGGTGGCGTTGGCGATGAGCAGGCGGTCGCCGTACAGCTGGCTGAGCAGCTTGAGGTACGGCGTCTCGCCGCAGCCGGCGCAGGCGCCGGAGAACTCGAACAGCGGGCGCTGGAACTGCTCGTGGCGGATCGAGCCGCTCTTGAGGAGGCGGCGGTCCACCTCGGGGAGCTCGAGGAAGAACTCCCAGTTCTTGCGCTCGGCCTCGACGAGCGGGGCGGCGGGGCGCATGTTGATGGCCTTGAGCTTGGTCTCGGACTTGTTGCGCGCCGGGCAGACGTCGACGCAGATGCCGCAGCCGGTGCAGTCCTCGACGGAGACCTGGAGGGTGTACTTCATGCCCTTCCACTCGCGGTCCTTGGGGTCGCAGGACTTGAAGGTGGGCGGGGCCCCGGTGAGCTCAGCCGGCATGTACACCTTCGGCCGGATCACGCCGTGGGGGCAGACGATGACGCACTTGGCGCACTGGATGCAGACGGACTCGTCCCAGACGGGGACCTCCTGGGCCAGGCCGCGCTTCTCCCATTGGGCCGTCGCGGTCGGGAAGGTGCCGTCGACGGGCATGGCGCTGACGGGCAGGCGGTCGCCCTCGCCGGCGCAGATCGGGCCGAGGACGGAGCGCACCCAGTCCGGCGCGCCGGGGGCGACCGGCGGCACCAGGGCGGCGTGGACGTGCCCGCCGGCGGGGATGACGACCTGGTGGAGGTTCTTGAGGCTCTCCTCGACGGCCTTGAGGTTCTTGTTGACGAGCTCCTCGGACTTCTTGCCGTAGGCCTCGCGGATGGACTCGCGGATGGCCTCGACGGCCTGCTCCTTGGGCAGCACGCCGGAGATGGAGAAGAAGCATGCCTGCATCACGGTGTTGATGCGGCCGCCCAGGCCGTTCTCCCGGGCGACCTTGTAGGCGTCGATGACGAAGAAGCGCAGCTTCTTGGCCTTGATCTCCTCCTGGTCCTCCTTGGGCAAGGTCTCCCAGGCGGCGAGGGGGCCCGCGGCGGTGTTGAGCAGGAACACGCCGCCGGGCGCCAGCATGCGCAGCATCTTGTACCGGCCGACGAAGGAAGTCTGGTGGCAGCCGAGGAAGTTGGTCTTCTCGATGAGGTACGGCGCGCGGATCTGCTTGGGGCCGAAGCGCAGATGGGAGACGGTCATCGCGCCGGATTTCTTCGAGTCGTAGACGAAGTAGGCCTGCACGAAGGACTCGGTGTGGTCGCCGATGATGTGGATGGTGTTCTTGTTGGCGCCCACGGTGCCGTCTGAGCCCAGGCCGTAGAACACCGCGCGCACGACCTCGTCGCCCTCGATGGACCAGTCGGCGTCGTACGAGAGGCTGAGGAAAGTGACGTCATCTTCTATGCCGACCGTGAAGCGGGGCTTGGGGGCGGGCTTGGCGAGCTCGTCGAAGACGGCCTTGGCCATCGCCGGCGTGAACTCCTTCGAGGAGAGGCCGTAGATGCCGCCGATGACGCGCAGGCCCTCGCGGCCGCCGCGCTTGAGCGAGGCCACGGCGTCGAGGAACAGGGGCTCGCCGGCGCTGCCGGGCTCCTTGGTCCGGTCGAGCACGGCGACGGACTTCACGCTCTTGGGCAGCGCCGCGCAGAACAGGGCCGCGTCGAACGGGCGGTACAGGCGGACCTTCAGGACGCCGACCTTCGCCCCCGACGCGTTGAGCGCGTCGACGGTCGCGTGCAAAGTCTCGGCGCCGGAGCCCATGACGACGGCGACGCGCTCCGCGTCGGGCGCGCCGTGGTACTCGTAGACCTTGTACGCGCGGCCGGTGAGCGTGGCGAGCTTGTCCATCGTCTTCTGCACGAGGCCCGGGACGGCGGCGTAGAACGAGTTGGCGGCCTCGCGCGACTGGAAGAAGACGTCGGGGTTCTGCGCGGTCCCGCGCAGGACCGGGCGGTCGGGCGAAAGGCCGCGGCCGCGCTGCGCCTCGACCAGGGACTCGTCGATCATCGCGCGCACGGTCTCGTCGGGCAAGGTCAGGATCTTGTTGATCTCGTGGCTGGTCCGGAAGCCGTCGAAGAAGTGCATGAAGGGGACGCGGGCCTCGAGCGTGGCCGCGTGCGCCACCAAGGCGAGGTCGCTGGCCTCCTGGACGGAGTTCGAGCACAGCATGGCCCAGCCCGTCGCGCGCGCGGCCATGACGTCGCCGTGGTCGCCGAAGATGGACAGCGCGTGGGTCGCGAGCGAGCGCGCGGCGATGTGGAAGACGGCCGGGGTCAGCTCTCCGGCGATCTTGTACATGTTGGGGATCATCAGCAGGAGGCCCTGCGACGCGGTGAAGGTCGTGGCGAGCGAGCCGTGCTGCAGCGCGCCGTGGATGGCGCCGGCGGCGCCGCCCTCGCTCTGCATCTCCATGACCGAGGGGACGTCGCCCCACAGGTTCTTGCGTCCTTCGGAGGCCCATTGGTCGGCCCACTCGCCCATGGCGGAGGAGGGGGTGATGGGGTAGATGGCGACGACCTCGCTCAGGCGGTAAGCGACGTCGGAAACGGCCTGGTTCGCGTCAACGATCTCGTGGGGGATAGTGGGCATAGGCTATGCCCGTCCGTAAGCAACATAACGGCCAACGAAAAGCGCCTTAAATTGCGCCGTTTATCCGAGCGTGGGGGAGTTCTTCGGGACCCACATGCCGGCGACGAGCCCGGTCATGATGGTCTTGCCGTCCTTCGGGCCCCCGTCGAACTGGAACTCGACGCAGGCGACCATCTTGCCCTCGCGGAAGTAGCCCTCGGGCTCGAAGCTGGCCAGGCAGGCGACCTTGTCGCCCGCGCGCACGGTCTCGAAGAACTCGACGCCGTCGACCTGGGTGAAGAAGCCGACGAGCAGGGCGATCTCCTCCGGGGTCATCTTCAGCGTCATGTGGTAGATGCACCAGGCCACGCTGCCGATCTGGGCGGCCATCTCGATCATCTTGAACGGAGGGGCCAAAGTCCCGTCCGGGGTGTAGCCGGCGCAGTCCTCGGCCTTCCAGGTGTAGTTGCCGACGATGTGGTCGGCGTCCACCTCCACGATCTCGTCGATGAACCTCATCGGCCGCTGCTGGGGGACGAGGGCCAGGACCTGGTCAGGGGTGAGGACGGTCACGAGGCGGCTCCTTCGCGGATCTTGAGCTTCCCGCCATGGGCCATCTCGCTCGGGAGCGGATAGCCGGAGTACCTGATGTTCTTGTGGCACCCGACGTTGAGGTTGGTCGCTGAAAGAATCAGGCGGTCGCCGGCGTGGACCTTGGCGTCCGCGCGCACGAAGGCGTCGCCGTTGGGCGCGCGCGAGTAGCGCACGATGGTGATCTCGTAGCGGATCTGTCGGTCTTCCGGAAGAATCTCGCCGAACACCTCGACCCGCTCGAAGCCCAGCGCCCTTCCGGTCCCCGGGTTCTGTCGCCAGGTGAGGAACAGGCCCATGAGCTGCCACACGGCGTCGATGGACAGGACCGTCGGCTTGAAGCCGGGCGTCATCGGGTAGAACCACTCGAGCGGACCGTTGGCGCGCGTCGCCGAGATGGAGCCCTCGCCGGTGGCCTCGTCGAAGACGATGCGGTCGATCGCGCCGACCTCGAGCATCAGCGAGGAGGGGAGCAGGCCGACCTCGAGCCCGGGGGCGTCGATGAGGGTCCCCTGAGAGAGGGCGACGATCTCGGCGTGGTTCAGCGCGGACTTCGCGGCGAACTCGTCGTACGCGAGCCTGCGGATCGGGGCGTCTTCGGCGGGCGGGACGGCGGCCGGCTTCGACGGCGACTCCTCGGTCCAGTACGCGGTCGCCACGGAGACCGAGCCGATCGTGTAGACGAGGGTCCCGTCCACCGAGACCGTCGCCTTGCCGGTGAGCAGGGTCTCTCCGTCGGAGGTCTCCACCGAGGTCACCTCGACGGCGTAGACGATCCTCTTGTCGTAGGGCCGGATCTGGCCGAAGAAGGAGACGTTCTCCATGCCCATCGTCTTGCCGCAGCCCGTCAGGCCGCGCCAGGCGGCGAAGAAGCGCAGGCATTGCCAGGCGGCGTCCACGCCCCAGCAGCCGGGCCTCACCGGGTCGCCGTTGAAGTGGCAGGGGTAGAACCAGTCGTCGAGCTTGTTGTGGCGGACGGCCTCGATGCGGCCGGTCCCGGAGGCGGCGTCCCAGGAGATGGCGGTCACCTCGTGGAACGGCGCGAGAAGGGCGGCGGGAAGCGCCGGCAGGCCGGCGGGGGCGTCCTCGACGAGGCGGCCCGCGACGAAGGCGAGGATGTCCTCGCGGCTGAAGGCGGCCTTGGCCTGGAATTCCTTGAATCTCATGTTGGGTGCCGCCGCATTATACTATTCGCCCGGGCCCTGGGTCAGAACAGGCGGCGCTTCGAGGAGCCGCCGAGCAAGGAGCCCATGAGGCCGCGCACGAGCGAGCGGCCGATCTGGCTCGCCGCCGCGCGCGCGGCGCTCTTGGCGACGGCCGAGAGCATGTCGTCGCCTCCGCGGCGGGCGGGCGCGGGAGCCTGCGCCGCGGGCGCGGCCGCCACGGCGGCCGCCGCGCGCTTGGCGAGGATCTCGTGGGCGGACTCGCGGTCCACGGCCTTCTCGTAGTGGCCGAACAGAGGCGAGGCGGCGACCAGCGCGGCGCGCTCGGCGTCGGTGAGCGCGCCCACGCGCGAGCGGGGCGGCAGGACGAAGGCCCGCTCCACGGGGGTCGGGCTGCCCTGCGCGTCGAGCACGGAGATCAGCGCCTCTCCGACGCCGAGCTCGGTGATCGCCTTCTCGACGTCGACTCCCTTGTTGGCGCGGAAGGTCCGTGCTGCGGCGCGGACGGCCTTCTGGTCGAGGGGCGTGAAGGCGCGCAGGGCGTGCTGGACCTTGTGGCCGAGCTGGCCCAGGACCTTCTCGGGCACGTCGAGGGGGTTCTGGGTGATGAACCAGACGCTGACTCCCTTGGAGCGCACGAGGCGCACGATCTGCTCGATCTTCTCCACCAGGGCGGCGGGCGCGTCGCTGAACAGGAGGTGGGCCTCGTCGAAGAAGAACGCGAGCTTCGGCTTCTCGAGGTCGCCGGCCTCGGGCAGGCGCTCGTAGAGCTCGGAGAGGATCCACAGCAAGGTGGTCGCGTACATCTTGGGCGCCAGCATGAGCTTGTCGGCGGCGAGGACGTTGACGACGCCGCGGCCCTTGGCGTCGGTCTGGATCATGTCGTCGAGGTCGAGGGCGGGCTCGCCGAACAGCTTCTCGCCGCCCTGCTCCGAGAGGGCGAGGAGGCCGCGCTGGATCGACCCGACGCTGGCCGCGGAGACGTTGCCGTGCGTGGTCTTGAACTTGGCCGCGTTGTCGGCGACGTACTGCAGCGCCGCGCGCAGGTCCTTCAGGTCGAGGAGGAGGAGGCCTTCCTCGTCGGCGACCTTGAAGACGACCGAGAGCACGCCCGCCTGCGTGTCGTTGAGATTGAGCAGGCGGCCGAGGAGGAGCGGGCCCATCTCGGAGACCGTCGCGCGCACGGGGTGCCCCTTCTCGCCGAACACGTCCCAGAATACAGCGGGGCAGGCCTCGGCGGTCCAATCCGTCAGCTTGAGCTCCTTGACCCGGGCGTCGATCTTGGCGTTGCCGCCGCCGGCGGCCCCGGCGCCGCTGAGGTCTCCCTTCACGTCGGCCAGGAAGCAGGGCACGCCGATGCGGCTGAAGGACTCGGCCAGGGACTGCAAGGAGACCGTCTTGCCGGTGCCGGTGGCGCCGGCCACGAGGCCGTGGCGGCAGGCCATGGCGGGCAGCACGCACACGGGGGACTTGCTCTGGGCGATCGGAAGAGGGGAGATGGTCATGGACGGATGATAACTGATTTGCTTGAATCCGTTCCATGAGCATGGTAAAGGAGTTCAAGGAATTCGCCCTCAAGGGCAACGTCATGGACATGGCCGTCGGCGTCATCATCGGCGGCGCCTTCGGCAAGATCGTGAGCTCCTTCCTCAACGACGTGGTGATGCCGCCGCTCGGCATGCTCATGGGCGGGGTGGACTTCACGGACAAGGTCCTGACCCTCAAGGCCGCCGAGGGCGCGGGCAAGGCCGTGACCCTGAACTACGGCGCCTTCATCACGAACGTCGTCGATTTCGTGATCATCGCCGCCGCGGTGTTCGCCGCGGTCAAGGGCATCAACTCCCTCAAGCGCGCGGAGCCCGTCGCCCCGCCCGCCCCGACCGAGAAGGCCTGCACCGAGTGCCTGCTCAACATCCCGATCAAGGCCAAGCGCTGCGGACATTGCGCTCAGCCCCAGACCGTCTGACCCGCGCGCCAAGGATAAAACCATGAAGATCATCTCACTCGTCTCCGTCGTCGCCCTCGGGCTCGGCCTCTCCGGCTGCTGCGCGATGTCCTTGCCGAACTTCCCGCACGCCGCGGCCGCCGCCCCCGCTCCGGCCCCCGCGCCGAAGCCCGTCGCCGTCGCGCCCGCCCCGGCGCCGGCCCCGGTCGCCGCTCCCGCGCCCGTCCCGGCGCCCGCCCCCGTCCCCGAGAAGGTGACCATCGCCCTCGAGGTCAAGTTCGACACCTCGAAGGACATCGTCAAGCCCGAGTACGACGACCAGCTCAAGAAGGTCTCCGACTTCCTGAAGACCTACCCCAACAGCAAGGCCGAGATCGAGGGCCACACCGACAACGCCGGCGAACCGGCGGCCAACAAGGACCTGTCCCAGCGCCGCGCCGCCGCCGTGCGCCAGGCCCTCATCGACCGCTTCGGCGCCGACGCCTCCCGCCTGACCGCGGCCGGCTACGGCGAGGAGCGCCCGATCGCGGACAACGGGACCGTGGACGGCCGCGCGCAGAACCGCCGCGTCGTCGCGACCTTCACCGGCACGAAATAGGGGGCAGCGCCTGTCGCGCACGATCCTCGTCGTTGACGACGACGTCACCTTGGTCGCCCCGCTCAAGGACGGCCTCGAGTCGGCGGGCTACCGCGTCGCCGTCGCCTTCGACGCCGCCCAGGGCATCCTGCTCGCGCAGGAGCTGCGTCCGGACCTCATCATCCTCGACTTCTACATGCCGGGGACGGACGGCGGGGCGGCGTACGAGCGCCTGCGCTCCTCGCCGCTGACGAGCGGCACGCCCGTCATCTTCTCGACGGGGCTGACGCTCGACGAGCTCAAGGGCAAGATCAGGCCCGGGGCGAAGACCTTCTTCCTGCGCAAGCCCGTCGGCTTCACGGGCATCCTCTCGGTGGTCAACCAGGTCCTCGGCGAGGACCGGCAGGCCTTCGCGAAGGTGACCTTGCCCAACACGACCGGGACGCCGCCTCCGCCCGCCGCCGCGGCTCCGGCGCCCAAGCCGGAGGCGAAGCCCGCGCCGGCGGCCCCGGCGCGCAAGCCCAAGTTCCACGAGTTCACGGTGCGCGTGACCTACGCCGACACCGACAAGGCCGGGATCATCTACTACGCGAACTACCTGAAGTACCTCGAGCAGGGGCGCACCGAGCTGCTGCGCTCGCTCGGCGTGCGCTACCGCGACCTCGAGGTCCAGCGCAAGCTGTTCCTGCCGGCCGTGTCGGCGGACTGCGAGTACCTGGCGCCGAGCCGCTACGACGACCTCCTGACCATCCGCACCTGGATCTCGGAACTGGGCCGCGCGAGCATCTCGTTCGCGTGCGAGGTCGTCGACGGCGAGCTCGGCGGGAAGGTCGTGGCGCGCGTGCGCTCCCGGCACGCGATCGTGACCGACCTGTGGCGCCCCGCGCGCGTGCCCGCCGACCTGCGCGTGCTGCTCGGGCCGTACGTCCAGCCTTGAAGGCCGCGCTGATCGTCTGGGTGCTCATCCCCGGCGGGAGCTTCCTGATGGGCTCCGACGAGTTCCCTCAGGAGCGGCCCGTCCATCGCGTGACGGTCAAGTCCTTCGAGCTCGGCCGCGCCGAGGTCACCAACCGCCAGTACCAGGCCTGCGTGAAGGCCGGCGCCTGCGCGCCCCTCGACATGGACTGCCTCTCGCCCGCGTTCCGCGGCCCCGAGCAGCCGGCGGTGTGCGTGCCCTGGGCGCAGGCGCGCGCGTTCGCCGCCTGGGCCGGCGGGCGCCTGCCCAGCGAGGCGGAGTGGGAGTACGCCGCGCGCGGCGCCGGCGGCAAGGGGCGCTACGCCTGGGGCGACGCGCCCCCGTCCTGCCGCCGCGCGGTGTTCGGCGGCGGACCCCGCGGACCCGGCTGCGGGCGCGGCTCGACCTGGCCGGTGTGCTCCAAGCCGCTGGGGAACACCAAGCAGGGCCTGTGCGACATGGGGGGCAACGTCTGGGAGTGGACCGAGGACCGCTACCACGACTCCTACGAGGGCGCTCCGGCCGACGGCTCCGCCTGGCTCTCGGGGTCCACGGGAACCTTCCGCTCCGACCGCGGAGGGCAGTGGGACGGCGACGCGCACAACTTGAGGGTGTCCAACCGCGACAGCGAGGACCCGGAGATCCGCTCCGAGCGGGGGACGGGCTTCCGCGTCGCGCGCGACGCGAAGGCGCCCTAGGAGTTCGTCCGAGTAATCTGTTTTCGATGATCACCGGCGACATGAAAGTCGCGACGTTGATCTTTCGGACGGGAAATCAGACCTTCGGCTCGGTCAGGCGGCTTGTAAAGCCATTTTGGCGCCCGTCTCACGCC
>JACPOW010000123.1 GCA_016191335.1 Elusimicrobiota bacterium | reverse complement strand
CGCCTCGACATCGCCACCATCGTCTCGATGTCCCCGTGGGACCCCTGGGTGCGCAAGCCCTCCTGGAAGCTGTCCACGGGCGTGGACCAGGCCAAGGAGCTGGGGTGCTCCGGCGCCTCGTGCATGTACTACAACCTCAACGCCGGGGGCGGCCTGTCCGCGCAAAGCCGGCTGTGGCGGCGGGAGCTGTACTACGCGCTGGCCGAGACGGACTTCGGCTTCGGGCCGGTCCTGGCGCAGGATTGGCGGGCCGGGGCGGGCGGCACGGCCGGGGTGATCGTGGACCTGGCGCCGCGCTGGCGCGTACTCGCCGAGGCGACCTACATCGAATATGCCCAGCGCTCCGCCGCCCGCCAAAGGCTGCGTCTGACGAGCTCGGTGCGCCTGACCCGCGACACCGAGCTGCGCCTCATCCTCGACCGCCGGACCCCGCACGAGGAGGCGGGGGCCATGTTCTACCTCTTCTTCTGATGCGCCTTCTCCCGCTCCTGCTCGCCGCGGCGCTCTCGGGCTGCACGAACGTCTTCCTCCAGCCCGACCATGTCCACCGCTACCTCCCGACCCGGGAGGAGGGGAACTGGCAGGAGGTCCGGTTCAAGAGCGGCGACGGGACGGATCTCCTCGGGATATGGTTCAACGCCCGCCAAACCCCGTCGAAGGGCGTCATCGTCCACTTTCACGGCAACGCCGAGAACATGACGAGCCATTACCTGTTCGTGTACTGGCTCGCGGCCGAGGGCTACGACGTGTTCACCTTCGACTACCGCGGCTACGGCGGCTCCGGAGGGAAGAAGTCCCTGTCCNNNNAGAAGTCCCTGTCCGGCGCGGTCGAGGACTGCGTCGCGGCCCTGCGCGTGGCGCGCGGCCGGGCCGGCGGCTCCCGGGAGCGCCTGATCGTGCTCGGGCAGAGCCTGGGCGGGGCGCTGGCGCTGGCCGCCCTCGACCGGGACGGGGGGGAGGGCGTGCGCGGCGTGATCCTGGACTCGACCTTCGCGTCCTACCGCAAGGTCGCCCGCCTCAAGCTCGGCGGCTTCTGGCTGACCTGGCCCTTCCAGTATCCCCTGTCGGCCGCGCTGATCTCCGACCGCTGGGCGCCCCGCCGCCTGATCGCCCGCCGCAAGCCCGTGCCCCTGCTGATGCTCCACGCCGTCGGCGACCCCGTCGTCCCCTACTCCCAGGGCCGCGCCCTCTTCGACCAGGCCCCGGGCCCCAAGGAGTTCTGGAAGCTCGACAGCGCCGGCCACACCGAGGCCCTCTACGCCCGCGCCTCCCAATACCGCCCGCCCCTCCTCGCCTGGCTCGACCGCGTGTTGGAATAGGTGCCAGGCATCCCGTTATTTTCATTAATCAGACGAAGGCCAGGGTAATAATGAAAATAACGGGATGCCTGGCACCAATCGCGCTGATTTAAGGCTTGGAGAGGATGCGGCGGAAGGCGGAGGACTCGGCGGAGCGCGCGGAGAGGTCGGTCTCGGCCTTGAGGGCGGCGCTCAGGTGGTGGAGGTGGGAGTCGTCGCCGAGCCGGCCCAAAGCGATGGCGGCGGCGGTGCGCACGCCGCTGTCGGCGTCGCGCAGGGCGAGGGCGACGGCCTCGACGGCGCGGGGGCTGCCGACGTCCTGGAGGGAGCGGACGGCGAGCATGCGGATCTGCCATTTGGGCTCGAGGCGCAAGGTGTCCTCGAGCGCGCCGACGACGAAGCCTTTCTTGGTCCGGCCCAGGGCCAGGACCGCGGCGTAGCGGACCCACCAGGAGGTGTCGGTGCGCAGCGCGCGGGTCAGGCGGGTCGCGGCCCCGTCGGCGGGGATGCGGCCGAGCGCCAGGGCGGCGGCGTAGCGGACGTCGGGCACGGGATCGTTGAGCGCCTCGCCGAGGGCGGGTGCCGCGACCGCGTCGCCGATGCGGCCGAGCGCGGTGGCCGCGGCGGCGCGGATCTCGGGCTTCTCGTCGAGGCGGAGCATGACGGCGGACAGAGGGGGGACCGCCGTGACGTGGCGCGGCACCGCCGCGGAGTGGACCGCGGCGAGGCGGTCGGCCGGGTTGGAGGCGCGCAGGCCGGCCATGAGCCAGGCCGGGGACGGCGGGGAGATCAGGGCGTCGCGCAGGTCGCCGTCCTCCGCGGTCAGCGCCTCGAGGGGGTCCTCGACCTCTCCGAGGAGCTTGGCGTTGGGCGGGAAATCCTCGGCGCGCGAGGCGGGGGTGCCGTAGCCGGGGAGCGGGACGAAGCCCGGCGCCGCGAGGGCGGGCGCGGACATCATGACGGCGACGAGAGCCATGATCATGGGAGAACTAGTCTAACAGGTCGCCCTGTTTTTCGCCAGGGTTTTTTTACGCCGCGGCGGGCGTCTTGTCGGGGGCGCAGGCCTTCGCCTTCGGCTTGCTCATGCCGATGGCGAGCTTGACGCTCGCGCCGAAGGTCTTCAGCGGCTCGCCGAGGGTGTGGGACACCATGCGCACGCAGCCCAAAGAGCAGCCGGCCTCGCAGGGCTTGTGCACGTTGTTGGTCTGAAGGCGCTCGGGCGTGGTCGTCATCAGGTCGAGGGAGACGCCGCGCTGCTGGGCGCACCACTGGATCGAGCCGGCCGCCGTCACGTACAGGAACTTGAAGCCGCCGAGGCATTTCCACGGGCGGGAGAAGTCCCCGTTGAGCATCTCCTTGAGGTGCTCGCCGTAGAAGTTCACGCCCTCGAAGACGCCGTATTTGTCGAGGAGCTGGAGGTACTTCTCGCCCTTGATGGCGATCTGGCCGCCCTTGCCGTGCATGATCGAGAAGCCGAAGGCGAAAGGAAGGTCTTTGAGGGTGTTCCGGAATTCGTCGTAGTTGTTGAGGTTCTCTTCGTTCAGCACCGACTGGATCTCGACCTGGAATTTGGCGGTCTCGGCCAGGAGCTTTAATTTTGGGAGTACCGACTTGAGCGACTTGTCGGACCAGTCGGTGGGGTGGAGGGTGTCCACCGAGACCTGCATGAAATCGAGGCCCGCTTCGTTCAGGTCGAGGATGTTCTTCTTGGTCAGAAGAAATCCATTCGTGATGATGGTGGCCAGGTTCGAACCGCCGCGCTTGGACTTGACGTGCTTCACCAGGGCGGCGATGTCCGGATGCATCATCGTTTCCCCGCCCAGGAAATCGTAGACGAGCACGCCCAGCTCGTCCAACTTATCGATTCTTGCCTTCATCGTCTCGAGCGGGATGATGGGCGCGCCGGGGGTGTACTCGTCGCAGTAGGAGCAGGTCAGGTTGCAGTCGTCGGTGACGACGACCTGGGCGTACATGGGGCGCGAGTCGAGGACTCTTTTCGCGCCGGTGAGGACGAATCGTTTGTCGACGGCCATGGGGGATTATACCATTCGCCCGACGAGGATGATAGAATGCCCCCATGACCGAGAGCTTGCTGGCGCTGACGGCGGGGGGAACCGTGGGCGTGCTCGCGCGCTGGGCGGTGTCCGTGGCGGCGCTGAGCGCCCTCGGCGGCTGGCTGCCGTGGGGGACCTTCGCGGTCAACCTGAGCGGCTGCCTGCTCATCGGCTTCTTCGACGCCGCCGCCGCGAAGCGCGGCTTCGGCGGGCCCCACGGCCGCATGCTGCTGATGACGGGCTTCTGCGGCGGCTACACGACCTTCTCGTCCTTGATCCTCGAGCTCGACGCGCTCCTGCGGGCCGCCCCGCTGCGCGGCGCGGGCTACCTCGTCGTCAGCGTCGCGGCGGGCCTGGCCCTGTTCCGGGCCGGCGCCTTCCTCGGCGGACGCTGATGCCCAACCGGCTCGCCTCCGAGAAGAGCCCGTACCTGCTCCAGCACAAGGACAACCCGGTGGACTGGTACCCGTGGGGCCCGGAGGCCTTCGCGCGGGCCAAGGCCGAGGACAAGCCGATCTTGCTCTCCATCGGCTACTCCACCTGCCACTGGTGCCACGTGATGGAGCACGAGAGCTTCTCCGTGCCCGCGACGGCCGCCGTCATGAACGAGCATTTCGTGTGCGTCAAGCTCGACCGCGAGGAGCGCCCCGACGTCGACAAGGTCTACATGACCGCCGTGCAGGCGATGACCGGCCAGGGCGGCTGGCCGCTCAACGCGTTCCTCACGCCGGACCTGAAGCCCTTCTACGGGGGCACCTACTTCCCGCCGGACTCGCGCTACGGGCGGCCGTCCTGGACGGGGCTCCTGGAGCGGCTGGCGGGGCTCTGGAAGGAGCGGCGCGCCGACATCGAGAAGGACGCGGAGAGCCTGGCGCGCGCGGTGACGGCGTACGCCTCCGCGGCGGACGAGGCGCGGGGGCGGCCGGAGGCGGAGGCGTCCGAGACGGCCGAGAAGAACCTGCGCGCGTCCTTCGACGCGGAGAACGCGGGCTTCGGCGAGGCGCCCAAGTTCCCGATGCCGGCGAACATCCGCTTCCTGCTGCGGCGGCACGCGCGGACCGGGAACGCCGACGCCAGGACCATGGCGGTGGAGACCTTGCGGGCGATGACGCGAGGGGGGCTGTTCGATCAGCTCGGGGGCGGGTACGCGAGGTACTCGACGGACCACGCGTGGCGGATACCGCATTTCGAGAAGATGCTCTACGACAACGCGCAGCTGGTCGAGAACCTGGCGGACGCGGTCACGGTCTCGAAGGATCCGGAGCTTTTACGAGCCCTGGAGCGGACGGCCGGGTATCTCGAGCGGGACCTGCGCGCGCCGGGCGGGGGGTTCTACTCGGCGGAGGACGCGGACAGCCTGCCGTACGACGAACCGCATGGGCATAAGGCGGAGGGGGCGTTCTATCTTTGGCGCAAGAACGAGATCGAGGCGGTCCTGGGGAACGGAGCGCCGGCGTTCTGCGCGAGGTACGGCGTGGTCGAGGGTTCGAACGCGCTCGCGGACCCGCACGGGGAGTTCACGGGGAAGTGCGTGCTGTACGACAAGGACCCGGGGGCGCTCGAGGAAACTGCGGCGGCCGGGATGCGGGGGAAGCTCTTCGCTGAACGGGCTAAACGGCCGAGGCCTTCGCTGGACGACAAGATACTCTCCTCGTGGAACGGGCTGGCGATCGCGGGGCTGGCCCGCGCCTACGGCGCGACCGGCAACGACAGATATCTGGGCCTCGCCGCGGACGCGGCGAGCTTCGTTCGTCGCGAATTATCGTCGCCTGACGGGAAGACCTTGTGGCGACGATGGCGCGACGGGGAAAGGGCCATAAACGGCATGGCGGATGATTACGCGAACATGGCGTACGGGATGCTGGCACTGTATGAGGCTTCGTTCCGGCCGCAGGATCTTGCTTGGGCGAACGACCTCGCGATGGAAACCATTCGCCGCTTCGCGGCGGACGGCGGAGGGCTCTTTCAGACGGGCCAAAATGACGGCGGCGAACTTTTTACGCGCTCGATCGAGAATCACGACGGGGTGGAGCCGGCGCCGAGCTCGGTGCTGGCCGACGTTTGCTTGCGGCTGTATGACTTGACGGGCCGCGAGGATTACAGCCGCTACGCAAACGAGACATTAGAACGCTTTGGACCTTCCTTATCCACGCGGCCGCTCGCGATGCCTTTTCTTTTGGCCGCTTGGGACAGAGCGGCGGGGAAGACGGCGACCTTGATCATCGCCGGCGTGGATCTCCCGGGGGGGAAGGAGCTCGCCGGCGTCGCACGGGAGGGCCTGAGACCCGGACTCGTTTTCGCCGCCTTCAAAGAAGGCGACCGGGCGGCGTTGGCGAAGACGGCGCCGATCGTGTCGGAGATGGCGGTGGGGGCTCGCGCGCGAGCCTACCTGTGCGTGGAACGGGCCTGCGGCCTGCCGATCGAAAATGCCGACGAATTGAGGGAACGACTTTTATCATGACCGACAACCGAACGGAAGAACAGAAGCTCAAATCGAAGAGAACGCATGCGCTTGTCATGATGATTCTCGGCGCCATCATGTCCCTCTGCGCGTTGGCCGCCGGCCTCATCGCCATCAGCCCCGGGGTGTTCCCGTCGTGGATGACGGGCGGGTGGGGCCGCCGGGCCCAGGCGCAGTACCGGACCTCCGCCAAGAGCCTGGTGGAGTTCGGGGAGTTCTCGCCGGCGACGCTGGCGCGGGCGAAGGGGCAGGGGCGGCTCGTGCTGCTGCATCTGGCGCCGTCCTGGTCGCGCGAGGCGCGGCTCATGGAGGAGACGACCTACGCGGACAAGAGGACCGCGGAGTGGCTCGCGGCCAACCTGGTGACGGCGCGGGCCGACGCGGACGAGCGGCCCGACCTGGCGTACATGTACGGCGTGGGCGCGTGGCCGACGACGGCCTTGGTGCACCCCGACGGGCGCGCGCTGGCCGGCGCGGCCCGGCTGACCCCGAAGCTGCTCCTGCCGTGGGCGGGGCTGATCGCGAGCACGGTGAAGGCGGATCCGGGCAAGGCGGACGGCTTCGCGGCCGACGCGCGCCGGCGCCACGAGGCCGTGCGGCGGCGCCCGGAGCCCGCTCCCGGGCCGGACGACGCGGTGTGGGGCGGCGCCCATCACGCTCCGGGCGAATACGCCAAGACCTTGTCGGACCAGGCCCTCATCGTGCTCTCGACCGACGCCGCCCGGGCGAAGGCGGCGCTGGCCTTCGTTTCGGCCTTCATGACCATGCCCGGCGGCGGCTACGCCTCGTCCGTGAGCGGCGAGGTGGTCCTCCCCGACGGGCGGATCGAGGAGGGCGCCTCCTACTTCGCCAAGGACGACGCCGGACGCCGCGCCGCGGGCCTGCCCGCCGTGGACCGCCGCATCTTCTCCGGCCCCAACGCCGACATGGCCCGCGCGGTGCTCCTGTCCCGGCAGGCGACGCCCCCGCAGAAGTTCCACGCGCGGCGCACGCTCGACTTCGTCTGGACGCGCCTCGTGCGCGACGGGCGGGTCCTGCGCTCCCCCGGAGGCCTCGCCGACTGGCCGCCGGACCAATGGGCCGTCATCGAGGCCGAGCTGGTCGCGGGCCGGACCGAGCGCGCGCGCAAGGTGTTCGCCCGCCAGGACACGCCGGCTCTGCGTGCGCTGGGCCCCAACGCCTACGTCGACGCGCTGCGTAAGCGGCTCACCCGGAAGTGACTGTTTCCGGAAACAGCCGCGACCCGCACCGGTGCGAGTCGTAAGAGATATCGGGTAGGAGGCAGGTAGGATCGTCCTACCCGCCCCCTCCCACACCACCGGACGTGCGCGTGACGCATCCGGCGGTTCGGATAGCGGCCTTCATGAGGCGGCCAGGCGCACTACGCCCAGCGCCTTCAGGTGTGAGTT
>JACPOW010000122.1 GCA_016191335.1 Elusimicrobiota bacterium | reverse complement strand
GCGAGCTCTTCGGCCGTCTTCGCCTCGTTCAGCGCGCGCTTCTTCTCGCCGGCCGCGCCGAGGGCCACGGCGAGGCTGACCCGGATCTCGGGGTCGAGCGGCGCGGTCTTCGCGGCGGCGTCGAAGCGGAGGACGGCCGCCTTCGCGTCGCCCGCCTCGAAGGCGGCCATGCCGGCGCAGACCTCGGGGCGGGCGCGCAAGGTCCCGGCCCACGGCGCCAGGTACCAGCCGTCGCCCGCGAGGCGGACGCCGTCGTCGAGGAAGGCGGCGAGGTAGGCCTCGGGGGGGCGGCAGTCCGGCTTCCAGGAACGACGCGAGGCGAGCGCGTCGAATGGGGTCATGATCAGGCAAGCCAGCGCCGCGGCGCCGACGGCCGCCGCGAGCGGGACGGCGGACCGCGCGGGGAGAGCGCCCTTGACCGGCGCGCGCGGGAGGAAGGAAGCCGCGCCCACGCCGGCGAGGGCGGCCAGCAGGGGCTCGACGCCGAGGCGGTAGCCCTCGCCGAGGCCGATGGCGGCGTAAGCGGAGAAAGACGCCGCGACGAGGGCGGCGGCGCGCGCGCCGCGCGAGGCGCGCGGCTTCAGCGCGGCGAAGGCGGCGGGGAGCAGGAAGAACCACAGCGGGAGCCAGAAGGCGGCGAGGCGCCGCGCGCAGCCGCGCAGATAATCCAGAGGCGAAGCGAGGATGGTCCTCACGGCCAGGCGCATCACCGCCGCGTCGCGGAGCGGCTCCGGCTCCTCTCGGTGGAGCGCGGAGAAGCCGGGCGACAGGCTCTCGGCGAGGGCGAAGGCCTCCTCGTAGCGGACGGCGCGGTCGCCGCCGGCGGACGCGGCGAGCAGGTTGTAGGCGCCGACCCCGGCGTCGAGCGGCAGGACGCGCCCGGTGTGCGCATAACCGCGGAGGGTCCACGGGACGAGGACGAAAGCGGCGACGAGCAGGACGCGCGCCGAACGGCGCAGGCCGGCGCGGCCCCACCAGGCGTATGCCGCGGCGAGGAGCAGAGGGACCGCGAGCCCATGGGCGCTCCGGCACAGGAGGCTGACGCCGAGGGCCAGGCCGAGCAGATTCCCGGAGCGCCGGTCGCCGCCGCGCTCCGCCCAGACGGCGGCGGCGAAGCCGAGCAGCAGGATGACGGCCCCGTAGAAGCCGTGAACGTCGAGTCCGCGGACCGCGGCGACGAGCGCCGGGTCCAGGGAGACGAAGGCCGCGGCGAAAGCCCCGGCGGCGGGGGAGAGGAGCAAAGCGCCCAGGCCCCAGGCGGCCGCGGCGGCGAAGGCGCCCAGCACGGCCTGCGCCGTCCGGGCGCGGCGCGGCGACGGACGCTCCGCGCCGAGCTGGGCGGCGGCGAGGAAGGACGGGTACAGCGGCCCGCGACCCGTCGACGGCGCGCCGCCGGGGTCGACCGAGTACACGCCCGCGGCGCGCAGCATCACCGAGGTCAGGAAGTATTCCTCCTGCGGCACGGCGTAGGGGGCGGCGTCGCCGGCGGGCCAGGCGGCGGCGAGGCGCCAGGTCAGGCCGGCGGCGACGGCCGCGGCCGCGAGAAAAGCGGCCGGACGCCTCACGCCATCCATATCGCCTGCTGGTACTCCTCGCGCCGGAAGCCGCGGCTCAGGTCGAGGCCCGCCTCGAGCAGCTTCACCATGTCCTCGTCGCCGGTCTTGGCCTTGATGCGGTCCCTGATCCTCGCGGGGATCGCGTCGAAGTCGGCCTTGAGCCCGGCGCGGTCGCCCAGCGCCGCCTTGACCAAGGCCCGGTTGAACAGCGCCCACAGCCAGATCGGCGTGGCGCGGTCCGGGTCGGTGAGCGTCGGCTCGTCCAGGTCCTTGAGCGCCTCCTTGAAGAGGCCGAGTCGACGCTTGGCCTCGCCGCGCCAGACGTAGGCTTCCAGGTCGCGGGGATAGAGCGCGAGCGCCTCGTCGAGCAGGGCCAGGGCCTCGCGCGCGCGGCCGAGCTTGAGCAAGGCGCCGGCCTTCCAGGTCAGGGCGTACGGGGCGCCCAGCGCCAGGGCCTCGTCGAAGCGCTTCACCGCGGACCCGTAGCGGCCGAGCCACAGGTCGAAGGCGCCGCGCCAGGCCGCGACCTGACCCGCCTCGTCGGCGGGGGCCTCGGGCAGGCAGCGGTCCATCTCCGCGAAGGCCTCCGCCTCGCGGCCCTGGCAGAGGAGCGCCTCGGCGAGGAAGCCGCGCGTGCGCCAGTCCGTCGTCTTGTAGGACAGGGCGCCGCGCAGGGCCTTCTCGGCCTCGGCGAAGCGGCCGGCGCACAGCGCGGCGAGCCCGGCCTTGGCGAACATCCAGCCGTAGCGGCGCTCGGGAAGGGCGGCGAGCGCGGCGAACTGCCGCAGCTCCTCGGGGCCGCGCAGGTCGGCGCGGTAGTAGGGGACCCAGGCGCGGCGCGCGCGCGGCGACAGCGCGCGCTCGAGCTTGAGGAGCTCCCGCTTGCGCTCGGAGAGCGGGCGGTCGTCCCATTCCCAGGGGTCGCGCAAGGCGCGCAGGTCGGCGAGGCTCGGCCTCCCGTCGAGGATGCGCTCGGCCGCGGCGATCGCGGCCTTGTAGCGGCCCAGCTTCATGAGGCCGGCGAAGACCTCCCCGGGAAGCAGCTCATCGCGGTCGAGCCGCAGGGCCTGGGCGATCAACGAACGGCCGCGCGAGACCTCGCCCGAGGAGAACAGGATGCCTCCCGCGATGAGGCGCGGGCGCGCGGCGGCGGGCTCGAGCGTGAGCAGCCGCGCGAGGAGCTTCCCGGCGCGGGCGATCCTCGTCGAGGAACGGTAGGCCTGGCTCGCGGCCTTGAGCTCCTCGAGCAAGGCGCGCACGGCCTCGCCCTTGGCGACGCGCAGGGCCTGGAGGCGGGCCTCCTCGGCCTGCTCGCGCATGAGCAGGACCTCGGCGAGCTGGCGCCCGGCGCCGGCGTCGCCGGGCCCGACGAGCAGGGCTTTGCGCAGGGCCTTCTCGGCTTGGGCGAGGCGCCCGGCCGTCACGAGGGACCCGCCGCGCACGCGCAGGACGCGGACCTTCTCGTCCTTCTTCTGGCGGACCGCCGTCCGGCGGGCCTTCTCCGACCTGGCGCGCATGCGCGCGACCTCGGCGCGGCGGCGGCGGGCCTCCGGGTCGGCGGGGGAGAGCGCGAGCGCCCGGCGCAGGACGGCCTCCGCCGCGTCGAGGCGTCCGGAGTGGACGAGCTCGAGGGCGCGCCGGCGCAGGAGACGCACGAGCGCCCGCCGCGCCTTCCCGTCTCCCGGCTCGAGGTCGAGGAGGCGGCGCAGCTCGCCCTCGGCCTTCGCGAGGTCGCCCGCGGCGAGGAAGGCTTCCGCGCGCGCGCGCAGGACGTCGAGCAGGCGGCGGCGCGCGTTGGCGTCGCGGCCCAGGACGAGGGCGCGGCTCAGGGCGGCTTCGGCGCCCGCAAGGTCTCCCGCCGCCCGCAGGGCCTGTCCGCAGGCGCGCAAGGTCTCCGCGAGCTCCCGCCCGCCGGACCTGAGGGTCAGGACGCGCAGCAGCGATTTCTCCGCGCGCGGGTCGCGGTCCGGGGCCCGGCGCAGGACGAGGTTCGCCAGCCCCGCGTAGGCGGGCAGGTGGCGGGGGGAATCGGCGATCAAGGACGAGAACTCGGTGGCGGCCTCGTCGGCGCGCCCCATCGAGCCCAGGACATGGCCGATGAAGGTCCGCGCCTCCGCCGCCCGCGGCCCGGAGGCGGCCGCGCGGAAGGCCGCGAGCGCCTGAGGGAAGCGCCCGGCGTTGAAATGCGCGACCCCCGTCGCGATCAGGTCATCCATATCGCCTGACGGTATTCCTCGCGGCGGAAGCCGCGGCCGAGCTCGAGGCTCGCCTTGAGCAGTCTCTCGGGGTCGGAGAGCCCGGTCTTGGCGCGCAGGTACTCTGTGAAGTACGACGGCAAAGCCTCGAAATCGGCCTTGAGCCCGGCGGCGTCGCCCAAGGCCGCCTTGACCAAGGCGCGGTTGACGAGAGCCCACAGCCAGATCGGGGGCTCGCGCTTCCTATGGGCGAGGGATTCCTCGTTCAGGTCCTTGAGCGCCTCCCGGTACAGGCCGAGCTCGCGACGGGCCTCGCCGCGCCAGACATAGGCCTCGAAGTCGCGCGGGAAGCGGGCCAAGGTCTCGTTGAGGCGGGCGAGGGCTTCCTCCTTGCGGCCGAGCTTGAGCAGCGCCGCCGCGCGCCAGCAGTACGCGCATTGCGCGTCGAGGGCGACGGCCTCCTCCAGGCGGGCGAGGGCCTCTTCATATCGGCCCATCCACAGGTCGAGCGCGCCGCGCCAGGCGAGGACCTGCCCGGCGTCCTCGGGGGGCGCGGCGGCCAGGGCCTTGTCCATCTCGGCCAAGGCGTCCTTGGGCCGGCGCAGGCACAGGTAGGCTTCGGCCAGGAAGGCGTAAGTCCGCCAATCCACGGGCTTGCTCTTGAGGGCGAGGGAGAACCAGCGCGCGGCCGTCTCGAAGCGGCCTTCGCAGTGGGCCATGAGGCCGGCCTTCGCGAACATCCAGCCGTAGCGCTTGGCGGGGAAGGCGGAGATCGGCTCGAAATGCTCCATCCCCGCGGGGCCCAGCAGCTCGGCGCGGTAGTAATGCAGCCACGGCGTCCGGGGCTTGGGGCCCAGCGCCTTCTCGAGCCTCTTGAGCTCCTTGAGGCGGTCGGAGCGGGGACGGCGGTCATCCCACTCCCAGGGGTCCCAGAAGATGCGCAGGTCGTTGAGCGTGGGCCCGGCGTCGAGCAGGCGCTCCGCCTCGGCGATGGCCTCCTTGTGGCGGCCGAGCTTCATCAAGGTCCGGAAGCGGTCGCCGCCGGGAACGCCGGAGCCGAGGTCCGCCCGAGAGAGGATCTTCTTCTCCTTCCCCGGCTCGGCGCGGGCGCGCATGACGGCGGCCAGCCCCAGGCTCGCGCGCGCGTCGCGCGGAGCGGAGCGCAGGATCCCGCGGAACACGCGCGCGGCGTCGTCGAGGCGGCCGGCGAACAGGTAGGCGGAGCCGACCGAGCGCAGGACGTCCGTGACCTTCCTGCGCGCCGCGGCGGCGGCGGGGCGCCGCGCCAGCGCCTCGCGGATCAGGGCCTCGGCCGTGAACGGGTCCCCGGCGGACAGCGCGTTCTGGCCGCGCACGCGCAGGACCTCGATGAGCCCGGCGCGGGCGCCGGCGTCGCGCGCGTCGGCGGCCAGGGCGGCGCGCAAGGCTTTCTCCGACGCGTCGAGGTTCCCGGGGTGGAGCATGACCGGGGCCAGGCCGCCGCGGCCGAACTCGGCCACGGCCTCCTCCGCCCGTCCCGCGGAGCTCAGCGCGTGGGCGATGAAGGTGCGCAGCTCCGGGCTCTCGTCGCCGAGGGCGCGGGCGCGGCGGAAGGCGGCGAGGGCCTCCTCGTGGCGGCCCGCGTTGAAGTGCGCGACGCCGGCGCGGAGCGCGGCGCTACTTCCCTTTTCTGGTCTTCGGGGCATTCTTCACCGGCCCGGCTTTCTGAAGCGCGGCGATCGGGGGCCACTCCATCCAGATGTCGGTGAGGCCCTGGGGCTGCTGCCGCTCGGCGTCCACGTGCCACAGGCGCCAGTAGGCGGCGTAGCGGATGAGGTGCGAGAGGTTCTGCTCCTTGTCGTGGGCGAGCTGGTAGTGGCAGATGATCGCGTCGCCGGCCTTGCCGGTGATCTGCACGCCCTCGGGCAGGTCGATCTTCCCGGCCAGGCCCGCGCGCAGGGGCGCGGTGCCCTTGGCCTTGATGAACTCCGCGATCCGGCGGTGCGTGCCCGGGTAGGCGGTGAAATTGCCCATGTACTTGTCGGGCAGGTCGCTGAGCAGGACGCCGACGAGCATGGTGAAGCGGCTGATGGTCTTGTTGGCGTTGGGCGAGTAGAACCCGTCGATGTGCGAGGCGGGCCCGCCGTGGGAGTTGTTGACGGACGGGAAGCGCAGGGCGATCTGGCCGCTGGCCGGCTTCTGGAGCTTGCCCGTCCCGACGAAGGATTCCGCGAGCTCCCACAACGGGCTCTTCTGGAGGAGGTCCATGACGGCGGGGGCGTCGGTGTCGTCGGACCAGTAGTCGCGGGAGTCGGCGTAGGCGTCCATCGTCTGCGTGCGGCCGAGGCCCAGACGGTGGTTGATCTCGCGCAGGGCCTCCTCGATCAGCGGCCGGGGCACAACGCCGGGGACCACGACATAGCCGTCCTCCAGCATCTTCCGTTTCTGCTCGGGCTCAAGTTCCATGGACGCCTCTCATCCCCGGCCATTCCAGCCAGATGTCGGTCAGCGCGCGCTTCAGGTACGCCTCGCTCTTGTCGTGCCAGGCGTCGACGTGCCAGAAGCGGAAGTACGCGACGCAGCGGATGTCGGGGGAATCGTTGCGCGCCTTGTCGTGCGCGGTCTGGAAGTGGAACAGCACGACGTCGCCCGCCTTGCCGGTGACCTGAACGGGCTCAGGCAAAGGGATGCTCTTGGCGATGCCTTTCTTGAGCGCGCCGAGGCCCTTTTCCTTGAAGACCTTCGCGATCTGTCGGTGCGTGCCGGGGAAGGCGAGCAGGTTCCCCATGTTCTTCCGCGGCACGTCGCTCAGGAAGACCCCGGCGCAGAACGAGTAGCGCGTGATCGAGTCCTTGCGCGCGGCGTCGTACATGCCGTCGATGTGGACGCTCACCGTCGCGGGCGACTCGTCGGTCTTGGCGGGGAAGCGCAGGACGACCTGGGCCTGGGTGCAAGGCTCGACCTTGTTGTGGCCGAGCAAGGAGGCGGCGAGCTCGCGCAGGGGGCTCGCCTTCATCAGGTCCATGACGGGGGACGAGCGCACGTACTCGGAGAGGTAGTCCACCGAGTCGGCGTAGGAGTCCTTGCCGTCGTGCTCTCCTTTTCCCAGACGATGGTTGATGTCGCGCAGGGCGGCGTCGACGAGGTTCCGGGGGATGAGGCCCGGCACGACGACGAAGCCGTCGTGGGCGAAAGCCTTTTTCTGGGCGGGCGTGAGAGTCGCCTTCATCTCACGCCTCTCATCCCCGGCCACTCGAGCCAGGGGTCGATCATCGCGCGCTTGAGGTACGCCTCGCTCTTGTCGAGCCAGGCGTCGATGTGCCAGAAGCGGAAGTAGGCGACGCGGCGGATGAAGGGGGAGAAGTTGCGGGCCTTGTCGTGGGCGAGCTGGAAATGGAACAGGACCACGTCGCCCGTCTTCCCCGTCACCTGGACGGGCGCCGGGAGGTCGAGCCTTTCTTCCAGGTCGCCCTTGAGCGCGGCGAGGCCCTTCTTCCTCACCGTCTCCGCGATGAGGCGGTGCGTGCCGGGGTAGACGGTCAGGTTGCCCATGTCGGGCTTGGGCACGTCGCTCAGGAACACGCCGGCGCACAGCGAGTAGCGCAGGGGCTTGCCCGCCTTGGTGCCGAGGCCGTCCTTCGAGGCGTACAGGCCGTCGACGTGGATCAGCTTCTTGTACACGACCTCGTCGTTCTCGGCGGGGAAGCGCAGGACGACCTGCCCCTGCGACAGGGGCTCGACCTTCCCGGCTCCGAGCAAGGATTCGGCGACGGCGCGCACCGCTCCGCGGGCGAGGTCCAGGACGGCGGGCGTGCTCACGTACTCCGAGAGATAGTCCACCGGGTCGGCGTCGTGGTCCTTGTCGGGGTGCTTCCCCGTGCCCAGGCGGTTGTTGATCTCGCGCACGGCGCGGCCGGTCGCCTCCGGGGAGACGAGGCCGGGCAGCACGACGAAGCCGTCGCGCTTGAGGCGGGCCTTCCGCGCCGGGCTAAGCGCCGTCGCCATGGCTCATCCACACCGGGAAGAGGTATTCGTTCGACACGCGCACGCCGCGGCCGAGCCTGAGCCCCGCCTCGAGGACGGCGCGCACCCCTTCCGCGTCCTCGGGGGACTTGGCCTTGCGCCCGGCCGCCTTCTCGAAGCGGTCGAGGACGTCGCGGCGGATCATGGAGAAGTCGGCCCACGCGGCGGCGGCGTCTCCGGCGGCGGACTTGGCCAAGGCGCGGTCGGCCAGGGCCCAGAAGGAGTTGGCGCCGTCCATGCGCACCGCGGCGCCGAGGTCCTCGAGGGCGCCCTTTAGGTCCCCGCCCAGCCGCCGCAGCTCGCCGCGCCAGGTCAGGCCCTCGGCGTCCACGCCCTGGCTCAGCCCGGCGTCGAGGTCGGCCCGCGCCTCGTCGAGGCGGCCGAGGAGCAGGCGCGCGGCGCCGCGGTGGCGCTGGGAGTAGGGCACGCCCGCGGCGACCGCGAGCTCCAGGCTCTCGAGAGCCTTCGCGTAATCGCCCGACCACAGCAGGATCTTGCCCCGGACGGCGTGGCCCCAGGTTTTCGAGCGTTCCGGCATCTCGGCGATGAGCTGGTCGGTGAGCTTCGCGGCGGCCGCGGCCTTGCCCCGGCACAGCGCGATCTCGGCCAGGGCGGCGCGGGCCTTCCAGAAGCCGGGCACGCACTTGAGCGCGGCGGCGTACTCCTTCTCCGCGCCGGCGTAGTCGCGGCGGTTGGTGAGCAGGATCTCCCCGTGCTTGTGGCGCATCCAGTCGTAGCGCTTGGGGGCCGTCGTGAGCTTCTCGGTCTCGGCGATGGCCTCCTCGCCGCGGCCCATGTTGCTGAGCAAGGTGGCGCGGAAGTAGTGGGGCCAGGGCGACTTCGGGTTCTTCACGGAGAAGGCCTTGAGCGCCTCGAGCGTGGGCATCAGCTCGCGCTGGTCGGGCGAGACGAAGAAGGAGTCGATGCAGTCCTGCGTCCCGGACGCGGCCAACAGCTCCTCGGCCTCGCGGAACGCCTCCTCGAAGGCGCCGAGCTTCACGTTGGCGCGGAAGCGCGTGAGGCCGTCGGCCATGCGGGAGTGCGCGTCGTCGCCGCGCGCCTTCCCCGAGGCGGCGTCCTTCAGGTGCGGGGCGGCCTCCTCGGGGGCGCCCTTGTCCTTGAGCAGCTCGCCCAGCAGCAAGGACGCCTCGGGGCCGGCCTTGAGCGCGACGGCGCGGCGCAGGACGGCCTCGGCCTTCGCCGCCTCGCGGTGGCGCAGGTACAGGCGGGCCAGGCTCATGAGGACGGCCGGCGCCTTCGGCTCGAGGGCCAAGGCCTTCTCGTAGGACTCGATCGCCTCGGCGGGGCGGCCCTGGAGCGCCAGGAAATCGGCGAGCGCGCTCCGGGCGGCGGCGTCGGCGGGGTTCGCCTGGACGAGCTTGACCAGGACCTCCAGGGCGCGGCCCTCCTCACCGGCGGCCTGAAGCGCGTGGGCGCGCGTCACGGCGCTACGGACGGACGGCTTCTTCGCCGGGGTCTTGGTCATTTTTTCTTCGCGGTCTTGAACGCGGCGAGGACCTGCTCTTCGGTGACGGCTCTGGCGTCGGGCGAGTCGGGCGGGGCGGGAACGCCGAGCGTGCGGACCCAGTAGCGCAGGCGCGAGCCGGGGGCGGGCTTGGCCGGGATGGGGACGCCCGCGGCCCGCATCACGCCGGTGATGAGGTGCGGGTCGGAGCGCCGGCAGCCGCGGCCGGCCTTGAGCGCCGCCTCGAGGAAGCCCTTGAGCTTGGCGGCGGTGAACGGGGACTTCGCGATCCCAGCGATGTCGTGGTGGTCGCGGTACAGGCGCGCGAAATCCTTGTACGCCTCGAGGAGGTTCTTCTTCTCGAGATGGATCAAGGCGCGGTTGACGTGGGCCCAGGGCTTGTCGCCGCTGATGGCGATCACGTCGGCGAGGTCCTTGAGCGCCTCGTCGAGCCGGCCGAGCCGGCGGTTGGCCTCGCCCCGGAGGACCAGGCCCTCGGGGTCGTGCGGGTCCAAGGTCAGGAGCTTGTCGAGGTCGCGCTTGGACTCCGCGAGCTTGCCCTGGCCGAGCAAGGCGCCGCCGCGCCAGCACAGCGCGTCGGGATTGTCCATGCCCGCCGAGATGTCGAGGTCCTTGACGGCGGCGTCGTACTCGCCCCACCACATCTCCAGGGCCCCGCGCCAGGCGAGGAAGGACGCGCGCGAATGCTCCGGCACGACGACGCTCTTCACGGCCTTGAGCGGGTCGGGATGGCCGACGGCCATCAGGTTCTCCGTCCACAGGCAGCGCGCCTCCCACAGCCAGGGGCACTTGGCGATCACGCTTTGGATCTCCTCGCGCGCCAGGCCGTACAGGTCGAGCCGCCGCAGGAGGATCTCGGCGATGTAGTAGCGCATCCAATAGTAGCGGGGGGAGACCTTGCTTCCGCGGTCGAGGAGCTTAAGCGCCTCGAGGTCCCGTCCCGCCGCCCACTCGAGAGAAGCCAGGCAGAACTCCCGCCACGGCGACTTCAGGCCCTCGCTCTGCTTCCGGTCGAACTGCGCCTTGAGCATCATGTCGCGCAGCTTGCGATAGGTGATCACCGCCTCGCTGTCGAGCAGCGGGTCGATCTTCGCGAACGACGCGGCGAGGGTCTCGCCTCCGAAGTGATCTTGGACGGGCATCAGCGGCCTGCCTCCAGCCGACTATCCTTGAGGATAGTCATCAAGCCCCTTTCCGTCGAGGCTTCGGCTCCGGACGGTTGCCTTTGATCTCCGGCACGAAAAGCGTGAGAGCGGGGTCGAGCTCGCGCTCCTTGCGGCGGAACTCGGCGACGGTCAGCTTCAGGCGCGTCTCGTCGCGGTAGCCGTCACCGCACTTGAGGGCGTAGAGGACATGGGTCGCGGGGAAGGCCGCCTCGAGGCGGTCGCAGAAGGCCCCGAACTTGTTCTCCTCCATCACGCGGTTGACGCCGAGGATGATGGCCCCCTTGGACGCGTCGACGGCGGCGCCGGGCTCGACGAGGCTGCGCGCGTTCTGCACGGTGAAGCCGCGCTCGCACAGGTCGAGGTCCTCCTGCAGCATCGTCAGGATCCCGTCGATGGAGGAGGGGGCGGTCATGACGCGGTAGGCGTAGCCGGCGTCCTTGCAGCGCTTGGCCATCATGTTCCCTTCGCCGAAGAGCATCGGGTGGCCGTAGGTGACGTAGCCGGTCTGCGAGCCGCGGTCGAGCTCGGCCTTCACCGTCTTCCACACCGTCTCCTGGGGGTTCGCGCCCTTGCCGCCGCCGGTCGCGATCGAATGGACCCCGGGGAACACGGCCTCGAGCAGCTCGCGCACCTCGCGCGTGTCGGCCTGGGTGTAGACGGCGTCGCAGCGCTTGAGGGCCATCAAGGTGTTGAGCGTGACCTCATAGGGGCGGTCGATGCCGACGCCGAGGAGCCAGAGGCATCCTTTGCCGTCTTTGGCCGACTTCTTCTTCGCGTCGCTCATGTATTTCTCCCCGGGGGCGCTCGCCGCCTTGCCGGACTTCGCGATGTGGCCCAAAGCGGCGGCCGCTGTCTCCATCAGCTCGTAGGAGCGACGGCGCGACGAGCCGTCGCCGGTGCCCGCGATCGCCGCGCGGATCTCCGCCTGCGCCTCGTCGGTCTTTCCCTCGGCCATCAAGGCGCGTCCGAGTTGGTAGCGGGCCTCGGGGTCGTTGGTGTGCTTGGCGAACTCGGCCCGGGCCTCGGCGGCGCGCCCGAGCGACAGGAGGACGAGGCCGCGGTCGAGCGAGCTCCCGGCGCCGGCGCCCGACAGCGCGGCGGCCCGGTCGAGGTCGGCGAGCGCGCTCGCCCAGTCGCCGAGGCGGGTGTGCAGGTAGGACCGGCCGGCGTAAGGCTTGGGCGAATGCGGGGCGGCCTTGATGGCGGCGTCGAAGTCGCGCAGCGCGGCGTCGAAATCGCTTTGGCCGGCGAGGCTGGTGCCGCGCAGGCACAGCAGCTCCCAGTCGGCGGGCACGAGGGAGAGGGCCTTGTCGAGCGCGCGCCGGATGGCCTCGTCGGGGGAGGCGGACTGGCCGTTTCCGTGGGAGGCCTTGTCGACCGCGGTCTTGAGCTGGGGCAGCCAGGTCTGGGCCGTCGCCGCGGTCATGGCGCCCGTGAGCGCCTCGAGGTCCTGCTCCGCGGTCCCGGTCACCCCAGTCCCTTGAGGCGCTTCTCGATGGCCGGGCGCTGGTCCCACTCCATCGGCGCGAGCTGCAGCGCGCGCTCCAGGTCGGCGCGGGCCGCCTTGAGGTCCTTCGCGCGCTCGTGCAGGGTCGCGCGCGAGGTCATCGCGGCGGCGGCCGTCGTGCGGCTCTGCGGAGAGGGGACCGCCAGGCAGCGCTCGATGGCCTTCTCGTAGGCGGCCAGCGCCTTGGCGTCCTGCGCGGTCTCGCCGTAGACGACGGCGGCGTTGACCAAGGTCTCCGCGTCCTCGGGCGCGGACTTGAGCGCCGCCTCGAACTTCTTGAGCGCGGCGGCGTGGCCGCCCTTGAGGTATAGCTTCATGCCCTCTTCGTTGAGGCGCCGCAGGTCGGCGGGACGCTCGTAGGGGTCCTCGCGTCCGGCGGGGGCCTTCTCCACGGCGGGAGCGGGAGTGCCCGTTCCCTTGGACGACGAGCCGCCGCCCTTGAGCACCTGCAAAGCGCCCTCGTCCTTCGGGCGCAGGGCCAGCACGGCCTCGGCGTCCTTGACCGCCTCCTGCGTGCGTCCCAGCAGGTGCTTGAGGCAGGCGCGCTTGAGGAGGAGCCCCGGGTTCTTCGAGCGTTGGAGCATCAGGTCGAGGTACCACAGCGCGCGCACGCGCTGGCGCTCGGTGTAGAACGGCATCGCGTTCTCGGTGATCCAGTCGCGGTAGGGGTCGCCCTCGCGGTCGAGCGGGCGCGCGGCCTTGCCCTTCGGCGGCGCGGGCAGCACGTCGAGCAGGCGCGGGTAGAAGTCGGCGAAGGTGGGGTACTTCTTGCGGTCCTTCTCGTACTCGGCGATGCGCTTCTTGAAGTCGCGCAGGTAGGGCAGGCCGCAGTCCTCCTCGTGCTGGAGCTCCTGGTCGGAGAGGGCGGCGCTGATCTCGAGGGCGACGAGGCGGAGCATGACGGAGCGGACCATGTGCTCGCGGACGTGGTGCATCCAGTTCTGGTACTCGCGGGTGGCCTTCTTCTGCGGGGGCTGCTTGCGGGCGATGTCCTCGCCGAACAGCTCGGTCACGTTGTCGAGGACGCCGTGCGCCGCCTCGTGCCAGATGCGCGCGTGCAGGCGGTGATAGGTCGTCGCGATCGGGCCCGCCGTGTGCTCGACGGGGCCGAGGACGGAGATGATGTCGGCCAGGCCGTCCTCGCCGCGCTGGACGATGTTCGCGCCGGTATCCGAGGAGATGAACGGGGAGAGGACGAACAGGTAGCGCCCCTCGAAGGGGAGGCCGCAGTACGCCTCGATCTTGCCGATGTAGTCCGTCGCCTCGATGTCGGCCTTCATCTTCGCCAGGTCGGTGTCGAGCAGATGGACGTTCTTGTCGAAGAACTCCATGAACTTGGAGTCGATCGCGAAGTCGCGCATGTGCTGCAGCCACTTCTCGAGCTCGGCGTCGCCGCCGACGTAGTGCGCGAGGAAGGCGATGGAGATCTGCGAGTGGGGCTTCAGCTCGGGCAGGGGCGAGAGGCGCATCAGGCCCTGGCCGCGCTGGCCCAGGTCGAAGGCGCGCGAGGAGGCCAGGGCGCGGTGCTTGATCGCGGGATGGTCCTTGTACGGGGCGAAGTACTTGCGCGCGGCGCGGACGTACTCGATGTCCGGGTGCATGAAGTCCACGGCGTGGGCCTTGTTCTTGGTCAGGTCCCAGGCGAGGAGCTCCATCACGCCGTCGAGCTCGAGGCGCGGGTCGACGCTGAACTGCAGCTTGGAGGCGGCCGCGGGGGTCCGCTTCGGCTTGGAGGGGGAGACGGGCACCGGGCTTACTCCGTCGCTTCCGCGGCCGGCTTCGCCGGGGCCGGTTTGTTGTAAGGCCTAGCCGTCGGCAGCAGCCGCAGGTATCGCTGTCTCCCCGCGTCGGCGGTCGCCCGCTGCTTCGAGACGTTGAGGCTCTTCGGTTCGATGGTGCCGAACGCGGTGTCCAGCGCCGCGAAAAGCTTGCCGACGCTCTCGTATTGGAGGGCGCAAGCCGCGTGCTGCTTATTGATCCTCTGAGTCTTCGCCCAGAGGAGATCGTTGAAGGCGACCGGGATCTTGCCTTTGAACTCCGCGTTCAGCTGCGCCTTCTTCTTGGCGAGATCCCCCTTGAGCGAGTTCTCCGTCTCGACGCATTGCTCGGCCTCGGCGAGGGCCGCCATCGTCTCCCCGATCTGGCGGTCGAGGTTCTGGCGAGTCCTGACCCCGGCCGCGGCTTCCACCGCCGCCGGCGCCGGCGTGGCCGCGGGGACTTTGCCGCTCTGGGCGGGCTTCGGCGCTTCGGTCGGCGTCGCGGTATAGGTGGGAGGATTCGAATCGGACGCGCGCGCGACCGTGGGGGCGGCAATGAGGATGACCGCCAGCAGCCATTCGGACTTGTTGACCATGGATCCTCCCGGTGTGATTTTCGGAGTATAACAGAAAAACCCGGAGTGTACAATCGGGGCATGGCTGAGAAATCAGGGCCCCGGCTCCGACCACAAATTGCACTGGAAAATGCTGTAATTTGGCCCATCAGAGCCCAATCCCGCGTCGCGTTCATGGCCCTGGCGCTCCTGCTCGGTTGGGGCGTTCTTCAAGCCCGTTCCTGGGTCCTTCCCGGCACCGAGGCGCACGGCGCATCCATCCCTTATGCGGAGTGCGGAGAGGTCCTCGTCCACGGCGTCAATCCGGGCGGCTCGCTGTATCCTTCCTTCCACATGCCCTTGTCGAGCCTTGTCGCCGCGCGGCTCTTCAGCCGTGTCCGGCCCGGACCGAGGCCGTGGCGGGAGGCCGCGATCCTCGCCGGCCTGTTGAGCGTCGCCGGACTGTGCGTCCTGTCGGGCTCACTCGCCGCCGCCGTCCCGGTGCTCTTCGTCCTGTTGGCCCTGCCCGATCTCTGGCCGCGGCACAACACCTACATCCAGTTCTTTTACGCCCTGTTCGTTTTTCAGGCGGCGCTGGCTCTCGTCTGGCGGACCTCCTCTCCGACCCCTGCCCGAACAGTCGTCCTCGCCGCCGCGATCGGAGCGAGCCTTCTCTTCCGTTCTCCTCTCCTGCTCCTGCCTCCGCTATTGGCCGGGCTCGAATGGCTCGACCGCGCGAAGTCCGGCCGAAAATGGGCCGTCAACGCGGCGATTCTCCTGACGGTCCCGTACCTGCCCTTGCTCCCGTGGATCGTCATGAACTGGGTCATCCACCAGCAGCTCGCCATTTCCGAGCGGGGGGAGTCTTCGCCGAACACCATCAGCGCGCCGGGGGGGCCGGTCCATTATTCCGAGGAGTTCTGGCGCGCCCAGGTCCGAGCCGAGCCCCGCCTTCAGAGCCAGCACCTGCCGCAGGTCCTGAGCTGGGCGTTCGAGCAGATCGCGCGTCATCCCCTGCGCTACGCGAAAGGCTTCGCGGGCCGTTTCGTCTTCGCGCTCAGCCTCCAGCCGTGGCTGTTCGCGCTGGCCGTCGCCGGCGCCTGGGTCCGACGGCGGGAAGCGTCGGCGCGGGCCCTTTCGCTGCTGTGCGTCTACTACCTTCTCATCCACTGCGCGATCGCCGTGCTCCCCGACTACATGGTGCCGCTCTGGCCGCTGCTGGCCGTGCTCGCGGCCATGCTCATCGTCCCGTGGACCGCGAAGGCGGACGAAGCGGCCTCGCGCGCCGTCCCGGTTGTCCGGGCATGGCTGCTGTTCACGGTCGCCGCTTCGGCCCTCGCCGCCGTCGAGGCCGACGGACGGGCCGCGCGCTACGCCTGGCTCGCCGCGCGGCGTTCGCCCGCCTCGGATGAGGCGCTCTCTGGGGCCTTGGCCGCCTCTCCGGACGACGGGTGGCTCCACTACCGGCGCGGGTGGCGGCGGCTGAAGGCGGGCGACCGCCCCGGGACGGTCGAGGACTGGACGCGCGCCTCGGCGCTTCGCCCCGACAACGCTTTCTGGAGCCTCCATCGCGACTGGGCCGTCTCCCTGGCTGGCGATAGCAAGCCTCTCCTCGCCTGGTCCGGAACCCTGTCTCCGCTCACGCGGGAGGCCGAGAAGCTCGACCCCGATCTCCTGAAAGCCTACGCCTACTCCCGGCAAGGCCGGTCGCGGCCGGCGAAGGAGCATCTGTTGGCGGCGCATTCGATGCTCGTCAAGAGCCATCCCGGGGAGCCGTTGATGAGCCTGGAGATGCTCTGGGACCGCGTGCGGGAGCTCTTCTCCGATCTTCCGCCCGAGGAATGGATCCCGCTCTGGAACGAACTGCATCATCTGTTCGACGACCCGGCGTCCCGGAAGGTCTCCTTCCTTGATGACCCGATGCGGGAAGCCGTCGTGAAACTGCAAGCAAGGGGCCTGCCCCGCGAGGCTAAGGCTCTGGCCGTCAAGCTGTTGCGTCTGCGCCCGGACTCCGCCGCCCTCTGGACGGACAAGGCGGTGCTGGAGGCCGAGGCGGGATCATGGGAGACCGCGGCCGCGGACCTGCGCCGGGCGATCGCGGACGACGGGGCTTTCCTGCCGGCGTATCTCTCGCTCGGAGCCGTCTATGTCCGTCTGGGCCGGCCCGGCGAGGCCTTGAAGATCTACGACCGCGCGCTGAAGCTGCCGGGCGCGTCTGACGATCCCCGGCGTGCGGAGCTTCGTTCCGCACGGGACGAGACGGCGCGGGCGCTTCGTGACCGGAAATAGCGTCGGGGGAGCGCCCGTGGACGATCGGACTGCGGCTAGGCCCAGAAATTCTGTGGGCCTATAAGAATTGGAGCTTTGCTTCGATTGGGGTCTTGACGAATTGTATGACCGGGGTTATAGTGGGCCAGCGATTCAAGGTTGTAGCGCTGAAGTTCCGCGCGAGAGTCGCGAGAAGGAAATACGCAAGACACGAGAGCGCGCCGGCGACGAAGGTTCTCCGACCAGGCGCAGCCGTCCCCACCGAAGAAGTTAAACGCCGGGTAAAAAACTGCGAACGCGACGTGTCTGGCGTGGCGCTGGAACGGGATCCGGAGCGAATTCGGATTATCGGAGGCATCTCACGTAGTCGGCTGTGTCCTGACTACTTGGTAAAGCACCGAAGTTTCGGCGATCGCGGGCGAACCTTTGGGAACGCGTCCTCCGCTTGCTTGACCTTGGAGGTCGAATGATTCTCGCGGTCTCCGTGCTAATTGTGTTCGTTGCCCTTTATATAACCATGGTCACAGGTAAAGTAAAGGCTCCCTGGGCAAGGTCATTCGGAATCTGGGCACTCGCGCTTACGGCACTTAAATGCGTGCTGGTGTGGACAGCGTATTACTTGGATCTGAATTATGATCCCATGGGCACCACTCTGAAAAACTTCAGTGTTCCGTTTCTTGTTCCGGAAATACTTTTTATCCCTCTATTGTTTAACGTCCGACAAATGACTGACTTGTCCTGGTCGTTG
>JACPOW010000056.1 GCA_016191335.1 Elusimicrobiota bacterium | reverse complement strand
GTAGGTTTTGCTCATTCTCTCCTCGGGCGACAGAGAGAATTTTACTGCTTACCGACGACGATTGCTCGCCTCATCGTGCCGTTAAAAGGGCTCCTCGCCGCAGGCGAGGAGCCTGGCGGCCCCCGCGGGGCCGCCAGGCTGGTGGGGGCAAACGCCGTTGAGTTCGTCTCGTGATCTATTCTCAATGATAATCACTCGCGCCGGTGCGAGTGATTATCTATCGCCGTAGATCAGTTCGCCAACTCCGATTACTCGGACGAACTCCTAGTATCTCGACCGCGTAAACAAGACGACAATAACCCTGCTTCCATAAAAAGGCGGCCGCCACCGGAAGCGGGCTAATATTCCCCACCTTGTTTTCCCCTGGCGCCGCCGGGCCGAGCCTGTTAACCTAGGTCCATGACCATTCCACTCCGTCGAATTCCCTGCCGGTTCGGAATTCGCATGGCCTCCGCGATTTTTCTAGGCGCCTGCGTATCGCTCAGCGCCTCGGCATCCGCAGCTCCATCGGCCGCAAAGCGCATGCCGAAACCTTTCGGCGAACAACGAAGTTTTTCGGCCAGTTCGCTGCCCAAAGCAAATCAATATGACTTGACCGGAAAGAAATTCGTTGAAATTCCCGATGCCGCTCCCGCGGACGCCGCTGCAGCGATCTCTACTTCCGTCGTTCCGGCGACCGGCGTCGTCTCCGTCGCAGCCGTTTCGGATATCGGACCTTATCTGCGGTCGAATTCGCCGTTAGCCGAGGCCACTGGTCTCGTGAACGGTGGCCCGTTCGCGCGACTCCCCGACGCGGTCCGGCAACCACTTAAATCGGAGCATCAAGCGCGTACCGCAGAACGCGACGCCATGCTTCCCGAGGCGGACGCGATCGATGATCTCGCCAACAACCGACTCGATCCTTGGAAGCAGCGTCTGGACGCGAACCTCGCGAAACTTGAAGCCGACACGGTGCCTTATACCGAGGCAGTAGCGGTTCATCGTTCCAAATGCATGCCCGCACGGGATCAGACGACTTGGAATTGGTGCCTGCAAGACGCGACGGCCCTCGAGGCATGGCTCGCCAAGCTGGTCAAACGGGGCGATGACCATAACGCCGAATTGGCCAGGTTTCACGCCGAAAGCAAGCCTTATGATGCACGCCTCGCCGTGTTGGCCGCTGAAGTCCAGGCATGGATCGGCGTCGTCGAAGATTTGGTCAAGCGCATCAAGCGGGCTGTCGGGGAAACGCAGTCATGCACGTGGACCGGCAAGCGCTATCCGCCCGGCGATCCCAATGGGCTCTGCATTTACGATTGCACGGTCTCCGGCATAACATACATGCCGGTCAATCCAGACCTGAATCCGCCCTGTCCCACTCTCAGGCTTGACGTACCGGTTCCGCCAGCCGGCGGGGCGGGCGCGACGAAGAACAGAAAGGAGCGTCCATGACAAGACCATCATCCGACGAGGGCATGGAGGCCCTCGAGGCCGCGGTTTCGAAAGAGCTTCAAGGCTTGCTCGAACGAGGCGCGTTCGATTCGATCGGCCGCCTGTTGTCCAAAGAGATTGCGAGCTCGGATCCCGCGCCGAGCCGGGCCCTGCAGCTTTCCTTCGGGCTCAAGCTGCTCGACATCCGCGCCGATGGGAAATCGAAGCAGCGCGTGCGGGCGCTGGGCCACCTCTTCGTCGTCGCCGACAGGATCGAGGGCGCCGCGCAGCCGAAAATTCGTTTCGGCATCTCTCCCTCCTTCGTCGACGATGTAAAGCCCTGCCCGACCTGCGTTGGAACCGGCGTAGAGTCGGACGATGCAAAAACGGCGAAGCAGGGATCCCCGCGGCCGTTCGGCATCACCTACCGCGATTTAAACCGGGACTAGCCCGTCACCATTCGGAAAGAGCCAGGTTTGTGGACGTTCGTGGCGGGACGGGCTTCCGCGTCGCGCGCGACGCGAAGGCGCCCTAGGTGTAGGGGACGCCGACGCCGTCGGCCGCGCCGAGGGTGAGGCCGCGCTCGCTGGAGTACCACGACCAGGTCACCGAGACGAGCGCCTTGATGATCCCGGCCGCCGGCACCGCGAACACGAGGCCGAGGAAGCCGAAGGTGGCGCCCCCGACGATGAGCGCGAACAGGTTGGTCATCGCGTGCATGTGCAGGGAGTGGCGCGCGATGATGGGCTGGATGAGCATCTCCTCGAGCAGGCGGATGCCCACGAACAGCAGGGCGACCTTGGCCGCCGCCACGAGCGTGCCGAACTGGTAGACGGCCATCGCCCCGCCGACGAGTATGCCCATCGCGAGGCCGAAGTAGGGCACCACCGAGCTGACCCCGGAGATGGCGGCGATGATCAGCGCGTTGTCGATGCCCAGCGCCAGCAGGCCGAGGAAGGAGACGATGAAGATCACGGTCACGACGATGATGAGGCCGCGCAGGTAGTTGCCGAGGACGGTGTCGACCTCGCTGAGCAGGTGGATCGCCTGCTCGACGTAGCGGCTGGGGCACATCTGGATGCCGCCCTCGACGCCGTCGGGCGCGTCGAGCAGGAAGAAGAACCCGATGAAGGGGACGAGCAGAGCGTGCGCGAGGAGCGGCAGCAAGGTCAGCACGTGCGCGGGCAGGTCCTGGAGCACCTCCAGAGCGCCGCCGATCGCGGATTCGAGGGCGCGCTCGGCGACCTTCGGCGGCAGGGGCAGCTTCTTCGTGAGCAAGGTCTGCTGGGCGTAGGCCGTCTTCTGGAGCTGGCTGAGATAGGCCGGGGCGCGCTCCTGGAACAGCTCCGTCTCGGAGAGGATCATCGACTTGAGCCCCGCGTAGGCGACGAAGGCGAGCGCCGCGGCGGCGACGTAGCCGAAGACGACCAGCTGGGAGCGGCGAAGGCCGCGCGCCTCGAAATAGCTGACGATCGGGTTGAGGACGTAGGCGAAGGCGGCGGCGAGGACGAACGGGGCGAGCGCGTGGTGCAGGCGGGAGAAGGCGTACAGCAGCGCTCCTCCGACGACGAAGGTGGTGAGGACGGGGAACTCCCGGCGCGCCTCAGTCATTCTTGCCGATGACGGGCTTGGAGTCCGCGTTCATGCGCCGCAGCCGGGCGGAGAGCAGGCGCGCGAGGTGGCGCATGATGGACACGCCGATGCGTGGCTCGGACTGCAGCAGCGCGTCGAGCTTGCTCTTGTAGAGCAGGTGCAGGTGGGTCTTCTCGGTCGCCGTGGCGGTGGCGGTCCGGGGCAGGGACTCGAGCAGGGCCATCTCCCCGAAGAAGTCGCCCGGCTTGAGCTTGTACAGGACGGCGGGCGCCCCGCCCGCCGACGGGCGGGTCAGCTCGACGGCGCCGCTCTCCAGCACGAAGAGGGCGCGGCCGATGTCGCCCTCGACGAAGACGACCTCGCCCTCGCGGTAGGTGCGGGAATGGAGCGCCGCGACGAGGTAGCCCAGCTCGCGGTCGCGGAGGTCCTTGAAGATGTCCAGCGAGCGCAGGAACTCCTTCTTGCGCGCGAACTGGGGGTCGATGAACCAGCGCTTGATGGATCGCAGGACGGGCATGTCAGCGGCGGAGGAACGCCATGCCGGCGGAGACGATCGTCCTCACCGCCCCGCCCCAGCCGGAGCGGAAGGTCTCGCCGACGGACAGGACCTCCTGGTCCACGCGGTACGCGGCGACCTCGACGGCGGCGGCGGCGTCCTTGACCTTCAGCATCACGAAGGCGAAGACCGCGAGCATGACGCCGAGCTCGAGCACGATCAGGGCGAGGCAGACGGCGATGAAGGTGTCCATGGAGGGCATACTATCAAAAATTGTAGGATGGCGATCATGCCCGAAGCGCGCACCGACTGGTCGGCCACCATCAACCTCCCGAAGACCGATTTCCCCATGAAAGGGGACCTCGCCCGGCGCGAGCCGGAGCTGCTGAAGGTCTGGGAGGACGCCGGCCTGTACCGGAAGATGCAGGAGCGCCAGAAGGGCCGGCCCCCGTTCGTGCTCCACGACGGGCCTCCTTACGCCAACGGCAGCATCCACATCGGCCACGCCCTCAACAAGGTCCTCAAGGACATGACCGTGAAAGCCCGCGCGCTGATGGGCCACGCCGCGCCCTACGTCCCCGGCTGGGACTGCCACGGCCTGCCCATCGAGACCGCCCTGCTCAAGGAGATGAAGATGAGCAAGCGCGGCGTCACGGACATCCCCAAGTTCCGCCGCGACGCCGCCGCCTTCGCCGAGCGCTTCATCGGCCTGCAGCGCGCGGAGTTCAAGCGCCTGGGGCTGCAGGGCGACTGGGAGAACCCCTACAAGACGATGTCGCGCGAGTTCGAGGCGAAGATCCTTCGCGCCTTCCGCCTGCTCGTTCAGAAGGGCCACGTCTACCGCGGCCTCAAGCCCGTCCTGTGGTGCCCGACCTGCGAGACCGCGCTCGCCGACGCCGAGGTGGAGTACAAGGACAAGACCTCCCCGTCCGTGTACGTCGCCCTCAAGCTGCGGCCGTTCGCGGCCGCGGCCTCGAAGGGGGACGTCCTGCTCCTCGAGGGCGCCGAGCTGGTGATCTGGACCACCACTCCCTGGACCTTGCCGGCCAACCGCGCCGCCGCGTTCAACCCGCTCCTCAAATACACCTTGGTCGCCGCCGAGATCGGCGGCGTGAAGCGCTCGCTGCTCCTGGGCCACGACCGCCTGGAGGCCGTCAAGGCCATCGTCGGGGCGACGAGCTGGAAGAAGATCAAGACCTGGGACGGCGCGTTCTTCGACAACCCCGAGATCACCTACGCTTTGCCCGTCCCGCCCTCGGCCGCCGACGGCGCGGGCCGCACCGTCGTCGCCGACTACGTCACGGCGGAGGATGGGACGGGGATCGTCCACACGGCCCCCGGCCACGGCGAGGACGACTTCCACACCGGCATCAAGTACGGCCTCCAGATCCTCAATCCCGTCGACGGCTCCGGCGTGTTCACCGACAAAGCCCCGCAGTTCAAGGGGAAGAACATCTTCAAGGAAGGCAACCCCGAGATCGTCGCGGACCTCGCCGCGCGGGGCCTGCTCCTCGCGAAGAAGGACATCTCGCACTCCTACCCTCATTGCTGGCGCTGCAAGAACCCGGTCATCTTCCGCACCACCGAGCAATGGTTCTTGAAGCTCTCCGAGGCCCTGCGCGGGCACCTGCTGGCCGAGATCGACAAGACGCAGTGGGTCCCGGCCGAGGGCCGCAACCGCATCGCCGCGATGGTGACCAACCGCCCCGACTGGTGCCTGTCGCGCCAGCGGGTGTGGGGCACGCCGATCACCGTCCTGTACTCGGTGAAGACCGGCGAGGCGGTCCTCGACGACGCCGTGCTCCAGGCCATCGAGCGCCACGCCGCGACCAACGGCACCGATTTCTGGTTCGAGCGGTGGGGGGAGGTCCTGACGCGCAAGGACTGGGGCTTCCTGCCCGAGCATCCCGCCCTGGCCGACGGCTTCCGCCGCGAGTCCGACATCCTGGACGTGTGGCTCGACTCCGGCGTCTCCTGGCTCTCGGTGCTCGGCGAGGACGCCGTCGCCGACCTGTACCTGGAGGGCTCCGACCAGCATCGCGGCTGGTTCCAGAGCTCTCTCGTCATGTCCACGGCCCTGCGCGGGAAGGCCCCGTACAAGGCGGTGCTGACGCACGGCTTCGTCCTCGACGAGAAGGGCCGGGCGATGCACAAGTCCACCGGCAACGTGGTCGCGCCCCAGGAGGTCATCTCCAAGTGGGGCGCCGACCTCCTCCGGCTCTGGGTCGCGCTGTGCGACTACAACGACGACGTGCGCATCTCCGACAATCTTCTGAAAGGGCCGGAGGATTCGTACCGCCGCGTTCGCAACACCTTTAAATATCTGCTCGGCGCTTTGGACGGGTTCGACGCGTCGAAGGCCGTCGCTTACGACAAGCTTCCGGAGATGGAGCGCTATCTCCTGCACCGGCTCGCTCTCGTCCAAAAGGAGACGCTCGAGGATTACCGCGCGTACCGCTACCGCGACGCCGCCCGCAGGCTGGTCGACTTCTGCGCGTTCGATCTGTCGTCCTTCTACCTCGACGGCATCAAGGACCGCCTGTATACCTTCAAGCTCGGTTCCCAAGAGCGTCTCGTCGCGCAGACGGTGATGGCCGAAGTCCTCGCCCGATTGTGCTCCCTGCTGTCCCCGATCCTGTCGTTCACCGCCGAGGAGGCGTGGCGCTTCTGGCCCGCGCGGCCGGCCGACAGCGTGTTCCTCTGGGACCTTCCGGCGCCCGACGCGCGTTGGACCGACGAGGCGCTGGCCGCTCGCTGGGGCAAGGCGCGAGACCTGCGCGAGCGCGTCCTCAAGAAGCTCGAGGAGGCACGCACGGCCAAGCTGATCGGCAAGTCCCTCGACGCGAAGGTCACCTTGCCCGGCGACGCCGCCGAGTTCAAGGGGCTTGACCTGGAGGAGCTGTTCATCGTCTCGCAGGTCGCCTGGGGCGCCTTGACCGAAGTCTCGGTCGTGCACGCCGACGGCGCCAAATGCCCGCGCTGCTGGCGCTGGCAGACGGACATCGGCTCGAACGCGTCCAACCCGGAGCTATGCGGACGCTGCGCGCGGCAGCTCTAGTCGCGCTGCTCGCGCTCGACCGCGCGACCAAGATCTGGGCCGCGGGCTCGCTCAAGGCCGTCGGAACGATCCCCCTGGTCCCCTTCTTCGACCTGACCTACGTCGAGAACACGGGCGCCGCGTTCGGCATGGGGCGGGGCGCCAACAAGCTCCTGACCGCGGTCTCGATCGGGCTCGTCGTCGCGCTCCAGGTCATCCGGCGGCGCTGGCCGAAGGACGACCATTGGCTGCAGTGGGGGGCTTTGCTCGTCACGGCCGGGGCGGTGGGCAACCTGTACGACCGCCTGGCGTTCGGCTTCGGCGTGGATTTCCTGCACCTGCACCACTGGCCCGTGTTCAACGTGGCCGACTCGTGCATCTCCGTCGGCGCCGGGATGCTGGCGTGGGGGATGAAGGACGAGGGCGCGTCTAAGCGGTGAGCCGGGACAGGGCGTAGCCGATCAGGCCGCCGACGAGCACGCCGATGCCCATGCCGGCGAAGCCCCACAGCGAGCCGACCAGCAGCCCGACCATCGCGCCTTTGACGCCCATGATGATGTGGTCCGACTTGGACCATTCGGCGGGCTTGGGCGGCTCGATCTCCTTGTCGGGTCCGGGGGTCGAGGCCTTGAGGGCGGCCTGGGCGCGCGCGTCGGCCTTGACCTGCTCGTCCTTCGCGATCTGGTCCTGCGTGCGGCCGTCGGTCCCGGAGCCCGCCCGCACGAGGTCGCCCTCGGGGCGGACGCGCGCGCCGTCGAAGTTCGGCGCCTCGAGGTTCGCCGCGGGGACGGCGGCGCGGGCCGGGGCGGCGAAGGCGGCGGCGATCAGCATGGGCAGGACCAAGGCTCTCATGCCCATAGGATAGCGCCAAGCGAAACGCCCCGTAAGGGGCGTTCGGTCCTTCCCGGCCTGGGCCTTTCGGCCCCCCGCCGTCAGCTCGTGATCTTGGTCAGGCCGTAGAACAAGGCGCCGCCGAGGATGGGCCCGGCGATGAGGCCCACCGGCCCGAACAGGGACCCTACGAGCAGGCCGACCATCGCGCCCTTCGCGGCGCTGGTGAGAAGGTCCTGCGTGAGCCACTTGCTCTTCTCCTTCTCCTTGTTCTCCACGTCGACGCCGTTGCCGGGCGTCGGCACCACGCCGCCCAGCGGAGGCTTGCCGCCGGGGTTGTTCACCGTCGCCGGCGACCGGTAAGGCTTGCAGGCGTCCACGGCCCACTCGGGACCGGTGGAGGCGGGGGCCGTCGTCGTCCCTGTGTTCGTCGCGGAGCGCGCGTGGGTGTCCTTCAGCTGGGCGGTCGGGTCGGTGCTGCCTCCGCCGCCGAACTCGGCGCCGCGGGTATCGGCCCCCGGATTGGCCGTCTCGGCCAGGAGCTCGTCGCAGAACTTCTTCCGCTGCCATTCGGGCAGCTTGTCGAACGCGGCCCGGTCCCCGGGCTTGGCGTAGGCGGGAGACTTGCCGCGGCCCTCGGAGGCGATCAGATCGCGCAGGCGCTTCGACTCGTTCTGGAGGCTCTTGTCCTTCTCCTTGGGCGTGGGCGCCGATTTGTACATCCCCTCATAAACGGCGAGCTCGGACGGGGTCAGGAGCTTCTTCTCGTCGTCCGTCAGGAGGGGGATCAGCTTGCCGTCGTTGGGGTTCGTCACGACGCCGCCGGGGGGAGTCCCTTCGGTGGACCCGACGGCCTTGCGAGCGGCCTCCGCTCCGAGGCGCAGCGCCACGGGGTCGAGGTACTTCGCGTCGAAGGCGGTGCCGTCGCCGGACGAGCCGTTGGCCCCGAGGCGGGACTGGGTGTACTTCAGCTGGTCCTCGGGCTTCTTCTTGAGCAGCTCCCAGTCGGCCTTCGAGAGCTGGATCTCGAGGAGCTTCGCGGTCGCCGGCTCGGCCTTCTCCTGGAAGGGCGCGACGATGGCCTTCACGTCCTTGCCGCCCCACATCTCCAGGGGGTCGAGGGCCGCCTTGATCTTGGCGGGGGCGTCCTTGGCCGGCAGCGAGCGGGCCGCCTTGTAGTCGGCGACGGCGCCGGGCCGGGTCTGGGCTTCGACGAGGGCGCGATATTTGTCGTCCGCCGCCTTCTTCGCGGCGGCGTCCTTCGCGGCTCCGCGCGCCTCGGCGTAGGCCGCGGCCTGGGCCTTGGTCAGCCAGCGGGTCTCCGTGCCCTCGACGAGGGCGAGGGAGGCGTCCGCGTCCGTGTCGGGGTTCGTGACGACGGGGCCGGGGGCCGTGCCGGAGCCGGTCTTCTTGCAGGGCGCGTCCTTGGACGCGAGCAGGGTGCTGCCGCGCCGGCCGCGCGCCGCGTTGTATTTCTCGCCGGTCTTGGGGTCGCACCACCACTTGCCGGAGGGGGCGCCGCTCCCGCCCCGGCCGCCGCGGTCGCCGCGTCCGCCGTTGCCGCCGCGTCCGCCGTTCTCCGGCTTGAGCAGGTCGTCGGCCTCCTTCGTCGGAGGGGCCACGGCGATCACGTTGCCGGTGGCGTCGACGTACTGCCAGCGGATGTCGGTCGTCGCGGGGAATTTCTTGTCTCCCTGCACGACCACCAGCTCCTTGCCGGTGTTGTCGAGCTTGAAATGCGACAGCTCCGTCGTGTACTTCCTCCGGGCGGCCTCGATGACCTTGGGCACCCGGGTGTAGCCTTGCCGGTTCTCCTCGCTGCCGAACCGGCGCCGCGGGTCCCAGCGGCCGAGCGGGACGCGGTCCATGATCGTCACCTGGATCTTCTCGACCCCGACATCCTTCATGACGTAGAGGTTTGAGACGGTCTTGTTCTTCTCGGGATTGCATTCGGCCCAGCGGCAGTTCAGGGTCAGGGACTTCCCGCCGGCGGTGAAGAAGACCTTCGGCCAGGACCGGAAGCTTTCGTCGGTCACCTTCCAGCCGGGCATGTCGGCGGCCTGCGCGAAGGGCGCGAGGGCGAGCGCGAGGAGGGCGAACAGGGCGAGGCGAGGGGTTTTCATGGGGGTCCTCTGTTGGATGCCTATTAGGGAACGCTGTAGCAAATATAAGCCCTAAACCGTCAAAACGCAAGGCCCTCCGGCCCCAGAGCGTCTAGGTCTAAAGGCCTACTTCCGGTCCATCAACGCCACGAGCTCGACATGGCTGGTCTGCGGGAAAAGGTCGACGGGCTGCACGCGGCGCAGCGCGTAGCCGGAATGGGACAGGAAGCCGGCGTCGCGCGCGAAGGTCGCGGGGTCGCAGGAGACGTAGACGAGGCGCTTGATCTTCTTGTCGGTCAGGAAGCGGCGCACGGGCTGGGACAGACCGACGCGGGGAGGGTCCACCACGACGCAGGTGTTCTCCGGCAGCTCCTTGGCGAGCTTGGGCAGGACGGACTCAGCGCGGCCGGCCTTGAAGCGGGCGTTGCGCACGCGGTTGCGCTCGGCGTTGCGGTAGGCGTCGCTGATCGCGTCCTTGTTCTCCTCGACCCCGAGGACCTTGGGGAAGGAGTCCGCCATCCACAGGGTCAGCGTGCCGACGCCGCAGTACAGGTCGAGGCCGATCGGGAACATCTTGCCGCCCTCCTTGACGGCGTCCTTGGCCGCGTTGTAGAGGACCTCGGCGGCGGGGGTGTTGACCTGGAGGAACGCGCCCGGGGAGGCCGAGAAGTGGAATCGTCCCAAGGTCTCCTCGAGCTCGCGCTGGCCCCAGAGGCGGCGCCAGACGGGCCCGAGCACGACCGAGGTCCGCTCGGGGTTGATGTTCTGGTGGATGCCGACGATCTCGGGATGGTTGGCGCGCAGCTCCGCGGCGAACACCTCGCGGTCGGGGAACTCCTGGTGCGTGGTGACGAGGCCGACGAGGGCCTGGCCCTCGGCGTTGGTGCGGATGTAGAGGTGGCGCAGCCAGCCGCGTCCGGTCTTGCCGTCGAAGTAGGTCCAGCCGCGGGCGATGGCCATGGCCTTGACCGTGAAGGCGATGCGCGCCGACAGGTCCGGCTGGATCGGGCATTCCTTCATGTCCACGATCTCCCGGGAGCCGGCGGAGAAGAAGCCCATGCGCGGGCCGTTGGGGCCGGGCATGAAGGGGATCTGGACCTTGTTGCGGTAGCCGAAGGGCTTGGGCGCGCGCAAGGTCGGGAGGACGAGCGCGCCGGCCTCCGGGAACTTCCCGATGCGGGAGACGCAGTCCACGACGATCTCGCGCTTGTGCTTGAGCTGGCTCTCGTAGGCCAGGTGCTGCCAGTCGCAGCCGCCGCAGGACGGCCCGGGGCGCGAGGGGGCGGCGTGGTGCTGGCAGGGAGGGTCGATCCGCTCCGGGCCCGAGGAAAGGACCTTCTTGATGCGGGCGCGGGCGAAGTTGGACTTCGCGTCGAACACCTCGACCTCGAGGCGGTCTCCGGGGGCGGCGCCGGGCACGAACACGACGCGGTTGGAGCCCTCGGCCTTGGCGAGGCCGTCGCCGGCGGGGGCCATGCGGTCCACCTTGACCGTCAGGATCTCGCCGATCGAGGGGGATGCGGTTCTTTGTTCCACGAGAGATGATACCAAACTTGAGAGAGCTAACGAGGCTGACAGCCGAAGGGATCGCCGTTCCGATAGCAATCGCGGTCCCTGCCGCCCTGCGGGGGTGAATCTCCGTCTTCTCCCTTGCGATCTCGTTCCCGGCGCTCTCTGTCACGGTCGCGTTTGGCCTCTTGAGCCAGGCGCTTGCTGAGTCGCTTTTGGTAGGACGTGGCGACCTTGTCGAAGGACCTGGTGTCGGTGATGCTGTCTGCCGTGGCCAAGAGTTCTTTGATGCATTCGCTCATGTCGGAGTAGGTGAACCCCATGGTCGCCGTGAGATATCTGAGTTTAGGCTCGAAATCACCGCGCCCAACGCGTTCATGCAAAAGAGACGCGGCGCCGTTGCAGGCCGTGGGGGGCGGCTGATGCGCGTTCGACTCGATCTCTTGGCAGGTGCGCGTCATGAGGAACACCACCTTCAAATCGCCGAAGTCGAACGGGACATAGTGCCGCCCGAGGATGAACCGGCCCCCGCGGTAGCTGAATCCGAGCATGGTCTCGTTGTCGGCATCATAAGTGATCCGATAACCGCAGGCCGCCGCTTCGGTGTCCATCTCCTCGCGAAACGCTCGTTTCTTCCGTTCCAGGCGCGCGAGCTCCTCATTGCGCTCGGCCTCCTCGCGACGCTCCCTTTGCAGGCGCTCCAGATATTCCTTATTTTCCTTGACCCGTTTTTGCGTTTCGGCCATTTTCTGGCGGAGAATCTCATCCCCGTCAGAGCCGGTTTCGGGTTCCGCCGGGACCATCCCCAGCGGCCCCCGGCGGTCGGTTCCCAGCCAATTCCTCCGGTTCAAAACGACCCATTCCCAACTCTGGCCCGCGGATTCCTGCGCCTGCAACTGATATCTTGCGGCGAGCCCCTCCATTTGCGTGGAATCCCGCCCAAGCAGTTTGGCGATCTTCGCCGATCGCGCATAGGCGTCGGCCTCCGATTGGAATGTGACGATTGGGAGGTCGGAGTCCCTTCCTCCGCCCGGCTTCGCAACGACGTCCACCCAATGGGATGTCTCGTGGTAGATCAGGGCCGCCAGATCATCGGGATCTTCGAATGCTTGGCTGAACATGGATATCTCGCCCTTTGCCCATGTTCGTGCCGCTGCCACGATTCCTGAACCGCCGATCGCGGATTGACTCTTTGCCGCCTCTTTGCGCAGTTCCTCAGCGGTCCGAGGTCGGTAACGCCCCAAGACCTCGTCGTATGTCTCGCGCTCACTATAGCGAGGCAGCCACGGCTTTGCCGTCGTGAGGACCGAGGCGCGGGGGTCACCCGTGAAATCGGCAACTGGAGGAGTCAAGTTGTAGACGGCGACGGTGAGGCGAATCGCATCGTTCGCGAGATCGTATTTTACCTTGGTGGCGGACTGGGCGATCTGAAGCTGCTTGACGTAGTCACCGTCTCGGGGATCGCCTTTTGCGAGCAACTTCAACTCCGCCAACCTCTTGAAAGCAGCTTCCTCAGTTATTTTAGCCTGCTCCATCTTCGCGAGGGCATCGATGACAATCTGCTTGTCACCCGCGGATGGGACGACCACTTGCGGCAGGTAGTTTCCCGGACAGGCGGAAACCTCCGCATTGGAATCCGTGCAGTTCCTGGAGGTCTGCGCTTGAGCGGCGGCGGCCAGCATCAGGCCTGAAACGAGGAAGGTCATCATGGCCGCACCTCGATGACCTGCGGTGACGTTTCCAGACGGACCTTTGCCGCGTCAAGCTTAAGGTCGTAGTCCGGCCACAAGCCGAGCTTGGCGAGCCAATGCTGGACTGGCTTCGGAAGCGACTCCCAACGCGGCTTAACGGTCATAAATGAGGGCTCGGCGTCATAGCCGAACTTGATCGAATACCGGCCGGGTCGATCGAACGAATATCGATCGAAGGCCTGGAATCCTTCCGGTGGCTTTGGAAAGGGGGGGGCGTCGTCGGCATCGACCCATGCATAGCCATGCGAAAAACCGCCGGACCTATTGGAGCTGGCGGCCACTATCCGGTATGGGCGGAGTTGGGATGGTATGGTCGCGAACGACTCCCCGGGATGGAGAACGATGTACCAATCCTCATCCAGTTTCCCGGAGCGCCGCGCCTCCTGATAGGATTGTTCGTCGGAGCGATACGGATGGATCGTCCCTTCGGGGAATATCTTTTGTCCCTGCGCGGAACCGAAGTCCCACCTCGCTCCGCCGTCCGGTTGGGGCAAAGGCAACTGCTTTATCTCATGCCCGTCCGGCCCGGTCACCGAAACCCACAGGCCCCCTGATTTCCGGAAAAGTTTTTCGGAATCGACGAAGGCTTTCGCGTTGAGCACGGACAAACGGCGGCAAGTGCGGTTCTTCAATTCGGCGCGATACCAAAGTGCGTGCGGCTCACCGGCTTTGATTCGCGTCGGCTTGACCTCGACGTTCAAGCTGAGCGGGTCGCACCCCAGGCCCTCCGGGCAGGGCTGATCGCAGGCGGGCGGGGCGGCGAGGTAGCGCCGGAGGGATTCGCGCGCCACAGCTACGCATACGACGATAAACAGCACGGCGAGGATGGCCCGCTTACGCTTCGCGATATGGTCGGCCCACTTGCTGAACGTCGGTAGTTTCGTTGTGGTCATGCAAAAAAAACCAGAGGCCGGAAAGCGCTCAAGCGCAGTCCGTCCTCTGGGCTCATCCGGTTGCGGCCGGATCGTGGATACCCCGGGGCCAATCCCCCGGGCTACAGAGTCGCCTGTAGGCGATTCTAACATTGTACCGCGATGGTGAGGGTTAGGGAGGGTCTTCGGACCTATGTCGATCGACATGCGACCCATCTCCGCCGACGTCTGGCCCATCTCCCCTCCGGCCCGCTAGCTGGCGAAATTCGGGCAGACTCCTCTTGCGCGCGCGGCGCGCGGGCGCTACCCTAGGGGCGTGCTCGAGGAATTCTCGGACGTGGCCCAGGAGCGCGGCGCGGACGGCCCGCGCCGCTGGTTCTCCGACGAGGAGATGGACCTGATCGTCTGGCCGGACGCGGACGGCGGCCTGGCCGGCTTCGAGCTGTGCTACGGCAAGTCCCGGACCGAACGCGCCTACGCCTGGCGGCGCGGCGGCGCGCTGAGCCATTTCGTCGTCGACGACGGGGAGTCCACGCCCCTGCGCAACGACTCGCCGGTCCTGACGGCGGGCGGCGGCGCGGGGGACCGGGAGAAGGTCCTCGCCGATTTCCTCGCCCGGGCCGCGCGGCTCGAAAGGGCCATCGTCGACGGCGTGAGCGCGGTCCTTCGCGGGGAGTGACGGCAATTTTATAGAATGGGGCCGTGAGAAGCCTCGGCCTCGCCTCCGCGCTCGTCCTCTTCGCCGCCTGCATCCCCTATCCCGGGGAGCTTCCGGACGACGGCCGCGGGCGCTCCTACTCCGGGGTCATGGAGGGCGTCTACCCCGGCCTCGACGCGGGCGCGCAGGAGAACTCGAGCCTGCACTTTAAGGTGAAGGCCTACGGCCAGGACACCGTGCTCGGCGTCTCGGCCCAGGCGGAGGCCGCCTACACCCGGATCATGACCGACACCGGCCTCAACTCGTTCATGCCGCGCGGGCTGTATCAGATCGTCGTCTACGGCACGCAGGACGAGTACCGCAAGAAGACCGGCCAGCCCGACTGGTCCGGCGGCGTGGCGGTCGGCAACGCGATCTACACCTACTCGTCGGCGCGCGTCGACGCGGTGCTCTCCCACGAGGTCACCCACCTGATCTGGTTCGAGTACATGGGCCGCGTCAACCCGGACCACCGCTGGGTCAACGAGGGCCTGGCCGTGTTCCAGGAGAACAAGGCCGTGGGCTCCCGCGGCCAGGGGGACCTGTTCTCCTCGGTGCGCGGGACGATGCGCTCGCAGACGATCCCGATGGACCAGATGATCCGCCTCGTGCCCGCCACCGAGCGCGCCTACGAGGTCAGCCTCTGGTACGCGCAGGCGGAGAGCATGGTCCGCTTCATGATCGAGCGCGGCGGCCGCATCGGCTTCTCCCAGTTCCTCGGCGCGCTGCGCTACGACAAGAACCTCGACCAGGCCGTCGCCGAGGGCTTCCCCGGCTCGTGGCGGACGCTCGAGGAGCTCGAGCGGGACTGGAAGCGGAGCCTGCAGTGAGGACTCCGCTGGCTCGCGGAGCCCGCCGCGTCGTGCTGCCCGTGCGCGGCATGCACTGCGCGTCCTGCGTGGCGAAGGTGGAGGGGGCGCTCAACAAGCTCGACGGCGTGAAGGCCGTGTCGGTGGACCTTCCCTCGCGCACGGTCGCGATCGATTTCACGCCGATCCCGGGCAAGCTCGAGGTCCGCTCGCTGCGGCGCGCGATCGAGAAGGCGGGCTACGACGTGCTCGGCGAGAGCGAGTCCCGCACCCAGGCCGAGTCGATGAGCCTGCTCTCCCAGCAGGCCGAGCAGCGCGCGCTGATGACGCGCCTGCAGGTCGCGGTCGTCTTCTCCATCCCGCTGATGACGGCGCACATGCTGGGGCTCTCGCCCTACACCGCCCTGTTCCTGGCCGTGCCCGTGCAGCTGTGGGGCGGCTGGCACTTCCACCAGGGCTTCTCCCGCGCGCTGCTGCGCCGCCGCGCCGACATGGACACCTTGGTCTCCGTGTCCACCTGGGCCGCGTTCCTCTACAGCGCCTACGTCGTGCTGTTCCCCGAGACTTTGCCGCCCGCGGCGCGCGTCACCCAGTGGGACGCGGTCAGCGGCCTGATCGTGTTCGTGACCTTGGGCCGCTGGCTCGAGTCGCGCACGCGCGGCAAGACGAGCGAGGCCGTGGCGAAGCTCATGCGCCTGGCCCCCAAGACCGCCCGCGTCCTGCGCGACGGGGCGGAGGTCGTCGTGCCGCTCGCCGAGGTCGAGGTCGGCGAGACCGTGCGCGTGCGCCCCGGCGAGCAGATCGGCTGCGACGGCGAGGTCGTCACCGGCAGCTCCACGCTCGACGAGTCGATGCTGACCGGCGAGAGCCAGCCCGTCGAGAAGACGGTCGGCTCGCGCGTCTGGGGCGGCACGCTCAACAAGGGCGGGGCCCTCGAGGTCCGCGTGGCGCGTCACGGGGACGAGTCGGCGCTGGCGCGCATCGTCGAGGCCGTGCGCGAGAGCCAGGCCACCAAGCCCAAGATCCAGCGCTACGTGGACAAGATCGCGGCCTGGTTCGTGCCGGTGGTCATCGGCCTGTCGATCCTGACGGCCGTGCTCTGGATGCGCTGGGGCCCGGAGCCGCGCTTCCTGCTCGCGATGACGTGCGCGGTGTCGGTGCTCGTCTCGGCCTGTCCTTGCGCGCTCGGGCTCGCCACGCCGCTCGCCGTGGTCGCGGGCATCGGACGCGCGGCGGAGATGGGCGTTTTCTTGAGAAACGCTGAAATTCTGGAGGAGGTCGGCAAGCTCGACGTCGTCCTCTTCGACAAGACCGGCACGCTCACCGAGGGCCGCCCGCGCGCGGCCGGCGCGATCACCGTGCGCGGGACCGAGGCCGAGATGCTCTCCTGGGCGCTGGCCTGCGAGGAGCGCTCGGAGCACCCGTTCGCCGCCGCGATCGTCGCGCTCGCCCGGGAGCGCAAGGTCAAGGCGCCGAAGGTGGACTCCTTCGAGGCGCTGCCGGGCCGCGGCGTCCTCGTGACCTCCGGCGGGCAGACGGTCCGCGCGGGCAGCCTCCCCTGGCTCAAGGAGGAAGGCGTCTCCATCCCGGCCGACCAGGCCATGCGCTTCTCCGAGTTCGGCTCCTTGCTCGGCGTCGCCCTCGGCGGCGACCTCCTCGGCGCGTTCCAGATGGAGGACGCGCTGCGCCCGTCGGCGCCGGCCGCCGTCGCCGCGCTCAAGGACATGGGCCTCGAGGTGTATCTCGTCTCCGGCGACCGCAACGCCGCCGCCTACCGCGCCGCGGAGCTGTGCGGCATCGGCACCGTCTTCGCGGAGATCAGGCCCGAGGAGAAAGCGGGCATCGTGCGCCGTTTCCAGACCGAGGGCAAGAAGGTCGCGATGGTCGGAGAGGGCTTCAACGACGCGCCCGCCCTGTCCCACGCCGACGTCGGCGTGGCGCTGGCCACCGGCACCGACGTCGCCATCGAGTCGGCCGACATGACCTTGCTCAACCCCGACCTCATGACCTTGGCGCGCGCGATCAAGCTCAGCCGCCGCATCCGCCGCGTGATCCGCGAGAACCTGGCCTGGGCGTTCGTCTATAATCTCCTGCTCATCCCCGTGGCCGCCGGCGCGCTGTACCCGCGGTTCGGCGTCCTGCTCCGTCCGGAATACGCCGGCGCGGCCATGGCCCTGAGCTCGATTTCCGTCGCTTTGAATTCCCTGAGACTGAGGAGAAGAGATGTCGAATAAACCCCTGATCTACGGCTACAACCCCGACCTGTCGCTGTCGGGAGCCGACGCGCCGCTGCCTCCGATCGAGACCTGGCCCAACCAGTACAAGGGGTACGAGATCAAGATCGAGGTGCCCGAGTTCACCTCGGTGTGCCCGAAGACGAAGCTGCCGGACTTCGGCTCGATCACGGTGCGCTACCTGCCGAACAAGGAGTGCCTCGAGCTCAAGAGCTTCAAGTACTACATGCTCGGCTACCGCAACATGGGCATCTTCTACGAGAACGCCGTCAACCGCATCTGCGACGACGTCGCGAAGGCGACGAAGCCGGTCTGGCTCGAGGTCGTCGGCAAGTTCACGCCGCGCGGCGGCATGCAGTCCACCATCACCGCGCGCTGGCCGCGCAAGGCCTTCGGACCTCGTTGACGCGAGGAATACGGGCCGGCCTGCTCGCGCTCGGGGCCGGCCTGCTTCTTTTCCGGCTGGGCAGCCCCGCCCTTTGGCAGGACGAGGCCGAGACGGCCCTGCGCGCCGCTTCCATCCAGCAGACGGGGCTTCCGCTCATGGCGCTCGACGGAGTCCTCGTCACCGCCCAGCCGTCGCTCGCCGAGCACGAGGGCAACGCGTCCGGCGTCTGGATCTGGAACACCTGGCTTCCGGCGTACGCGACATCGTTGTCGTTCTGCCTCCTCGGCCAGACCCCGTTCGCCGCCCGACTTCCGTTCGCTCTCGCGGCGCTGATGACGCTGTGGCTGTTCCTCCGTCTTTTCGAAGATGAATCCGGTCCTCCGTGGGCCGCCGAATCCGGCGCCGTTCTCCTCGTCCTCTCTCCCGCCTTTCTTCTGTTCGCCCGCCAATCCCGTTACTATGCCCTGACCGCCCTCGGCACCGTCCTCGTCTTCCTCGCCTGGCGCCGCCTGCTTTCCGGCGGGAACGGCGGGGCCGCCGCCGTGGTCCTGTCCCTTCTCCTTCTCCTGCATTCCTCCTTCGCCTTCTTCGCGATCGCGGCGCTGGCGCTGGCCGCCGACGCGGCCCTGCGCGGCCGCGAGTGCCTGAGCCGGCGCTTCGCCGCCGCGGCGCTGGCGACGGCGGCGCTGTCGCTGCCGGCCTTCTGGTACTTCCGCGTCTGGGACCGCCCCGGCAACCACTTGTACGCCCCGGTCGAGGCCTTCGAGTTCCTGAAGACGTTCCTTCTGTGGCTGTCGCTGTTCGCCTTGCCCGCGCTCCTTCCCGCGGCCGTCGCGGTCAAGCGCCGGAGGTGGTGGCTCGTCGCGGCGGGCTTCGTCCTCCTCTGCGGCCTCGTCGCGGAGGGGGCGTTCTCGCGCGTCGCGGCGGCGCTCGTCCTCGTCTGGCTCGCGGTCAACGCCGTCCGCTCCGGCGGCACGGAGCGCCTGGCCTGGCTGTGGCTCGCCGCGACGCTGGGCCTCCTCTCCTTCTCCGCCGCCGAGCCGTACGGCCGCTACCTCATGGGCGCCCTCCCCGCGCTGGCCTTCCTCGGCGGCCGCTGGGTCTCCGAGCTCGCGGGCGGACGCGCCGCGCCCGCGCTCGCCGTGGCCGCCGTCCTGGCGGCGGTGAACTGGGCGGGCTGGCTGCCGCTGAAGGCCGCCGCGCTCGTCGCCGCCCCGGCGGAGCCGGTCGCCTCCGTGTCCGGCATGATGCGCCAGCGCCTGCGCGACGCCGGGCCGCGCAGCGACCTCGCGCGCTTCCTCGGGGAGCTCGCGCGCGGGCCCGAGGGCTACATCGAGGCCGTCGCGCGGGCCGTGAAGGAGCGCGGGGGGGAGACGGCTTACTCCGACGCCGACAACCTGTCCTTGATGTTCGCCGCCGGCTTGAAGCCGGTTTATGGGGAGGAGCTGGAGTTCCTCAAGCCCGACTGGCTGCTGATCTCGCCGTGGCTGCGCCTCGACCCCCAGGCGTCGATCGAGCTGGCGGCGCTGGCGACGAGCCCGGCCTACGAGCCGGTCCTCGTGACCGCGCCGCGCCTGATGTGGCAGAACAACCCCGACCCGCTGTTCCGCGACTTCTCCCCGAGGCCGGGGCCGCCGGCGCTGTTCCGGCGGCGGCGCTGAGCCTTCCGGGTCCAAGGACCGATTGACGGGCAGGCCTTAAGCTCCAAGTTCACGGGGTTTTGAACTCGGTCCTGGACCGAGTTGATACCGGCGCTTAAACGGCATGGCGCCTTGCTGCGCCAGGGTTTTCGCTTCGCGAAAACCTGAGGGTGAAGCGGTAGAATAGGCGGCCGAGAACCGGTCTGG
>JACPOW010000052.1 GCA_016191335.1 Elusimicrobiota bacterium | reverse complement strand
CCAAGTCCTCGTCTGGCTGGAGGGGCCCCATGAACGATTCCCACCCAGGTTTTCGCGAAGCGAAAACCCTGGCGCCGCAGGCGCCATTCCGTTCAAATGCCGTTGTCAGCGTGGTGCTTCAAAACCCCGTGAACTTGGAGGCCGCTCGGGTCGGGGACCGACGTTTCATTCGGAGGCGAATATCAAGCCGCGCGGAACTTCTACCTGAGAACCGGCTATACGACGCAAACGGCGATCGCCGGAGGCTCGGGATTCGATGCGGCGAAGGGTCTGACAATCGGCGTTGGTCTACGCAATGAGAAGTGGAGCCTGGACTATGCCGTTCTCCCGTCGGGAGAACTCGCTCACTCCCACCGATTCAGCCTCGGCTCGCGCTTCTAACGCGGTAAATCCATCGGTCCCAGTGTGTCCGGCCGCGGTCAGTTCGTCGTTCCAAGCTTAACGGCGCGGTCGGAAGCCCGCTTGGCGAGCTTGTGCGACGGGAACTTGCTGCCGACCTCTTTATACAGCTCGATCGCCTTGGCGTTGTCCTTGACCGAGTCCTCGTAGACGCCGGCGGCGTCGTACAGGGCCTGCGGCGCCTCCTTGGCGCCGGCGTAGTCGTCGGACACCTTGCGCAGGATCTCGGCTTGGCGGTTGTAATCCTTCAGGTCCCGGCGCGCGTAATCGGCCGCCTGGATCAGGGCGTCGATGCCGTCCTGGCCGCCGTGCATCGCGGACAGGCGCATCAAGGTCTTCACCGCGTCCTCGGAGGCGTTCAGGCGGTCGCGCTGGAGCTTGGCGATCGCCTTGAGGGATTTCAGCGAGGCGGGCGTCTTGGGGAACAGCTTCACGACGCGCTCGTGCATCTCGACGGCGAGCGCGTACTGGCGCAGCTTGTCGTCGAAGAGCCGGGCGGAGTTCTCGAGCGCGGCCTGGACCTCGGGCGCCTTCGGGTACTTCTCGACGAGCTCCTGGTAGGCGTCGATCGCCTTCTTCGGGTCGCGCAGGGCGTCCGCGTACAGGTCGCCGATGGCCATCTGCGCCTGCGGCCGGGCGGGGCTCTCCGGGAACAGCGCGAGCAGCTTGCGCCAGGACAGCAGCGCCGCCGCGGGCTTGTCGTTGGCGGCGTGCAGCTGCGCCAGGGCCGCCTGGAGCTTGTCGCCGTCCTGGTGGCCGGGGAAGCGCACGGTGAAATCGCGGATCTCGGCGGCGACGGGCTCGTACAGCGCGTCGGGCGCGAGCGCGGCGATCTTGCGCCACAGCGCGGAGAGGCGGTCGGCCTTGTCGGCCGTCTCGGGCAGCTTCACGAGCTCGTTGAGGATAGGGCGGTGCCGGCGCGAGGCCTTCTTGTCCACCAAGGTCAGATAGTCGGACTTCGCGCGCAGGCCGACCTTCGTGTCCGGGTACTCATAAAGGAGGCGGAGCAGGGAGGCGGTGGCGACCTGCCAATCGCCGTTCTTCTGGCGCAGGCCGGCCAGCAGGAGCATGGCCTCGGGGGCCTGGTCGGAAGCGGGGTGGCGGCGCACGAAGACGGCGAGCTCCTCGATCGCGGCTTCCGAGATCTTGCCGTCGGCGTCTTCCGCGGCGGCTTTCGCGAACGCGAACTCCTCGTCGGGACCGACGGCCTTCACGACCGGCGCGGGGGCCGGCTTGGGCTCGGGCTTCGGCTCGGGCTTCACCTCGGCCTTGGGCTCGGGTTTCGGTTCGGGCTTGGGTTCCGGCTTGGGCTCGGGCTTCGGCACCTCCTTCTTCTCGTCGAGCATCGAGGGGCGCGGGAGGTCCTTCGCCTCTTCGGCCGCGGCGGCCTTGGGCGCCTCGACGACCTCGGCCGCGGGAGCGGCCGGAGCCGCCTCGGCGGCCGCCGCCGGGGCTTCTTCCTGGGCGAACCCGGGCGCGGCGCAGAGCAGCAGGAACGGGAGGAGGATCTTCATCAGCGGGCCTCCGAGGCGCGGGACACGGCGTTGACGACGTCGTACTTGGTCACGATGTCGTAGGACGACTTGCCCGTCTTGATGAGGACGGCGGGCCGGTCGGGCGTGAAGTAGCGCAGGACTGACTCGACGCGGGCTTCGGGGGCGAGCACGGGCAGGGGGCCCGTCATCGCCTCGCGCACGATCATCTTCTTGATGTCGCGGCCCTTGAGCATGTGGCCGAGGATCTCGTCCTCCATGATCGTCCCGACGACCTTGTCCTTCTCGAAGACGGGGAGCTGGGAGATGTCGAGCTTGCGCATCAGCGCCATCGCCGCGAACATCTTGTCCGTCGGCTTGACGGTGGCGAGCCTGCCGCCCTTGCCGTGCTTGCGCTTGGAGGCCAGGATGTCGGCGACCTTGAGGTGCACCTCGCTCTCGAAGTACTGGTTCTCCTTCATCCACTCGTCGTTGTAGATCTTGGAGAGGTAGCGCATGCCCGTGTCGGGCACGAGGATGACCATGAAGTCCTTCTCGGTGAGCTTCTTCGCGTACTCGAGGCCGGCCACCACCGCCGAGCCGCCGGAGCCGCCGGTGAGGATGCCCTCCATCGTCGCGAGCTTGCGCGTCATCAGGAAGCAGTCCTTGTCGGGCGTGACGATCACGTCGTCGACGCACTTAAGGTCCATCGTGCCGGGGAAGAAGTCCTCCCCGATGCCCTCGACCACGTAGGGCTTCGCCACGCCGAGTTTGTTGTGGACGATCTTGTCGTAGTACAGCGAGCCGACCGGGTCGGAGCCGATGACCTTGATCTTGGGGTTCTGCTCCTTGAGGTACTTCGCGACGCCGGAGACCGTGCCGCCCGTGCCCATGCCGGCGACGAAGTGCGTGATCTCGCCCTCGCTGTCCGCCCAGATCTCGGGGCCGGTCGTGCGGTAATGGACCTTGGGGTTCTCCTGGTTCTCGTACTGGTTCGGATGGTAGGCGCCGGGGATCTCCGCGGTCATCTTGTCGGCGACGGAGTAGTAGGAGCGCGGGTCCTCGGGCTCGACGGCGGTCGGGCAGACGATGACCTCCGCGCCGAGGGCCTTGAGCAGGTTGATCTTCTCGCGCGACTGCTTGTCGGTGATGGTGAAGATGAGCTTGTAGCCGCGCAGCGCGGCGACGAGCGCCAGGCCGATGCCGGTGTTGCCCGAGGTCCCCTCGACGATGGTCCCGCCGGGCTTGAGCAGGCCCTTGCGCTCGGCGTCGTCGATCATCGCCACGCCGATGCGGTCCTTGACGGAGCCGCCGGGATTTAGAAATTCGGCTTTTAAGTATATCCGGGGCTTGAGGCCCTGGGCCAGACGGTTGACGCGGATCAGCGGCGTGTTGCCGATGGCTTCGAGCACGTTTTCGTAGCGCATGATGGGCTCCTGAGCTAGACTTCCCGGCGTCCCGACAGGGCGTACGACAAGGTGCGCTCGTCGAGGTAGTCGAGGTCGCCCCCCAGCGGCACGCCGTGAGCGATGCGCGTGACCTTGACCGGGAAGGGCTTCAATATCTGGGCGAGGTACAGGGCGGTCGCCTCGCCCTCGGTGTCGGGGTCGGTGGCGAGCACGATCTCGCGGACGCCGCCGGCGCGCACGCGCTCGACGAGCTCCTTGGCCTTGATGCGGTCGGGGCCGACGCCGTCGAGCGGCGACAGCGAGCCGTGGAGGACGTGGTAGAGGCCGGCGAAGGCGCGGGAGCGCTCGAGCGCGGCCAGGTCCTGGGTCTCCTCGACGACGCAGAGCAGCCCCGCGTCGCGCGCCGGGTCCGAGCACAGGCGGCAGACCTCGCGGTCGGTGAAGTCGAAGCAGCGCGCGCACAGGCGCACCGAGGCCTTCGCCTCGCGCAGCGCGTCGACGAGGCCCTCGACCTCGGTGCGCGGCGCGCGCAAGAGGTGGATGGCGAAGCGCTCGGCCTGCTTGGGCCCGACGCCCGGGAGGCGCTTCAGCGAGCCGATGAGCTTCTCGAAGGCCTTCATGACTGGGGCTTCTTGATGATCCGGGCCTTGCCGCCGAACACGCCCTCGGCGTTCTTGAGCCCGCCGGTCCCGGCGCCGGGGGCGCCCTCGCCGATGTCCTTCCAGCGCGTGCCGGGAGGGGCGTCCACCCCCGTCGCGGGCTCGGGCATGCCGCGGTCGACGATGTCGCTGACCGGGGCGGCGTCGGACGCGCCGAGCGCGAGTTCGAGCGCCACCGGGCGTCCGGCCAGGGCCTGCAGCGCCGACTCCAGGATCGAAGCGGAGCGCTTGGCCATGTCGAGATCGAAGGCCTTGGGGAAGGTGATGCGATAGCCGCCGCCGACGGGCTCGCCCTTGGCCCGCTCGAGCGCGGAGCCCAGGGTGATCTTGGTTTTGGAGACGGCTTCGATGAGGGCGGTCCACGATATGGATCCCATGGCGGGCGGAGCGGCGGGCGTCGTTCCCTGACTATCCTTGAGGATAGTCGCCGGAGCCCCTTCCGGAAGCCGGGCTGTGACGGGCCGCGGCGCCTCCGACGGCGGGATCGCGCGCGGGGTCAGGGCCGGCGCGGGCGACAGGCCGCTGCCGCCGCCGCCGGCGGCGAGGCGCTTCTCGAGAGCCTCGAGGCGCGCCACCCAGGCGCCGAGGTCGTGAGCGGCCTCGATCGCGGAGAAGAGTCCCAGCTCGAGCGCCAGCCGCGGGGAGTCGCCGTAGCGGAGCTCCTCGAGCGCGCGGTTGAGGCGGCGCATCAGGAAGCCGAGGGCGTCGGCCGAGGCGCCCTCGAGCGCCTTGGTCCACGGCGCGTCGACGGGCTCTCCCGCGCCGAGCTTGACGAGGTACACGCCCTCGATCGCCGCGCGCAGGTCCTTGATCAGCTGCGCGGGCTCCACGCCCTCCTCGTAGATCTTCTTGAGCCAGCCCGCGAGCGCCTTGGGGTCGCGCGCGAGCAGCGCGGACGCCACGCCGATGAGCAGGTCCTGGGGCACGAAGCCGAACATCTCGCGGACCGACTCGACGGTGACCTTCCCCTCCCCGGCCGAGCGGCACTGGTCGAGCAGGCTGATGGCGTCGCGCAGGGAGCCTTCGGCGGCCCGCGCCAGCAGGGCCAGCGCCTCGGGCTCGACGGAGATCTTCTCCTTCTTGGCGATCCCCGACAGGTACTCGGCCAGCGGCTCCGGGCCGACGGGGCGGAACTTGAAGCGCTGGCACCGGGAGGCGATCGTCGCGGGGACCTTGTGCACCTCGGTCGTCGCGAGGATGAACACGACGTGGGCGGGCGGCTCCTCGATCGTCTTGAGCAGCGCGTTGAACGCCGAGTTGGAGAGCATGTGCGTCTCGTCGATGATGAAGACCTTGTAGCGGTCGCGGGTCGGGGCGAGCGCCACGGTCTCGATGATCACCTCGCGGACGTCGTCGACGCCGGTGTGCGACGCGGCGTCCATCTCGAGCACGTCGAGGCTCGAGGACAGCGCGATCTCGCGGCAGGAGGAGCACTCGTCGCAGGGCGTCGGCGTCGGGCCCTTCTCGCAGTTGAGGGCCTTGGCGAGGATGCGGGCCGTCGTCGTCTTGCCGCAGCCGCGCGGGCCGGTGAACAGGTACGCGTGATGGACGCGCTTGCTCGTCAGCGCGTTGGCCAAAGTCTGGGAGACGGCGGGCTGGCCGACGAGCTCCTCGAAGCCCTTCGGGCGGTACTTGCGGGCGAGGACCTGATGGGCGGCGGCTTTTTCCTTGCTCACGCCTTCCCCCCGCCCTCGAGGCTGATGCCGCCCGGGCCGCGGGCGATGAGGTTGAGCAGGCCGCCCAGGATCGCGAGGTTCTTGAGGAGCTGGATGCGCTGGTCGGGGCCGGTGTGGAACACCCAGGTCGCCGCGACGAGGTAGACCGCGAGCGCGGCCGCGCCCCAGCGGGTCTTGTAGCCGAGGATGACCGCGATCGAGCCTAAAGCCTCGATCGCGATGGCCGCCACGCAGAGGAGGTTCACCGCCGGCATGCCGTGCGATTCCATGAACTGCAGGGTCCCGTCGAAATTGGTGATCTTGCCGAACGCCGAGGCGAGGAAGATGATGGCGACGAAAAGCCGTCCCACCAGGGCGAGAACGTCGTCGGTGTCCATGCGACCATGTTAACAAAGAAAACGGACGGTGTCAGGCCCTACGATTCGACGGAATCGGCCGCCGACGACACGAGACATAGTGTTGCAGGGTTGCATCAATGCTGAAAATGATAACGGCGCTGCTCCTCGCGATCCTGCCCGCCGCGGCGTTCTCGGCGGACGGCTTCACCTATCCGGGCGTGCTCAATGGCGGGGTCGGCAGCCCCGCCTTCGACGTGAACGGCGACGGCAGCGTGTTGGTGGGCTGGGGCAACGACGGAGCGGCGGGGAACGCCCCGCGCGCGTTCCGCTGGACCCAGGCCGGCGGCCTATTGAGCCTGGGGGTCTTGAACGGCGGAACGGCCTCCTACGCCTACGACGTCAACGCCGACGGCAGCGTGGCGGTGGGCCTCGCCACCGACGGAGCGGCCGGAAACCAAAATCGCGCGTTCCGCTGGACACAGGCCGGGGGCATGGTGAGCCTGGGGGTCTTGAACGGCGGGAACTCTTCCGAGGCCTACGGCGTCAGCGGCGACGGCGGCGTGGTGGTAGGCTGGGCCCGGGACGGGGCGGCCGGCAACGCCACGCGCGCGTTTCGCTGGACCCAGGCGGGAGGCATTGTGAGCCTCGGGATCTTGAACGGCGGCGCCCAATCCGGGGCCGCCGCCGTGAACACTGACGGGAGCGTGGTGGTCGGGTGGGCGGCCGACGGCGCGGCGGGCGGTGCCCAGCGCGCGTTCCGCTGGACGCAGGCCGGGGGACTGGTGAGCCTGGGGGTTTTGAACGGCGGCGCTAACTCGCAGGGCAGAGGCGTAAACAGCGACGGAAACGTCGTGGTGGGCGATGCCGCCGACGGCGCGGCAGGCGGCGCCCAACGCGCATTCCGCTGGACACAGGCCGGCGGCTTGGTGAGCCTTGGGGCCATGAATGGCGGCAGCATGTCCTCCGCGAAGGGCGTGAGCAGCGACGGCAGCGTCGTGGTGGGCGAGGCCCGGGACGGCGCGGCGGGCAACACCCAACGCGCGTTCCGCTGGACCCAGGCCGGAGGCCTCCTGAGTGTGGAAGGCTGGCTACGCGCCAACGGGGTGACAGTGCCGGCGGACATCACCAATTCCGCCAAGGGCGTGAGCGCCGACGGCAGCATCGTGGTGGGCCAACTCGACAGCGGGCCCGCCTTCATCGCGCGCGTGTCGCCGGTCGGCAGCGGACTCATCACGCTGCAGGAGCTTCAGGGCAGCCTCTCGGCCAACAGCGCGGCGCCGGCGCAGGCCGCGAGCCTCGGCGGCCTCGCGCTGCACGGCGCCCACAGCCGGCCGCTGGCGCGCCGCGTCGACGCGGGAAAATCCTGCGTCTGGACCTCCGGCGACCTCGGCCGCGACGATCACGGCAGCCGCGACGGAGAATTCGGCCTGGCGGAGATCGGCGGCTGCCATCGATTCAACGCGGTAGTACAAGGGTCTCTCTCGGTCGGCAGGGTCGCCAGCCGCCAAGACCTCTCGGAGGGCGGCCGCAGCGAGGTGGGTGCCACCTACGGGATGGCGGAGGTCCTCGCCAACGTGCCCGGCACGAGCCTGTGGCCGAGCCTGGGCCTCCTTTATCTTGGCGGCGAAGCGGACGCGCGCCGGGGCTATCTCAACGCGGGCGCTCGGGACTCCTCCAACGGCCGTCCGGGCATCGAGACCGCGGCGCTGCGCGCGCGCCTGGATTGGGAGGACGCCGCGCGCCTCGGCGCGGCGACGATCACGCCCTACGGCGAGGTGAGCTTCGCGCGCACGCGGATCGTCGGCTACACGGAGACCGGCGGAAGCTTTCCCGCGCGCTTCGACGCGCGCACCGAGGACGCGACCGAGCTGCATGCCGGCGCCGACGGAGGGTATAAGCTCTCGTCGCGGGTCAAGCTGCTGAGCCGCCTGGAAGCGGCGCACCGCTTCGAGAAGAGCGGCGCGGCGACCAGCGGCCAGGTGCTCGGGCTTTTCAGCTTCACCTTGCCGGGACAAGAGGTCAAGCGCGACTGGCTGCGCGGAGGAGCGGGAGTAGACGTGAAGTTCGGCGACGGGATCGTGAGCGCCATGCTCAACGCCACGACCCAGGGCGCCGATCCCAGCTACTGGCTCAACCTGGGCTACCAACTGGCCTTCTGAGTTTTGGACCGAAAGAATTCGACGAATTGTTAGGCCTGACACTCCCGGGGTTTTCCGCTATACTTAGGCCCATGCGCGCGGCCCTGCTCGCCGTCATCTTCCTCGCCTCGGCCCTCCCGGCGGCGGCGGCGATGGACCAGCCCCCGACGCTGTGGCAGGAACGCTTCTTCTGGGACGCGCTGCTGACGGCGCGCGACCGGCTGGCGCGGCAGCAGAGCGACCCGATGATGATCCCGGTGATGAAGGCCATCGCCGGGCAGGTCGCGCAGCAGGTGGCCAACCTCGCCCAGATCCATCAGTACGTGAAGGCGCAGGGAGACAACCTGCGCTACGCGTACGCCCAGCCCGACCCCCAGCCGAGCCTCGACACGATCATCAACAACTTCGAGACCCTGACGACCGGCTGCGACCAGGTGCGCCAGAACCTCTACTACCTGACCGCGCGCCAGCGCATCGCCCAGTCGCAGGCCCTCCCCGATCCCGAGATGTACCAGACCGGCCTCCTGATCCTCGGCCAGGTCCAGCAGCTGCAGCTGACCCTCAACGCCCTCTACACCGACATGACCGGCGTGCGCGCCATCGTCGTCGAGAACAACTGGGCCAACGACAAAAACTTCAGCAACAAGACCGAGGAGCTCATGCGCAGCATCGTGCGCGTGCAGGACTCGGTGTTCGCGGTGTACAACGCCGGCTACGAGCTGGCGATGCGATGCCGGTGACGGCGGCCGCCGTCGCCCTCGCGGCCGTCCAGGCCGTGACCTTCGCGACGAAGGACGGCTGGACGATCTCCGCGGCGTACCGCCCCGCGGCCAAAGGCAAGGCGACCGTCGTCCTCGCCCACGGGGTGGGCAGCGCGGGCGTCGAATGGACGCGCTTCGCGGAGGCCCTGGCGGCCAAGGGCGTGGGCACCCTCGCGCTCGACCTCCGCGGCCACGCCGGCAGCCGCAGCGGCCCTCCGGGCTCGACGGATTTCTCCGCCTTCGACGCCCGCCTCGCCTGGCCGGCCGCCGCCGGGGACCTGCGCGCCGCGGCGGCCTGGCTCAAGTCGAAGGGCGTGAGCGACGAGCGCGTCGCCTTCGGCGGCGCCTCGATCGGAGCCAACCTCGCGTCGATCGTCGCCGCGGAACGCAAGTCCGCCCCTTTCCTCCTCCTGCTGTCCCCCTCGAACAACTATCGCGGCGTCATGCTCAGGACGCGCAAGGGGCTCAAGACTCTGGCCGCCGCCTCCCCGGCGGACGGCTACGCGCTCATCGCCGTCCGGGAGCTCGAGGCGGCGAAAGCCGCGGAGGCGCTGTACCCTCCGTCGGGCCACGGCGTGCAGATGTTCGAGGACCCCGGGGCCTTCGAGCGCGTCGTCGCCTGGACGGCCGCCGCCGCTTCTCCGCGCTAGCGGCTGGCCGAAGGCGAGGTGGACTTAAGGACCGCCGTGATATCTCCCGCCGCGGGCGGATAGACGACCTTCGTCGTGACGCGCCCGGCGAGAAGCTCGCGGGCCGCGCGCGCGGCCTCCCGCCCGCATTCGCGGAACGAGACCGTCAGGTCGCCGCGCACCTCGTCCATGACGAGGCCCGCCGCGGGCGCGAAGAACGGCAGCGAGCGGGCGCGGGCGAACTCCCGCGCGGCGCCGAAGTTCTCCGGGTTCACCGTGCCGGGGTCCGGCGCGAGCCACACCGCGTCCGCGAGCACCCCGTCATGCCGGAGGAGATGCGGCAGGCCGTCGGGGGACGAGAGGATCCCTTCGTCGACGCGGACGCCGGCCCGTTCCCCCGCGGCGGCCGCGCGCTTGAGGAAATCGGGATCCGCGGCGACCTCGCGGACGGCGAGCAGGCGGCGCACGCCGGCGGCCGCCAGCGCGCTGATGAACCTCTCCGGGGACGGGGTCATCGCGACGCGGACCGTCGCGGCGGCGCGGCCCTCGTCCCGGTAGCCGGGGGCGAGGGCGACGATCATCGGCGTCCCGTCCCTTCGCGCCCGCGCGGCGGCGCGCCCGCCGAAGGCGACGACCACGGCGCGCGAGCCCGGAGGCAGGGCCCGTCCCGCGGACGCGGTGTCGACGGGCTCCCCCCATTCGGCGAGGAAGCCGTCGAGCGCCTCGCGGAAGGACGGGGTGAGCGGCTCGCTGACCACGACGAGCGCCTGCGCGGCGCGGGCCGCGACGGGGGCCAGGAGCAGCAGGGCGAGCAGCGCGGAGCGCATCACCATCGCACCACCGCCCCGCCCTGGATGCGCCTCGGGACGAGCAGGTTGTCGACGTACTCGCGCCGGTAAGGCCGCTCCAGGTTCTGCCCCGCCAGGAACAGCTCGAGCCAGGCGGACGGCGACCAGGACACCCGCGCGTCCACGCGCCAGAAGGCGGGCACGTCCTCCTGCGCCGCTCCCGAGGTCGAGTCGGCCTTGTACGCGTCCTTCCAGCCCGCGTTCATCGAGGCCCGCAGGTCCAGCGGGAGCGCCCAGTCGAAGCCGAGGTTGACCTTGTGACGCGGGGTCGTGTTCAGGTAGATCGCGTGCCCGTCCTGGTCCCGGACGGTCTCCTGGGTGTAGTTGGAGTAGAGGGAGCGGCCCGGCCCCGCGCGCCAGCGCATCGCGGCCTCGAGCCCGCGCAGGATCACCGTGTTGGTGTTGTCGTAGGTCATGTTGAAGACGTTCGGCCCGCTGGTCTGGTCCAGGTTGATGTGGTCCCGGATCTCGGTGTAGAAGCCGGTGAGCTCGAAGGTCAGCGCCTTGTCGAGGAACAGCCCCCGCCAGCCGGCCTCGTAGTTCGTCAGCGGCGAGGGGTTCAGGGAGCTGTTGCCCGCCAGGTGCCCGCCCATGAACCCGTTGCCGATGTCGAAGTTGAAGTCGGCGTAGCGATGGAGGATCTGGGGCTTGATGTTCGCGCGGGAGTAGGAGGCCCGGAAGGCGTGCTCCTCGACCGGGGCCCAGAGCACCGCGCCCTGGAAATCCTTGTGGTAGCCGCCGGCGTTGGCCGTCTCATTGTTCAGGCCGCCCATGATGCTGACGGTCGGCGTCACCTGGATCGTCTGGTGCAGGAAGCCGCGCACGGTGCGGTTGGTCCGCAGCGAGGTGGCGCCGTACAGATAGTTCGAGCCGGACGCCGCGTAGCGCCAGGCCGCGCCGTAGGTCGTCACCAGGCGGCCGTCGCCCCACGAGATCGTGTGCAGCCCCTCCGTGTCGTACTGCCAGAAGCGGGAGCTCGTGTCGCGGCCGGCGGAATCGGGGAAGTCGCTCGACAGCGACTCGTTGCGGGAGACGCGCAGCTCCAAGGTCGAGTCCGGGCCGAGCGGCCGCTCCAGCCGCGCGAGCTGGAAGTTCGTCGTCATGCGGCCTTGCGGCTTGACGCCCGTGGTCTTCCCGAAATCCTGCTTGTCGATGCCCGCCGAGAGGTCGATCGTGGCCTCGCCGACGCGCGCCCACCCGCGGAAGTTGCCGGTGTGGTCGCGGAGGAAGTCGTGGCCCTGCGCGGGCGGGTCCGCCGCCAACGGCGCGCCGCCCTGGGTGCGGGACGTCGCGCTCAGGCGCAGACCGCCCCGCTCCCCGGAGGATTCTCCGGCGGCGGAGAGCTCTCCGAAGCGCCCGGTCCCGGCCCGGGCCGCCGCCCGGGCCTTCAGGGGGCCGGAGGGACGGCGCGTGAGGATGTTGATGACGCCGAGCCCCGCGTTCGAGCCGTACAGCGCCGCGTTCGGGCCGCGCGCGATCTCGATGCGCTCGATGTCCTGGAGCTGCACCGGGATCTGCTCCCACAGGGTCACCCCGGACCGCGGGTCGTAGAGGCTGCGCCCGTCCAGGAGCACGAGCAGCTCGTGGGAATTGTCGCGCGGCGTGCCGCGCACCGACACGACGGCCCGGTTGGAGCCGGCGCTCGAACGGCCCTCGATCACGTCGAGGCCCACGCGGAAGCGCAGCAGGTCCCACAGGTTCACGACGCCGGAGGCGGCGATCTCCTCGGCCGTGATCACGTCCACCGGCACCGGCGAGCCCTGGGTGGGCGCGACGCGGCGCAGCGCCGTCGACGCGCGGCCTTCCTCGGCGAAGAAGCGGAACGCCTCGTCGGCCTTCCTGGGCTGCGCCGCGGCCGGCGCGGCGAGCAGGCCCAGGAGGACGGGGAGCGCCGCCGCGGAGAGCCTACGCATGCAGCGCGACCTCCGCCTCGCGCAGACGCGCCAGCTCGAGCTCGGCCTGGGCCAGAAGCGCCGCGACCTCGTCGCGCTCGCCGGCTTCCTCGGCGAGCTCGACGCGGCGGCACAGCTCCCGCAGGCCCCGCGCGCCCAGCGACGCGGCCGCGCCCTTGACCGCGTGGACCTGGGCGGACATCCCCTCCCGGTCGCCCGCCTCGGCGGCCGCGAGCGCCCGCTTCAGGCGCGCGGCGGAATCCTCGATGAACTCGCCGACGAGGCCGCGGAAGGAGGCCTCGTCGGGAGCGGCCAGCGCGGCGTACGCGCGGGCCGCGGTCTCGTCGAAAGGCCGGTCCCAGCGGTCGAGGACCGCGGAGAGGTCGTCGAGGTTCGCCGGCTTGGACAGATAATCGTCCATCCCCGCGGCCATGCAGCGCGCGCGGTCGCTCTCGCCGGCGTGAGCGGTCAGGGCCACGACCGGCACGCGCCGCCGCCCGGACTCGCCCTGGCGCAGGAGGCGCGTCGCCTCGTAGCCGTCGACGCCGGGCATCTGGCAGTCCATCAGGATCAGGCCGTAATCGTTCCGCCCGATGGCCTCGAGGGCGGCCTCGCCGCTCTCCGCCGCGTCCGCCGGCCGGCCCAGCCTCTGGATCTGCATCAGGAGCAGGCGGCGGTTGATCGCGTTGTCCTCGACGATCAGCACGCGCTGGCGGTCGCGGCGCGCCGCCGCGGTCCGCTGGGCGGGCCGCTCCTCGGCGGGAGCGGACCCGTTCGCGCCCTGCGAGGCCCTCTCGAACGGCAGGCGCACCCAGAAGGTCGAGCCTTTCCCCGGCTCGCTGTCGGCGCCGATGCTCCCGCCCAGGAGCTCGACGAGGCTCTTGGAGATGGAGAGGCCCAGCCCCGTGCCCCCGAAGCGGCGCGCGGTCGAGCTGTCGGCCTGGGTGAAAGCCCCGAAGACGCGGGGGAGGTTCTCGGCGTCGATCCCGATTCCGGTGTCCGTGATGGCGATCTTCAGCGTCACGGCGTCGCCGCCCCTCGCCTCGACCTCGCAGGTCAGCCGGACCGACCCGCTCGGGGTGAACTTCACCGCGTTGTCGAGGAGGTTCAGCAGGACCTGGCGCAGCCGCGTCGGGTCCCCGAGCAGCATCTCATCGCACGCCGAGCCGGCCTCGCACACCAGGTCCAGGCCCTTGTCGGCGGCGCGGGGCTGGGCGATGGACAGGGCGTCCTTCAGCACCCCGCGAAGGCGGAACGGGATCTTCTCCACGGCGAGGCGCCCGGCCTCGATCTTGGAGAAATCGAGCACGTCGTTGACCATGCTGAGCAGCGCGGACGCGGCCTTGTCCACGCCCTCCACGAGCGCGCGCTGCTCGGGCTGCAGAGGGCCGCCGCGCAGCAGCTCCGCGGAGCCGACGAGGGCGTTCAGGGGCGTGCGCAGCTCGTGGCTCATGTTGGCGAGGAACTCGGACTTGATCCGGGCGGTCTGCAGGGCCGTGTCGCGCGCCCGTTCCAGGGCCTGCGCGCTCTCGCGCATCATCGTCAGGTCCTCGAAGGCCAGCACGCGCGCGAACACCTTCCCGTCGACGCGCATCGGCCGCACGGTCTTCCGGATGACGCGCCCGTTCTTGAGGCGAAGCTCGTCGACCCGCTCGTTCTCGTTGTCGTGGATCGCCTCGTCCGCGCTCTTCTCGAAGGCGTCGGGGTCCTCCATGACCTGACGGACCCGCTGGATGACCGTCGGACGGCCGAGGGCGAGGATATCGGGGGTCAGGTCCCACATCTCCATCAAGCGCCGGTTGCAGGTCAGGACCTTCCCCTCCAGGTCGTAGACGATGATCCCTTCCGACGAGGCCTCGATGGTCCCGCGGGCGACGATGAGCGCCTTGGCGAGCTCGTCGCGCGAGACCGTCGTGCGGGACAAGGTCGAGCTCATCTCGTTGAACGCCGCGGCGAGCTCCCCGACCTCGTCCTTCGTCACGACGGGGATCTTGCTCGCGTAATCGCCGCCCATGATGCGGGCCGTCGCCTCCGACAGCTGGCGCACCGGGCCCAGCAGCCACTGCATGAGGCCCAGAGTGACCGCGAGGGCGACCAGGCAGAAGATCCCGACCAGCCCGGCGACGAAGTTCGCGATGCGGTTCGCCGATTCGAGGGAGCGCGCGATCGACAGGGAGAGCTGCAGCTCTCCGAGGCGCCGGTTCCCGGAGCGCGAAGACAGCAGGAAGTCGGAGACCGGCTCGAAGACCGGGATGGACAGGACGAGGAGGTCGCCCTCGGGGGCGGAGACGCGCTCCCAGCCCGGGCCCGTGGCGAGCTCGTGGAGGGAGCCCGCCGCGGCGCGCTTGCCGGTCTCCAGCACGTTCGTGTGGGCGATCGTCCGGCCCGAGGCGTCGAACAGCGCGACGTGCTGCGCTCCCGTCTGGGCCCGCGCGGCCTGGAGCCGCGGCAGGAGGACCGCCTCGCGGCCCCCGGCGACCAGCGGAGCCAGCCCGGCCGCGAGCTCGACGCCCTGGGGGCGGACGCGGCTGACCGCCTCCTGGAGGACGATTCCTTCGATGCCCCGCCGCGCGGCCCAGCTGACTACCAGCACGAATGCGGTGGCCAAGGGCAGGAAGGCCACGGCGGCTTTCGCCCTCAGTCGCACATTTTTCTCCGCATCCAGGTATAATAACATTAGTAATACGGGCCGTAAAATCCCCCGCGGGGAAAAAAGAGGGCGCGCGCTCTGCTATCCTATCCCCGGCGGTATAATCTCGAATCAACGGAGTCCTCGATGGCGAACCTGAACAAAGTCATGCTGATCGGCCGTCTCACCCGCGATCCCGAAATCAAGACCTTCGGCAACGGCGGCAAGGTCGCCAACGTCGGCTTCGCCGTCAACAACCGCAAGAAGAACAAGGACACCGGGCAATGGGAGGACGTCCCCGTCTGGATCGACCTGAAGGCGTTCAACCGCGAGACCGGACGCAAAACGGCCGACCTCATCGAGTCTTCCCTTAAGAAGGGCCAGCAGATCTACGTCGAAGGCCACCTCGTGCTCGAGGAGTGGGCCGGCAAGGAAGACGGCAAGAAGATGTCGAAGATGGTCGTCTACGTCGACGACTTCCAGTTCCTCGAGAAGCGCGAGGGCGGCGCGGGCGGCGGCATGAGCCGTTCCTCGGGCGGCTCCAAGCCCGCCGCCAGCGACGACTCGATCGAAGAAGTCCCGTTCTAGCCTAAGGCAGCACGCGGAAGCCGACGGGGGCGGCGGCCCGTCCGGCGCGGACCGCCCGCAGCTCGTGGAGCCCGGGAGACATCGGCAGGAACCCCCGGGCTCCGCGCTCCGGCAGGTCCTTCCCGTCGAGGGTCCAGCGCCAGCCGCCGTCCTCGGGCTCGGCCGAGAACGGGATCGCCTGGGCCTCCCGCGGCGTCGCGGGGTCCGCGCGGAAGACGTCTCCCGGGCGCGGGAAAGACACGCGCGGCGCCTGGTCCGCGGCGCCGGGGGCGCGGTCATGCCGGTGCGCCTCGCACTCCCGCGACGGGGCCCGGTCGCGACGGAACACCTCGCGCACCGAGCCCGGGCAATCCGGCCCCGCCAGACGGCCGCTGACGGGGCAGACCTCGACCTCCCGGACGCCGGCCGGGAGCGGGAAGGGCCGCGCGCCGTAGCGCCGCTCCAACGCCAGCGCCGCGTCGCGCATGAGGGGCGCGGCTCCCGTCACGCCCGACACGCGGCGCATCGGCTCGCCGTCGAAGTTCCCGACCCAGACCGCGACGGTCCAGTCCGGCGTGTAGCCCGCCGCCCAATTGTCCTTGTAGTCCTTCGTCGTGCCCGTCTTCGCCGCGAACGGGAAGGGCAGGCGCAGGGCGGAGTCGTGGCCGAAGGCGGCCGAGCGCGCGCCGTCGTCCGACAGGACGTGCGTGACGAGATAGGCGGCTTCGGGGGAGAGCACGCGCCGGGCGGGGCCCTTCGGCGCGTCGAAGGATTCGCGGACCGGCAGGCGGACTCCGCCGCGCGCGAGCGCGGCGT
>JACPOW010000032.1 GCA_016191335.1 Elusimicrobiota bacterium | reverse complement strand
GTGGCGTGAGACGGGCGCCAAAATGGCTTTACAAGCCGCCTGACCGAGCCGAAGGTCTGATTTCCCGTCCGAAAGATCAACGTCGCGACTTTCATGTCGCCGGTGATCATCGAAAACAGATTACTCGGACGAACTCCTAGACTCCAACTCTTTCGTGAGTGCATCGGTAAGAGTGAAGAAAGCTTTCTCTGCTACGATTAAAACGATTCTGGACATGTAAAAGGACTCCTGTTTGAAGTATAGGCTCAGAATCTCCGACAAGTCAATGGCAGGGCCGCAAAAATACGTGGAACCAAAATCCACCTACCCTGCTACATATGGAGCATGAACAAAATCAATTACGCCTCCGTCCTGCCTATGTTCCCATGCATCCCCATACGCCTCGTCGCCAAGCGGCCTCCGCCGCCTGGATATCCCAAAAAACTCGAAGTCCTCGGCCATCATCTCCTGAAAAGGAGATTTGATCTCAAGCTCTCGCAGAAAGAGACGGCTGTTCGTCTCGGGGTGTCAATCAACACCCTGCACAACTGGGAAAAATCGCTCACATCGCCACAGCAGCGGCTCATCGCCCGCATCCACGACTTTCTAGGCTACTGCCTGCTGCCGGTGAAGATACGACCGCAGCTTGTCCAAGCTCCGGTACTGCACCGCCTCAGCGACATGAGCGGATCCGACTTCCTCGCTGCCGGCGAGATCGGCGATCGTACGGGCCACGCGCAAAACGCGATCCATTGCCCGAGCTGAGAACGCCGTCATGCGCTGCGCCGCTTCAAGCGTTGAGTATGCCTGGGTAGAAATATTGCCTTCAAGCCGCAAGACGGCGGGTCCGACAAACGCATTCAAAGTCGCCGGTCCTTCGCCCCAGCGCTTCCGCTGAATGGCCCGAGCGGCAGCGACTCTCTCCCGCACGACTGCGGAGGACTCTGGCGAAGACTTGGAAGGCGAATGGCCTTGCGCCCACTCCTCAAAGGATACGGGTCCGACTTCAATTTGAAGATCGATCCGGTCTAAAAGAGGCCCCGAGAGCTTGCCGAGATACTGATCCACCATCTTCGGGGTGCACTTGCACGGTTTTTGGGGGTGTCCGAGATAACCGCAGTAGCAGGGGTTGGCCGCGGCCACGAGCGTGAAGCGGGACGGATATTCTACGGTCTCCCGCGCGCGGGCGACGATCACGCGGCGGTCCTCCAGCGGCTGGCGCAGGGCCTCGAGGGCCGGCCGGGAGAACTCGGCGAGCTCGTCGAGGAACAGGACGCCGCCGTGGGCGAGGCACGCCTCGCCGGCCCGCGAGGAAGGCCCGCCCCCGATCAGGGCGGCCGCGGAGGCGCCGTGATGCGGCGCGCGGAACGGGCGCTCCCGCACGAGGCCGGGCGTCGCGCGGCCCATGGCGGATTGGACGAGCGTGACCTCCAGGGCCTCGTCGCCCGTCAGCGGAGGGAGGAGCCCGGGAAGGCGGCGCGCGAGCATGGACTTGCCGGTACCGGGCGCGCCGACGAACAGGAGGTTGTGGCCGCCGGCCGCGGCGATCTCCAGCGCGCGCTTGGCGGCGGACTGGCCGCGCACGTCGGCGAGATCGAGGACCGGGGCGCCGGAGGCCTCCGCCGGGGCGGCCGCGCGGGTCCGCGGCGCGGCGCCGCCCGCGAGCTCGGCCGCCTCGCGCAGGTCGGCCACGGGAACGGCCTCGATGCCGGCCGCGCGCGCCTCCTCGGCGTTGGCCTCCGGCACCATGATCGCCGAGAACCCCGCCGCCTTGGCCTGGGCCGCCATCGCCAGGACCCCGCTCACGGGCTGGACGCGCCCGTCGAGCGAAAGCTCCCCGATCACGCACCAGCGCTCCGTCCACTCGCCGCCGGCGACCTGGCCGGAGGCGGTCAGCAGCGCCAGCGCGATGGGCAGCTCGTAGTGGCTGCCCTGCTTGCGGGGGCGGGCGGGCGAGAGGTTCACGGTGACGCGGCGGTTGGGCATCGCGAAGCCGGAGTTGCGCAGGGCCGCGGCGACGCGCTCGCGCGCCTCGCGCACGGCGTCGTCCGGAAGGCCCACGGTGGTGAAGTTGGGCAGGCCGTTGGCCAGGTCGAGCTCGACCAGGACGGGATACCCCTGGACGCCCCGCAGGCCCATGGCGTGCACGCGCGCGAGGCTCACTCGTCCCTCCCGGGCAGCTCGACGGCGAGCCTGCCGGCTTCGGGCTCCACCGACATCAAGGTGAGCGACGGGTAGCGCCGCAGGAGCCGCGCCGCCAGGCCGTCGATCTTGAGGCCGGCCATGAACACGCGCAGGACGACGCTCTGCTCCTCGCCGCGCCAGATCCCCAGGTAAGCTCCTTCCACGCCCTCGACGGCGCGCACGGCGGCGAGCAGGGACTTCAGGCTGTCGAGGCCGGAGCCGCCGACGACGAAGACGGCGCCTTCCGAGCGGCCGCTGCGCCGGCGGACGATCTCGGCGGCGACCTTGGACGCCGCGTCCTCGCCGGCCTGGTCGAGGGCCTTCCCGCGGGCGGCGGCCGACGAGGTGTCGAGGACCGACGCGTCGGACTGGGTCTGGCCGACCGGTGCGGCGCCCTTGACCTCGTACTGGTCGGCGAGCAAAGTCGCGCGGCCGCGCCAGGTGCGGGTGGCGGGGTCGAGCTCCGCGCTCGCCGAGGCCGCGGCGACGACCATCCATTCCGCGCCGAGGCGCGCGGCGCCCGCGGCGAGGGCCGCGGGGTCCTTGCCCTTGGCCAGGAACTCGTTGAGGCTGTCCCGTCCGTCGATGGCGGTCATGCCGTAGGCGGACAGGCCGCGGCGCAGGGCGTCGGCCGCGGGGCCGACGCCGAGGTCGAGTATCCCCTGCGGCTCGGACACGAGGAGCAGCACGCGCGGCTCCTGCGACGGGAAGCCCGCCGGGCGCAGGAGGCCTTCCTTGTCCAAGGCCTGGAGCATCCTCGCGAAGCGCAGCTCCACGACGCCCTTCCCCTTCTTGAAGCGCGCCCGACCGGTGAACTCGCCCGCGCGTCCGCCGAAGTCCTCCGCGATCCTCGCGGTCGCCGTGGAGCCGGGCGCCAGGAACAGCTCGAGGGCCCCGTCCACCGCGAGGCGGCGCGCGTCCGCCTCGGTCGGCGCGGCCACGGCGACGGCCGCGCCTTCCTTCGTGAGCCCGGGCTTCAGGCGCCCGAACGAGCAGGCCCCGAGCAGCCCGGCCGCGACGGCGACGGCGAGAGCGCGTCTCATGCGGAGGCGTCCCGCTCGCGGCCGGCCGCGGGGACGACGAAGTGGAAGGTGGTGCCCTTGCCGAGCTCCGACTCGAGCCAGATCTTGCCGCCGTGCTTGTCGACGACCTCGCGCGCGATGGCGAGGCCGAGCCCCGTGCCGGGCGCGTTGACCTGGGAGCGGTTCCCGGCGCGGTAGAAGCGCTCGAACACCTTCTCGCGGTCCTCCGGGGGGATGCCGATGCCGTCGTCGGTGACGGACACCATCACGAACTCCCCCTTGTCCTGGATGCGCACGCGCACGCGGCCGCCGGGCATGGTGAACTTGATCGCGTTGGAGACGAGGTTGTCGAGGACCAGCTGCATCCAGCGCTCGTCTCCGAGGGCCTTCGGGAGGACCCCGGGGGCCTCCGCGGACAGAGTCTTGCTCGCCTCGGCGGCCGAGGGCTGATGGTTCTCCACCGACTCGAGCACCAGCCGCCCGAGGTCGAAGGGCCCCAGCTCCATCTTGGCCCCCCCCTCCAGGCGCGACAGGTCGAGCAGGTCGGAGACGAGCCCCGACAGCCTTTTCGACGCGGCCTTCGCGATGGCGAGGAATTTCATCTGTTGTGCGTTGAGCGGTCCCGTGTCGCCCTCGAGCATCACGGTCAAGAACCCCGAGATCGTGGTGAGCGGAGTCTTGAACTCATGGCTGACGGTCGAGACGAACTCATCCTTCATACGATTGAGGGTGGCCAATTGTTCCGCCGTCTTGGCCAATCTGCGGTTCAAAATGGCGGTCTCCACGATGATCGCCGCCTCCTCCGCGATGACCGAGACCAGGGCGATCTGCTCGTCGGAGAACGCGTCGTGGCGCTTGCTGCCGACGCGCATGACGCCGATGCAGCGGTCCTCCAAAACGAGGGGCACGACCATCAGCGAGTGGATGCTCCACATCTTGGTGTAATGGGCGTTGACCTGGGGGTCGTTCTGGGCGTCCCCGGTCATGAACGGCCGGCGCGTCTTGAAGACCCGGACGGACGAGGACCGCTCGTCGCTCAGCGCGAGGCGGTACAGCATCTCCTCGCCCTCGAGGCCGTAGGCCCCGGCCTGCGTCACGAGCTCGCCGGTGGCCTCGTCGAGGATCAGGAACGCGACGAGGTCCGCCTCGAGCGAGCGGGCGACGATGGACACGATCGCCGCCAAGGTCGAAGGCGCCTGCGCCGCGCGCGAGCTGAGCGCCCCGGCCACGTCGTGCAGGGTCTTGATCTCCTTCGACTTCTTGATCAGCCGGTCCTGGGCCGCGGTGAGTTCCTCCATCGCGGCCGACAGCCCGCCCTCGAGCTTCTCCCGGGAGCTGGAGAGGTCCGACAGCCCGGCCGCGAGGGCCGCCGCCGAGCGCAGGGCCGCCGCCGCGAGCTCGAGCCGGGAGGCCAGGACCCCGCCGTCCTCGCCGGGGGCGGAACGCACCGCGAGCACCACGCCCGCGCCGCGCTCGTCGGTCCAGCCGCCGGCGGCGGCCGAGCTGTAGCCTTGCTGGGCGAGGCCGCTCGTCAGGGCGTCCGCCTCGCCCCCGGCGTCGCCCAAGCTCCACGAGGAGCTCCCGGACGCGGCCGCGCGGGAGAGCAGGCCGGCGTCGAAGCGGAACGACGAGAGCTCGAGCCTCGCCCACGGCCCGCCGCGGTGGGCGAGGAGCGCCGCGCTGCCGTCCGGGCGCCGCGCGAACGCGGCCAGGGAGAGGTCCGGCTGGCGCTTGTGCAGGGCGCCGAGCACGCGGCTCGCGGCCTCCTCGAGCGCGTGCCCCGGCCGGCGCACGGCGGCGTCGAGGTCGAGCGCCTCGGCGGCGAACCGGCGCAGGTCCTCGAGCTCGGCGCGCAGCGCGCGCGCCTCGCGCTCGAGGGGCAGGACCTTGCGGAACGAGAACCACCACCAGAGCGCGGCGGCCGCGACCCCCGAGGACAGCACTCCGACGACGGCGGCGGCGCCTGTCATCTGTCGAAGTCGAGATGCGCGTTCACGTAATGGGCCGCGATGTGCACCTGCGCGTGCGGGACCCAGCCGGTCGCGACCCCGGAGCTGTCCAGGATGCGGCGCACCGCGTGGCCGAACTCGTTGGCGCGCGCCGCCAGCGGGGAGTCCGCGCCGGGGCCGACGACGAGCGCCCGCGTCACGCCCGCCCGATGGCACATGTCCGCGATCTGGAACGGCACGCCGACCTGCTGCATCGCGTCGTAGGTCCCCATCATCGCGTACCGGTAGGGGCGCGTGAAGCCGTTCTTGGTCCCGGTCTCCAGGAACAAGGTCGCGGCGTACTCGCCGAGGCCCTGCTGGCCCTTCGGCACGACGATCGCCAGCGGCTCCGCCCCGGCCGGCGCCCCGGGCGGGGAGAAGGTCGCCGCCGCCGTCGACACGGGAGGCGCCTCGGAGCCGATCGTGATCGGCTCGTAGATGATCCGCAGCAGGTCCATCAGCGGCGAGGGCTGGTTGGCTGCCGCCCGGATCTTGCGCAAGGTCGCGATGCGCCGCGTCCACAGGGACATGTCCGGATAGCCCCACAGGATCAGCTTGTCCGCGAGCTGGCCGATCTCGTCGCCGCTGAGCTGGGCGCCGACGCGGTCGGCCACGGCCGCGACGAGGTCGCGCTGGACGTTCGGGCTCGGGATCTTGAGGTCCACCGACCAGCCCTTTGAGAAGGTGAACTTCAGGGCCTCCTCCAGAGTGCCGAGCGCCTTCGGCGGGTACATCGAGGTGATGACCACCTGCTGGCTGCGGTCGAAGAACGACTTGAAGATCTTGGCGAGCAGGTCCTTGTTCTGGTCGGTGATCGCGAGCAGATGGATGTCGTCGACGAAGATCGCCTTGGAGTCCGCCACCTTCTTGTCGATCGCCGCCATGGTCCCGCTCGCGGCGGCGGCGCTCACCGCGCGCGACAGGCGCGCGCCGGAGGTCACCAGCAAGGACGAGGTGCCGAGCCCCTTCGACATGTTGCTCGCGATCCCGTACAGCAGATGGGATTTCCCGGTCCCCGGCACGCCGTACAGGAACAACGGGTTGTACATCGAGCCCGGGGAGGTCACGACCGACATCGCCGCCGCGTGAGCGAAGCGGTTGTACGCGCCGACGAGCAAGGTCTCGAACGTCCAATCCGGGCGCAGCTCGTCGGTCAGCGCCGTCGAGGCGGGGTTCACCGCGACCGGCGCCGCGCCGGCGGCCTCGGCCGCCGCCGGGGCGGGCGTCGGCGCAGGAGCGGGCGTGGCCATGCGGACCTCGGTCGGAGGCACGGCCGCCGGAGCCGGAGCGGGCGGCGGCGACATCGGGGCGGGAGGCGTGAACGCGGCCTCGGGTCCCAGGGAGATCAGGGGCTCCTTCGCCGGAGGCATGGCGGCCGGCGGAGGCGGCGGGGGCGGAGTCATGCCCGGAGGCATCGGGATGGGCGGCAGGATGTCGGTCGGCGGCTTCAGGACCGACGCCGAAGGGATGCCCGAGAGCGGCGGCGGCGGCGGCTCGAGCGACGGCTGCAGCGGAGCGGCGCTCGACGCCGGAGCCAGCGTCGGAATCGGCGGGATCGCCGGCATGGGCGGCAGCTGATTCGCCTTCGGCGAATCAATAACGGCCTGTGGCGCGGGCGTCGGGGCGGGCGCGGGCGTCGGCGGAGGAGGCGTGACCGGCGCGGGCGCCGGCTTGGGCGCCATCTTGCCGAGCCAGTCGTTGAGCTTCTCGCTGACCTCCGGGGTCACCTTGTGCAGGACGAAGCTGAGGTTGTACTCGTCGCCGTCGAGAGGGGTGGGCCGGCCGCACAGGGCGCCGAACTTCTTGAGCACGGCCGCGACGTCGGCGACGCCGCCCTTCAGCAGCAGGAGGTGCCGCTGAGGATCCTCGGCATTGGGCGACGGCCGGATCTCCCAGCGGTCCATCAGCCTTCCCCCGGCAGGAGCATCATGTCCACGATGACGTCGACGGCGGTCGATTTCTTCTGCGCGTCCGCGGGCAGCACCGCCCGGAACAAGAGGTTCCCCCGGGAGCACGCGTCGGACAGGTCGTCGACCTTCGCCGCGGGCCAATCCTCGACGACGGCCAATATGGCGACCGCCTTCGCCTGCTGGGCCTTCGTCACCACGGAGTTCGGATCGGTCGACGCGGCGACCTCGAGCGACAGGACCTCGCGCAGGAACAAGGGCTTCTTCGAGATCGTGCGGAGGGGGCGGCTGATTCGCCTTCGGCGAATCAATCACGGGTCCGGCGGACAGCTCGATCCCCGACTGAACGGGGAGCTTCGGAGCCGGTTTCGGCGGCTCCGGCTTCTTTTCCGGGGGCTTGATCATCCCGTCGCGGGGCGCGAGCTCGATGCTCGGCGGCTTCGGCGGCTCGACCGGCTTCGGGATCTCGACGGGCTTCGAGGCTTCGACAGGCTTGGGTGTCTCGGCCGGCTTCGGGATCTCGACGGGCTTCGGCGGCTCGACCGGCTTGGGCGTCTCGACCTGCTTCGGCGGCTCGACCGGCTTGGGCGCCGCGGCCGGCTTCGGGATCTCGACGGGCTTCGGCGCCGGCGGCTCGGGTTTCGGCGGCTCCGCGGGCTTGGCCGCGGCCGCCGCGTCGCCCCCCATGTCCGTGAGGATGGCGTCCAAGTCCGAGAGGATGGACTCGATGTCCTCGGGATGGTCCTTCTTCGGCTCGTCGGCCATCTTACGGACCGCCGACCGAGAGGCCCTTCAGGCGCAGGGCCACGTCTTCCGGATTGGAGGCCTCTTCGAGGACCACCTTGTCGTCGATCTTGCCCTCGGCGAACAGGCGCAGCAGGTCCTGGTCGAAGGTGTGCATGCCGTAGTACTCGCCGCCCTCGAGGACCTTGCGGATCTCCGCGGTCTTGCCCTCGAGGAGGTGGCGGCGCACGAGGCTGTTGCCGATCATGATCTCGGTCGCGGGGAAGCGGCTCTTGCCGTCCTTCGAGAGCACGAGGCGCTGGCCGATGACGCCCTTCAGGCAGTTCGCGAGCTGCTGGCGGACCTGCGAGTGCTGGTGCGCGGGGTGCGCGTCGACGATGCGGTCGACGGTCTGCATCGCGTCGAGCGTGTGCACGGTCGAGAGCACGAGGTGGCCGGTCTCGGCCGCGGCGATGGCGGCCTGCATCGTCTCGAGGTCGCGCATCTCGCCGATGACGACGACGTCGGGGTCCTGGCGGAGGATGTGCTTGAGCGCCGAGCCGAAGGAGTGCGTGTCGAGCCCGACCTCGCGCTGGACGATGGTGGACTTCACGTCGGTGTGGTAGAACTCGATCGGGTCCTCGATCGTGATGATGCGGAACTGGTGGTTGTTGTTGATGTAGTGCAGGAAGCTGTTGAGGGTCGTGGTCTTGCCCGCGCCGGTGATGCCCGTGAACAGGATGAGGCCGCGGGTCTCGTTGCCGAGCTTGGTCATCGCGTCGACGGGGAGGTTGAGCTCCTCGAAGGTGCGCAGCTTCATCGGCACGACGCGCAAGGTGAGGCCGAGCGTCCCCTTCTGGCGGTAGACGTTGACGCGGAAGCGCGCGAGGCCGTCGAGGCTGTAGGCGAGGTCGAGCTCCATCGTCTTCTCGAACTCCGCCGTCTGCTCCTTGTTCATCAGCTGGTAGGCGACGGTCTTGATGTCCTCGGCGGAGAGCTTCTGGAGGTTGGTGGCCAGGATCATGGCGCCGCGCACCCGCAGGGCGGGCACGGAGTCCGCCTTGAAGTGGATGTCCGAGATGTCCTTCTGGACCATCAACGTCAGCAGGTTCTTGATGTCGATCGCCATGTCAGCTCAGTCCTCTTACGACTTCTATTCCTCTTAGCGTCAGCCAATCCGTGACCAAGGGGCTCAGGATCGCGTTCTCCGGAATTGTAAGGCGAAGCCCGCCCGCCGTCAACCTCTTTTTTATGTCGTATTCGGAAAGGAACGGCCTCCCCTCGGGCCCCCGGGGCTTCCAGGCGCGCGCGGCCGCCGCCGGCTTGGCCTTGGCCAAGCCGGCGACGATGATGTCGATGAGATCGTCCCGCGTGAGCACCCGGACCCCGGCTTACCGCTCGAGCTTGATGGCGATGCGGTCCAGGTACTTCTCCAGGTCGTCGTGCGGGCGCGGGATCACGTGGACCGCGACCAGCTCCCCGACCTTCTGCGCGGCCGCCGCGGCCGCGTCGACGGCGGCGCGCACGGCGCCGACCTCGCCCCGGCACAGCGTCGTGCACAGGCCGTTGCCGACCTTCTCATAGCCGACGAGCCGGACCTTGGCGGCCTTCGCCATGGCGTCCGACGCCTCGATCATGCCCGTGAACCCCTTCGTCTCCACCAAGCCCAGCGCTTCTCGGATCTCAGCCATCTCTCCCCCTTACTCCGGATCGTGTCCGCCGAGGGCGTCGCGGCCCTCGGCGCCCGTCTCGAGCACGGCGTTGCAGTGCGTGCAGCGGCGCGGCGTCGTGTACGTCCTCTGGCACTCGTCGTCCTCGGGCCACCACTCCTCGAAGAACATCTCCACCTTCTTGTGGCACTTGAAGCAGAACTTCTGCATGCCCGCGCCGCAGCCCGCGCAGAACTTCGGCAGGGGCTGGTCCTTGTGCGTGTGCATGATCGCCGCGCAGGCTCCGCACTGCAGGTCGATGTTGATCTTGTACTTCGGCGGCGTCTCGTCCTTGTCTTTCTCTTTCGCCATATCTATCCTCGATATTGGGGTCAGGCACGCAAATTCGTTGAATTGTGTGGCCAATCAATCAACGGAATTCGACGAATTTGCGTGCCTGACCCCATCTAATATCCTTTTCCTTCCGACTTCGCGTCGGTGACGATCGCGATGGAGGCCGACGTGCCGAGGCGCGTCGCGCCGGCGGCGATCATGTCCGCGGCGATCTTCGCGTCGCGGATGCCGCCGGAGGCTTTGACGCCCATCAGCGGCCCGACGGTCTCCCTCATAAGCTTAACATCCTCGACGGTGGCTCCGCCGCCGCCGAAGCCCGTGGAGGTCTTCACGAAGTCGGCTCCGGCCTTCTTCGAGGCGGCGCAGGCGCGGACCTTCTCCTCGTTGGAGAGGAGAGAGGTCTCGAGGATGACCTTGAGCACCTTGCCGCGCGTGGCGTCGCGGACCGCCTTGATGTCGTCGTAGACCAGCGCGTCGTTGCCCGACTTCAGCGCGCCGATGTTGATGACCATGTCGATCTCGTCGGCGCCGTTGGCGATGGCGTCGCGCGCCTCGATGGCCTTGACCGTCGGCGTGGTGGACCCGAGAGGGAAGCCGACGACCGTGCAGACCTTCACGCCCGAGCCCCTCAGGAGCTGGGCCGACAGGGCGACGTACGACGGGTTCACGCACACCGAGGCGAAGCAGTAGGTCTTGGCCTCGTCGCAGAGCTTGCCGATCTCGTCCTGCGTGGCGTTGGGCTTGAGCAAGGTGTGGTCGACGTAGCGGGCGGTGTCCGAGCCCTTCTTCGTGGGCTTGCAGACGGACACGCGGTCGGGAGGCGGCGTTGCCGAACACCTTGCCGGCGCTGCCGATCGAGGTCTTCACCTCGCCCTTCAGGGCCTTGGGGCCGTTCTCGCACTCGCAGCGGTTGCCCTTGAGAAATCCCTTGGCGGCGAGCGCCTTCACGACTTCCTCGACGACGTTTCTCAGCTGAGCTTCAGTCATATTTTTTTACCTTCCCACCCGACACCACGGAATCCACGATCCCGACGATCACGGTCCGGATCGGCGCCTTCTCGTCGTGCAGCACCGACCGCGCCGAGCCGCCCTCGTCCATCACGAGCACGATGGAGCCCGGCCCCGCGCCCGTCCCGTATTCGACGGCCATCATCGCGTCGCCGGTGCGCGCCTCGGTCAGGGGGTCGATCGGACGCACGAGGAGGAGGCGCTTGTCGCACAGCGAGCAGTGCTTGCGCGTCCCCCACACGTTCCCGACGACCTCGGCGACGAACATCAGCGCTTCCCCCTGAAATCCTTCACCTGGTGGCCGTCCACGATGCCGACCACGGCGGCGTCCACCGGCGGGGCGTCCTTGAAGGCGACGGCCGCGTCGCGGGAGGCCACCCAGAATACTTTTTCCGAAGAACCGGCGCCGACGGCGTCGGCCGCCACGATCGGGTCCCCCAGCGGCGACTCGTCCTCCCAGCGCAGGGGCTGGATGAGGAGCATGGTCTTGCCGTCCAGGGCGTGCTCCTGGCGCGAGCAGAACACGCGGCCGATGACGCGGGCGAGCTTCATCTCCCCTCTCTCCACTGCGGGTCCTGGTCGCTGTTGAGCTCGCGGCGCGCGGTGCGCGCGACCTCGGGCTTGAGGTACTCGAAGACGCCCTTCAGGTCCGGGCCGCGCTCCTTCAGCCCTTTGAGGAGGAAATAGGTGAACAAGCCGTGGCCCTTTTCTTGATAGCTGTTGCTGATCTGATCGCCGGCGGAGGCCGCGAGCACGGTGACCTTCGCGGGCAGGGCCTCGACCGCGGACACGGTGACGAGAGGACGCGCGCCCTTGGCGAGCACGGAGCGTCCGCCCGCCCCGGAGAAGCACGAGTCCATCGCGACGGTCACCGACTGGGCGGGGAGCTTGGCCAACTGCTCGTACATGCGCTTGAGCGGGTAGCCGGTCTGGTCGATGTAGGTCGGATCGCCGTCGTAAGGGACCAGGTACGCGTCGCCCTTGGCGGGGTTCGGCGTGCCGTGGCCGGAGAAATAGACGAACACCTCGTCGCCCGCCTCGACGCGGTTCGGAAGCCAGCGCTCGAAGTACTTCTCGAAATCGCTCTTGGCCGCGCGTTCGTCGATCAGCAGCGCGAGGTTCTCCTCGGGCACGCCGAGCACGCGCTTGAAGTACTCGGCCGCGAGCCTCGCGTCGCCGGCGGCGAAGTCCGCCTTGGGCAGGTTCTCGCGGTAGCGCTCGACGCCGATGACGACCGCGTGGCGCTTGGAGGAGACGGCCCGAGCCGCCGGGAGCTCGTCGACCTCGGACCGGGGCGCGGCCGGAACGGCGGCCGGCGCGGACAGGACCGGGTTCGCGACGGGAACCGACGAGGCGAACCCCCCCGCGGGGCCGCGCTGAGACGACCAGCGCGTGTAGTACGGAGTCCCGGGCTGATAGGACTGATGCATCACCCGCACCGCGTACGGCAAGGGCGGCTTCCCGGCGCACGCGTTAACGCGCAGGACCTCGGGCCCGCCGGCTCCCGGACGCAGGACCACGGCCGAGCACTTGGCGCCGCTGGCGTCCCCACGGCTGAGGAGGACGGTCACGTCCAGGTCGCACGGCGCGGAGGACGGCGCGTCCACCCCGGACACGCGCAGGCTGCGGAACGGGGCCGAGGTCTTGATCATCTCGGCCACCGCGCCAAGGCCGCCCCAGCGCGCGAGCGGGGCCTCTCCGGCGCTCCAGAAGTCCTGGAAGCGCGACACGCAGAACGCGGGCTCCGCGGCGGAAGACGGGGCGCCTTGCTCCAGCGCCGGCTGGATGATGCGGTTCTTGCCCTCGACGATCCAGACGCGGGGCGCGCACCCGGCGGCGCCGAGGAGGCCGAGCGCGAGGACGCGGGACGGAAGACCGTTCATTTCGAGTAGCCCTCGATCGCGTGCACCTTGGCGAGGCGGCCCGAATGGCGTCCGCCCTCGAAAGGCGTGCCGAAGAACACCTTCACGATCTCGCCGTGGATGAGCTCGCCGTGCGACTTGCCGCCGATGCAGAGCACGTTGGCGTCGTCGTGCTGGGCGGCCATGCGCGCGGAGACCGAGTCGTAGGCCGCGACCGCGCGGGCGCCCTTGACCTTGTTGGCGGCCATGCACACCGCGCCGCCGAACCCGTCGATGAGCACGCCCTTGTCGAAGCGGCCCGCGACCACGGCCTCGGCCACGAGCTGGGCCACGTCGGGATAATCCACGGCCTCGGTCGAGTGGCAGCCGAAATCGACGACCTCGTGGCCCATGGCCTGGATGGTCTTGATGATGAAGGCCTTGGCGGCGAAGCCGCCGTGGTCGGAGCCGATGACGATCTTCATTTCCCGTCCCTCCACTGCGGGGTCTGGTCGGAGTTGTACTTGCGGCGCGCCGTGCGGGAGACCTCGGGGCCGAGGTAATCGTAGGCGGACTTGAAATCGCCTTTCTCCTTCAAGCCCTTGAGAAGGAAGTAGGTGAACAGGCCGTGCCCCTGCTCCTCGTAGCTGTTGGAGATCTGATCGCCGGCCGCGGCCGCGAGGACGGTCACGCGCGCGGGCGGGGCGTCGGTCCGGAGCGTCACCAGCGGGCGCGCGCCCTTGGCCAGCACCGAGCGGCCGCCCGCGCCGGAGAAGCAGGAGTCGAGCGCGACGGTCACGCTCCTCGCCGGGAGTTTGCCGAGCTGCGCGTACAGCCGCTTGACCGAGTAGCCGGTCTGCTTGATGTAGGTAGGGTCGCCGTCGAAGGGGACGAGGTAGGCGTCGCCCTTGCCCGGGTCCGGCGCGCCGTGCCCGGAGAAGAACACGAACACCTCGGAGTCCTTGTCGGCGTGGTTGGGCAGCCACTGCTCGAAATACTTCTCGAAGTCGCTCTTCGTGGCGCGTCCGTCGACGAGCAGGGCCAGGTTCTCCTCGCTCACGCCCAGGACGCGCTTGAAGTACTCGGCGGCCAGGCGCGCGTCGGCGGCGGCGAAATCGGCCTTGGGCAGGGCCTCGCGGTAGCTCTCGACGCCGATGACGACGGCGACGGCGTGCGGGCGGGCGGCCCCCTGCGCGGGGAGGTCGTCGATGTCGGAGCGCCGCGGGGCGGGAGCGACCGGAGCGGACGGGGCGGGCGTGGAGGGAGCGCGCGGGCCGACGGCGGCTCTCACGGCGTCGACGCGATCGCGGGCGGCGGCGATGTCGGCCGCGATCCTCGCGTTGATCGCGGCCGGATCGGCGGCCTTGAGGCTCGCCTCCAGGCGCGCCACCCGGCCTTGCGTGTCGGCCTCGTTCTCCGAGGGCAGGCCGGACTTGAGCGCGCGGCGGTAGAGCTCCAGCGCGGCGGCCGGGTCGGCCTGGACGGCCCAGCCGTTCTCGTAGGCGACGGCCAGGTTCAGCATGGCGAAAGCGTCGTTCTTCTCGACGGCCTTCCTGTTCCAGTACAGCGCCTGGACCGGATCCTTCGCGACCCCTTCGCCCTGCTGATAAAAGAACGCGACCAGGCGCTGGGCCGCGGCGTCGCCGCTCTCCGCGGCCCTGGCGGCCCAGAAGAACGCCTTCTTGGGATCCTTGCGCACGCCCTTGCCGTTGCGATAACAGAACGCGAGGAGGGACTGCGCCTCCACGGCGCCGCCCTCGGCGAGCTTCTCCGCGTATTCCGCGGCGGTGCCGAAATCCTCTTCGTCCCGGGCGATGGCCATCTTGGTGCGGTCGTCCTTGATCGCGAACCGCACCTCCCCGCGCGCGATCGGGACCACGCGTTCGCCGGCCTCGCCGGCGACCGTCAGCTCGACGGTCGTGCCGACCGGGCCCCGGATGCGCCCGATCACCTCGGGCAGCGACCGGCCGGCCGCCGCGACCCCGTCGACGGCGACGATGCGTTCCCCCTTCTTGAGCCCGGCGGCCTCGGCGGGGCTGCCCGGCACGGTGCCGTCGAGCACGAAATCCGTGGCTCCCGTCTTGAGGATGGCGCCGACCATGCCCGACGCCTTCTTGATGACGATCACGTCGCCGGGGACGGCCTTGTCGAGCGCCTTCGACAGCTTCTTGTAGTCGCCCGAGCCGTCCGCCGCCACGCGGATGTCCTTCGCCGCGGCCGGAGCCGCGAGCGCGAGGGACAGGGCGAGGACGGCGGCGGCGCTCACCTTATTTCCCCACCGTCGCGAGGAGCTGGGGATCGGCCTGCGGGATGATCACATGGCTGACGATCAGGTCCTTGCGGATGGCGTTGATGCCGGCCGCGATGGCGGTGCGTACGTCGCCCACTTCGCCGCACAGGGTCACGTAGCCCTTGCCGCCGCCGACCACGGTCTTCACCTCGATGAGGTGGACGTTGGCGGCCTTGGCGCCCGCGTCGGCGGCGAGCACGGCGGCGATGGCCTCCTTGGTCTCGATGATGCCGACCGCGCCGAGGACCTCGACGGGCACGCGCTTGTCGAGGGCGGTGACGACCTGGTTGTGGACGTTGCGGATCAGCACTTCATCCACCAGCGTCTTTCCCAGGACCTCGCGGCCCGCGCGCATCGCGCTCTCGACCTCGCCCAGGGCGCCGGTCACGAAGATGATGTACTTCCCGCGCGCGACGATGGTCGTCTTCGCGAGCTTGATCGACGCCATCTTGACCATGGCGTCCGTCGCCTCGATGCCCTTGGCGATCGAGGATGATTCGAGGAATCCGACGGCGAGGTTGGCGAGCATAATTCTCCTTACGCGATCCGGAAGTATCCGACGAGCGCGCAGTGCAGCGGGCGCGCGAAATGAGAGGCCTTGGTCAGCCCGTCGCCGGTCGGCGTGCCGATCGACATCGTGGCGTACCCTTCGCCGAGGCCGAGCCCGTACAAGGTGGGCGCGTTCTTGACGTAGATGGAGCACTGCATCGCGCGCCCCATCTTGGTGAGGTTGGCGACGTTGGTGGAGTGCATCGCGGCGGTATGTCTATGTCCTCCCTCGGTCTGGACGGCGAGGGCGATGGCGCTGTCGACGTCGGGGGCCACGGTCACGGGCAAGAACGGCATGAGCTGCTCGGTCCAGACGAGCGTATGGTCGTTGGGGACCTCGGCCCAGAGCAGCCGCGCCTCCTTTGGTATCTCCAATCCTATTCCCTTGGCCAAGACCGACGCGTCTTTACCGACAAAATCACGATTGAGGACCGGATCCTTGCATCCACGACCTCCCACCTTGATGACGAGCTTCACCAACGCCTCGGTTTGAGAGGCATTGAGCTCGAAGGCTCGAGGATCGCCGCGCATGCCCGCGAGGAATCTGTCGCGGGCCGCGGCGGTGACGATGACTTCTTTTTCCGCCGTGCAAAGGACGTTGTTGTCGAAACTGGCACCGAAGATAACGTCTTGAGCGCATTTCGGGAAGACCGCGGTCTCGTCCACGACGACGGGCGGGTTCCCCGGACCGGCGGCGATGGTCTTGCACGTCTTACCCACCGTCATGGCTACCTTCACGATCGCCGGTCCGCCGGTGACCATGTTCACGCGGGTGTCGGGATGCGCGAGCAAATTCTTCGTGTTCTCTTGGGACGGCTTATCGTACGTCGTGATGAGTCCGGCGGGGGCGCCGGCGGAGACGGCGGCCTCGCAGAGCAGGCGCATGGTCTCCACGCAGGTCTTGAAAGACGCGGGGTGAGGGGCGAAGACGACGCCGTTGCCGGCCGCTATGATCGAGATGGCGTTGTTGATGATGGTGGCGGCGGGGTTGGTGGACGGGGTGATGGCGGCGACGACGCCGTACGGCGCGTACTCGACCAAGGTCAGGCCCTTGTCGCCGGTGTAGGCGCGGCTGACGAGGTCTTCGACGCCCGGGGTGCGGGTGGCGCAGACCAGGTTCTTCTGGATCTTGTCGAGGACCCGGCCCATGCCGGTCTCCTCGACGGCCATCTTCGCCAGGCGCTCGGCGTTGGCGATGGCGGCCTTGCGCATGGCGCGGATGACTTCGCGTCTCAGTTCGAGCCCAAGGTCTTGAAATTCGCCTTGGGCGGCGACCGCGGCTTGAACGGCGGCGTCGACGGATGGATAAACAACGGACGAACATGATTTCAACGGCAACGGATTGGGGAACCTTGCGGGGGCCAACGTCGACGCGACGGCCCCCTCTTCCTTTTCCAACCGTTTTAAGACCTCTGATACTATGCGTGCTATTTCTTCACTTTGCATTCGCATCCTCAGACTTCTTAAACGCCGTTTTCCCGTTCGCTTCGACCGTGTCGACGATCGCGAAGATCACCGCGTCGACAGGCCTTCCGTCGGTTTTCGATGTTTGTCTCGCACTCGACCCCTGCACGATCAGGACGAGCTCCCCCTCGCCGGCGCCGACGGAGTCGACGGCGACGAGGGGGCTGCCCTTGGAAGAGCCGGCGAGATCCACGGGCTGCACCAGCAGCAGCTTGGAACCCACCAGCTTCTCGTCCTTCAACGTGCAGACGACGGTGCCCGTGACGCGGGCGAAGATCATGGCTACTTCTTCCGCGCCAGGGTCTCGGGGGAGGAGATCGGCATCTTGCCCTCGAGGTCGGGGTGCGGCTGCGGGATGACGTGCACGGCGATCAGCTCGCCGACCTTCTGCGCGGCGGCGGCGCCGGAGTCGCAGGCGGCCTTGCACGCGGCCACTTCGCCGCGGAACAGCACGGTCACGAGGCCGGTGCCGACCTTCTCGTAGCCGACGATGCGGACGTCGGCGGCTTTCACGGCGGCGTCAGCGGCCTCGACGCAGGCGATCAGGCCGCGGGTCTCGATCATTCCGAGTGCGTTCATTCAGTTTTCTCCTTACGCGATGTGTACGATGTCCCCGGTTTTGATCCCGGCGGCGTTCGCTTCGTCCGTATCGACATGGAATTCCAGGCTGTACTTGTCCGACACGCGCACGACGACGTCTTCGAAAACGGTGGAGCGCCCTTGTCCGGCTCCGGCGCGGACCCGCACCACCTCGCCCGAGGCGATGCCGAGGCTCTTGGCCTCGCTCGGCGAGAAATGGAGATGACGCTGGGCGATGATGACTCCTTCTTTTATCTCGACCTTCCCCGCGGGGCCGATCAGGATCGCGCCCGCGGAGCCTTTCACGGCCCCCGACTCGCGCACCGGCGGCTTGAGGCCGATGGCCATCGCGTCGCTGACCGCGATCTCGATCTGGGTGTGGTCGCGGTAGGGCGCCACGAGCCGTATCTTCTTGAGGACGCCCTTCGGGCCCTGCACGTCGATCATCTCCTCGGCGGCGTAGAAGCCGGGCTGCTTGATGTCCTTGACGCGCTTGGGCTCGGCGGACGCGCCGAACAAGATCTTGAAATGCTCCTTGGTGAGGTGGCAATGCTTGACCGAGACGCCGGCGGGGATGTCGAGCTTGGCGCGCTTCATGCGCTTCTCGATCTCCGCCGACAAGCCGGCGATCTCGGCCGGGCTGATCACGCTTTTTGGAATCCCATGATGCGCAGGAAATCCTTCTTGAGGCTGGCGCCGCCGACGAGCGCGCCGTCCACGTCGGCCTGCGCCATCAGCGAGTCCACGTTCTCCGCGGTCACCGAGCCGCCGTACAGGATGCGCGTGCCCGCGGCGAAGCCGTCGCCGTGGAGCTTGGCCAGCTGGGCGCGGATGAACAGATGCGCCTCCTGCGCCTGCGCGGGCGAGGCGGTCTTGCCCGTGCCGATGGCCCACACGGGCTCGTAGGCGATGACGACCTTGGACAGGTCGGCGGGGGCGAAGCCCTTCAGGCCGCCCGCGATCTGCGTCTCGAGCACCCGCCAGGTCTTCTGCGACTCGCGCTCCTCGAGGGTCTCGCCGACGCAGACGACCGGGGTCAGCCCCGCCTTGAGCGCGGCGCCGAGCTTCTTGTTGATCCACTCGTCCGTGTCGCCGAACAGCTTGCGGCGCTCGCTGTGGCCGATGAGTATCATGGAACACCCGGCGTCTTTAAGCTGGCCCATCGAGATCTCGCCGGTGTACGCGCCCGACGCCTCGAAGTATCCGTTCTGCGCGCCGAGGCGGACGGGCGTCCCCTTGAGGACCTCCCCCACGACGGTGATGGCGGTGGCCGGGACGAACACGGCGACCTCGCCCGAGGCCGAATTGGCCCCACCGGCGACGAGCTTGGCGAGCTCGACGGACTGCGCCAAGGTCAGGTTCATTTTCCAGTTACCGGCGAGCAGCGGACGGCGCAAAGGGGATGCCATTTTCTCTCCATTTGTGGCCAATTTGGCCACACTTCCCGGTCTCCGGGCTTCGACTGGAATTCTACCCCATGAACCGGTGGCTGTCAATGCCTAAAGGCGCCCTAAATGGTGTCAGGCCTTTCGTTCTTTGCATAAGTCCAAATAGTTATGCAAAGAACGAAAGGCCTGACACCGATCGGAGGGGGCGTTAGAACTGGGACAGCGGGATGACGGTCTCGCCCATCTTGCCGGGGGAGTAGGCGTCGTGCTTGACCGAGCGCTTGCCGCGTTTGATGCGGACGCCGAGGACGTTGACCTTCTTGGCCTCGAGCATGTCCTGGTCGCTGTCGCCGAAGAAGGCGACGAAGTGCCCCTCCTGCATGTGCAGGTGCTTGGCGGCCGGGTCGGGGGTGAAGATGAACGAGCGGGGCGAGAGCTTGCGCCACTCCTTCTTCAGCGCGTCGCCGTCGGTGCCCTGGCGCTCGGCCATGATCATGATCCGGAAGCCGAGGCCGCGCAGCGCGCAGGCCAACGCGAAGGGGACGATCTTGACGGACTCGAGGTCGTAGGCGTTGTTGAGCGCGGCCCAGAAGGCCGGGCCCTCGCGCGTGACGGCGGCGCCGGAGGCCTTCTCGTAGGCCTTGGAGGCGTCGACGAGGGTGTCGTCGTAGTCGAAGGCCACGGACAGGTGCCCGATGGTGATGAGGCTGAAGAACAGCCCCCACACGCTCATCATGGCGAGGAGCTTCTTGGTGGTGGTCCAGCCTTTCTCGACCTTCGCCCGCGCGTCCTTGAAGACCATGTCAGTTCTCCCTCAGCTTGAGGCGCCCGATGGCGGGCGCGGTGACGACTCCCTGCTTGCGGGCGCAGGCGCCCAGCGCGTCCCGGGCGAGCACGCCCGTCGCCTCCGACGAGACCCAGCGGTCGAAGACGGAGTAGCCGTCGCCTCCGCTCGTCAGGAAATCCAAGGTGGCGATCGTGTACAGCCCCGCGTCGTCGAGCGGGGCCCCTCCGACGGAGACCGAGGCCACGCGCTCGCCGGCGGGCTTCGGCCGGTGATACTCGATGGTCGCGCCGGAGACCTGCGCGATCTTCCCCATGCCGACGCCGTGGTCGAACACCGCGCGCAGGTCGCGGCCCTTCAGGGTCAGCTTGACCAGGGCGTTGTCGAACGGCATCACGTTGAAGATCGAGCGCAAGGTGACGGGGCCGGCGGGGAGCTCGGCGCGGATGCCGCCGCCGTTCTGCAGCGCCGTGTCGACGCCGAGGCTCTCGCGGTAGCAGTCCGCCATCCAGTCGCCCAGCGCGCTCTCCCGGTCGGCGTCGCGGCCCATCAGAGCGGGCGCGGTCGCGATGACGGTCTCAAAGATCTTCCCCACCGCCTCCTGATGACGGGCGACGATCGCCTTCACGGCGGCGTCCTCTCCGAGGCGGTCGGGCCACAGGTCGAGGAGCTCGTCGGACGAGGCGACGACGGTCTTCGTCCTCGGGTCGATCTCGAGCTCGGCGCGTCCGGCCTTGATCAGATAGTGCCCCGCCTGGACGATCAAGGTCCCGTTCTCGCCGCGGATCGGACGGGTGAGGAAGGTGTGGGAGTGGCCGCCGACGATGAGGTCGATGCCGGGGACCTCGCGGGCGAGGGTCTGGTCGCCCTCGAACTTCTGGTTCTCCCCCTCCAAGCCGATGTGCGTGACGGCGATGATCACGGTCGCGCCCCGCTTCCTGAGCGCCTTGACCGCGTCTCGCGCGACGTCCACCTCGCGGCGGAAGTCGAGGCCGAGGATGTTCTTCGGGAAGGCCAGGCGCAGCATGTTGGAGGTGGTCAGGCCGAAGATGCCGAATTTGACGCCGGCGACCTCCTTCACGATCCAGGGTTGGACCCAGGGGACGAGCTTGTTGTCCGCGCCGTAGGTGTTCGCGGAGAGCACGGGCATCTTCATCTTGCCGATCAAGGACCGGAGGGCGTCGCCGCCGTCGTCGTACTCGTGGTTGCCGATGACGACGGCGTCGTAGCCGACCGCGTTGAACACGTCGGCGACGGCCTCGCCCTCGGTCAGGTTGCCCTCGGGCGTGCCCTGCCACCAGTCGCCGGCGTCGAGGATCAGCTTCGGACCGTCGTCCTTCGCGATCAAGGCGGCGAGCGCGGCGCCGCCGCCGATGAGCCGCTCCTTCTGGAACTTGTCCGGGCGCGGCATGATCCAGCCGTGCACGTCGTTGGTGTGATAGACGCGGACCTTGATCGTCTCCGCGGCCCCGGCGCGCGCGCCGCCGAACAGGACGACGCAGAGGAGCAGGCGGGGCAGGATCATCCGACGAGCCCTCCGGCCAGCGCGTCGCAGGCCTGCTGCATCGCCTCGGCGGCGTTCGACAGCCGGTTGGAGACGGTCTCGCGCTTGAGCGCGTTCATCAGGGACGGGAGCTCGTGCGCCTCGGAACGGGTGAGCCGGCGCAGGCGCTCCGCCTCGCCCGCCCACTTCTTGGCGAGGATCAGCGCCTCGGCCCGGGCCTTGCCGCGGCCCGCGGCGGCGGCGGCGAGCGCCTTGGCCGCCTCGCGCACGGCGTCGGCGGTCTTGACCAGCCCGTCGTCGGGCTCGACGCCGTAGCGCACGGCCTCCGACACGGCCTGGGCCGAGTGCTCGACGGCCTCGCGCAGCGCGAAGGACGCGTCGGCCGCGTCGGTCTTGGCGAGGCCGCGGAAGGCCTTGTTCGCGGTGACGGCGGCTTCACGCCAGCCCAGCGCGCGCAGGCGCGCGGTGCGCGCGGCCGACAGGGCGGAAGGCGCGGGGCGACGGAACCAGGCCGCGGCGGCGGTCGCCGCCGCCACGAGCGTCTCCGTCTGGCCTTTCAGGCTCTCCGCCGCGCTTCTCCCCATGGGAGCGTGAGTGTATTAAATTTTCTCGAGGGCCGACAGCAGGCAGCGGACGCCGCCGCGGTCGGCGTCGGGGACGGTCTCCGAGACCAGCCGCAGGCCGGCGCGCTCGAAGCGCTCGCGGAACGAGCGCCGGTGCGCGCGTTCCTTGTCGCTGGAGAACCCGTGCGCGAGCAGCAGGCGCCCGCCGGGCTTGAGCCAGGAGGCGATCCGCGGGAACAGGGCCTCGAACTCGGCTCCGACGCCGGGGCGGTCGAGGTAATACAGGACGTCGCCGAGCACGACGGCGTCGAACGGCGCCTCCGGCCCCGGGTTCCAGGTCATCAGGTCGGCCTCGGCGAAGTCCGCCTTCGGCGCCCTCCGGCGGGCGCGTTCCAGGGCCACGGCCGAGATGTCCACGGCCAGGACCCGGGACGACCGCCCGGTCAGCCTGGCGGTGAAATGTCCCTCGGCGCAGCCGACCTCGAGCACCGGCCCGAGGGGTCCGGGGCCGAGCGCGGCGTCCATCGCGGCAAGGCGGGCGGACTCGTAGGGGGTGGTCTCGTAGGAGAACGGGTCCTCGCGCTTGCCGAACTGCCGGTTCATCTTCCGGCGGGTCTTGAAGGCCTGCCAGGACACGCGCACCTTCGACCAGAAGGTCACCGCGTCCTCTTCGGGCCCAGGAGGTCCTTGAGCCTCTCGGCGTCGCGGAAGGACGCCCGGTGGGAGAGGGCGATATAGGCGGGGATATCGGCCGCAGCCGCGGAGATTGTGGCCATATTGTCCACACCCAGGACCCCCATCCGGGCCATGAGCGGCCGCATGTACAGGAAGGCCCCCTTGGCGGGCGGGCGCTGGCGCAGCGGGTCGAAGGCCCGGATCAGGCCCAGCTCCGCGCACACCTTATCCTCGAGATTCCCCCATTCGCTCCCCCGGGGGTGCCAGACGAAGCACAGCTTGCCGCGCGCGGCATTCTTGAAGAACTTGTACATGTCGCGCAGGCGGTCGGAGCCGGGCTGGAAGGAGGCCGGGGTCTCGAACACCACGATCTTGGCCCCCAGGGCCTCCGCCGCGGCCTTTGTGGCCATCCAGGCCTCATGGACCTCCAGGCTCTCCCGGAAGGCGCCGCACAGGGCTTGGCGGTTTTTAGGCAGCTTCCGGCCGGAGGCCGGAAATCCGCGATCGTCCGGGCCGTGCGTGATGGAGCGCAGGGCCTGCAGGGCGGCTTCGCCGCCCACGGGGATGTCCGCGCGCCATTGGCCCAAGGTCTCCAGCCGGGGAAGGCCCTTGCCGGTGTCGGTCTCCACGAAGGACAGAGAGCGCCAGTAGCGGTCCCGCCCGATGGGGTAGCCGGCGCAGCCGACCCGTATCATCCGAAAAGGCTGGTTTCCGGCTCGCGCCGGGGGCGCCGGACCGTCTCAGGGAGGCGCCGGGACCAACGCAGGCAATACCAGGCCAGGGCCAGGCAGGCGAGCCCGTAAACGAGCTCGAACAGGGAAAACCGGGCCCACTGGGCCCGGCTGACGAAGGCCCAGGCCTTCGGGGCGTACAGGTTGGCCTCCGGCTCGCCGCCCAGGAGGTCGTAGGCCCCCTTTAAAGCGGCCAGCCCGCCCCACCCCGCGAAGATCGCGGTAGCGAGACGGGCCAGACCTCTGATCTTGATCGTCTCCATGGGAGACGGTCCGATCAACGCTTCGAGAACTGGAAGCGCTTGCGGGCTTTCGGCTGACCGGGCTTCTTGCGCTCGACCATGCGGGGGTCGCGGGTCAGGAAGCCGGCGGCGCGAAGGGCCTTCTTGTGCTTCTCGTCGAGCTTGACGAGGGCGCGGGAGATGGCGTGGCGGGCCGCTCCGGCCTGGCCGGAGATGCCGCCGCCGACGACCTTGACGATGAAGTCATGGTTCTTGGCGGCTTCGATGATCGAGATGGGCTCGGTGACGTCCCGAACCTGGTGGGGAAGACCGTGGAAGTACGCCTCGACGGGCTTCTTGTTGACGGTGACTTTCCCCTCGCCCTTCGGCAGCAGGCGGCACTGCGCGACGGAGGTCTTGCGGCGGCCGGTGGCCCAGATCGCTTCGGTTTTGCTCATGGTGTCCTTACTTGGCCTTCGGCGCGTTGACGGCCGAGTGCGGGTGCTTGTCTCCGACGTAGATCTTCAGGCGAACCAGCTGCTTGCGGGCGAGGCGGTTCTTGGGAAGCATGCGGCGAACGGCGAGCATCATGATGCGGCGCGGATCGCGCTCCATCTGGCGCTTCATCGGCATGACCCGGGCGCCGCCGGCGAAGCCGGAGTGCGAGAAGTAGGTCTTCTGGTCGATCTTGTTGCCGGTCAGCTTGATCTGCTTGCAGTTCGTCACGACGACGAAATCTCCGCAGTCCACGTAATCGGTGTAGGTAGCCTTGCCTTTTCCACGAAGTAGATCGGCGGCCTTCGTCGCGATGCGTCCGAGCACGAGGCCCTTCGCGTCGATGTGATGCCATTTGCGGGTGTTCGCCGCCTGGCGGGGAGGGTGCATATAGCTGTTCTGAGGCATAGTGGTTAATCTTAACAAATTCCCCCGTCGGGGAACAAGGCTTATTACGGGGTCTTCGGGGGGCGCCTGGTGCCGAAAGTCTCGCCGTTCGGAGACTTCCAATACACCTCGAGCTTGAGCTTGGCGCGGGTGTAGACCGTGGAGCCCGCGGGCGTCAGACGGCCGTCCCCGTCGAAGAGGCGCCGGCCTTCCCAGTCGGTCAGCTTCAGGGCCCACTTGGCCCCGGCGCCCTTCTTCTCGAAGTACTCGATGGCGTCCTGGGTGAGATGGAAGAGGTACTTGTCGTAGCCTTCCTTCGTGAGCAGGCGCGGGGCCGTCTCCTTGCCGCGGCGCACGGCGGTCCAGGGGCGGGTGCCGCCGAACTTCTTCTTCAGGTAAGCGAGGGCGTCGGCCTCGGCCATCCGGATCCGGCCGAGCATCTGCGCGTCGGCGGGGGCCCAGGCGGTCTGGTCCGGCGCGAGGAGGCGCCGCACCCACATCTCCTCGAGCACCGCGGCGCGGTCCTCGACGACGAGGGCCGGCTCGGGCGCCGCGGGTTCGTGCCCGCCCAGGGAACCTGCTTGCGTCGCGACGGCCAGGAGCAGCAGGTTCGCTATCATCACTTGGCGGCGAGGATGCGGGGCAGGACCACGCCGACCTGGTCCATGTACTTGCCCTTGCGGTCGGAGTAGGAGGTCTCGCAGATCTGGTCTCCTCCGAAGAAGAGGAGCTGGGCGATGCCCTCGTTGGAGTAGATCTTCGCGGGCAGGGGCGTGGTGTTGGAGATCTCGATGGTGAGATACCCCTCCCAGCCGGGCTCAAGGGGAGTTACGGTTATGATGATGCCGCAGCGGGCGTAGGTGCTCTTGCCCAGGCACACCGCCAGCACGTCGCGCGGGATGGTGAAGCGCTCGAGCGAGCGGGCCAGCGCGAAGGAGTTCGGAGGGACGACGCAGGTCGGCGCCTTGATGTCGACGAAGGCCTTCGAGTCGAACTGCTTCGGGTCGACGATGGTGCCGTGCACGTTCGTGAACACCTTGTACTCGTCGGCCACGCGCATGTCGTAGCCGTAGGACGAGAGCCCGAAGGAGATCTTGCCCGTCCCGTCCTGACGCTCGACGAACGGGTCGATCATCTTCTTGGTCTGGGACATCTCGCGGATCCACTTATCGGACTTGATCATCTAAAGCTCCTTCGTCGGGGTTGATCGATTATACTGTTTCCGGAAACAGTTAGAGCCGCTCGGCCGCGATCTGACCGGACAGGCAGGCGGACTCGATGGTCGCGGGAAAGCCCGTGCGCGTCCAGTCGCCGGCGAAGGAGAAGCCGGGCATGCCGGTCCCGGGCTCGGGACGCTTGGCCTCGGAACCGGGGGTCGGGGAAAGCGTCGCGAAGGGCTCCTTGACGACCTTGCTCGCCAGTATCTTCGCCTTCGAGAACTCGGGCAGGCACGCGGCCAGGTCGCGCGTCGCGGCGGCCATGATCTTCTCCGGCGAATACCCGATCTGCTTGTGCGCGCCGGAGATCACGACCGCGATGGTCTGCCCCTCTTCTTTCGTCCCGTGGATCAGCGTTTTATTGAAAACCCAATGGGTCTCGGTCTTGAGCATGCCCAGGAACCGCTCGGTCATCACCGGGCGGTCGAGCTTGAGCGTCGCCCCGACGATGGGCGCGGGGGCCAAGGTCTCCCAGGGGCCACGCAAAGCGGCGGGCAGGCCCAGCTTTTTCAGGTCCCACGGCGGCAAGGTGGAGACGACATGGCCGGCTTCGAAACGCGAGTCCATGTCGGTCTTGATGCCCCGCACGCGGCCGCCCTCTTCGATGAGGCTCGCGGCCTTCGCGTTCGAGATCACGCGGCCGCCCCGGGCCTCGACATAGTCGCGGGCGGCGTCGGTGTACAGCTCGGAAAGGCCGGTCTTCGCCAGGGCGAAGCGCGAGGACTCGCGGCCGGTGAAGAACATCGTGCGCAAGGCCTGGACGAAGCCCGCGGCGGAGGCGACCTCGGGCGCGTCGTTGAGGATGCCGATCGCGGCGGGGTCGAAGAAGCGGGTCTGGAAGTTTGAGGAAAGGCCGAGGGAGGTCAGCCACGCGCGGACCGTCATCCTCTCGACGGCGTCCGGGACCGGGCCGGTCCTCATGGACTTGAGCGCGCGGTCGAACGCGAGCAGGGCCGTTTTCTCGCCGAGCGAGACGCCCTTCAGGCCGAGAAGGCCCGCGGCCAGGTGCAGGGGAGCGGGGAGCCAGGACGGGCAGGACAGGCGGTCGCGTCCGCCCCCGGCCTCGGCGTAATCCACGACGACGTCCTCGTAGATGTCGAGCTTGGAATCGGTCCCGATGGTCTTCAGGAATTCAAGCGTCGCGAAGTAGCAACCCATGAACAGATGCTGGCCGTTGTCGATGTCGAGGCCGTTCTCCGAGAACGAGTAGGCGCGTCCGCCGAGATGGGGCTTCTTGTCGAGGACCAGGACCTTCTTCCCCTTCCCGGCGAGGGCGACCGCGCAGGACAGGCCGGCGAAGCCTCCGCCGAGGACGATGGCGTCGTGCTTGTCAGATCCCATGGCAGAACAGCCAGGCGCGGAAGGCGAGCGCCGCCTTTCGCCAGCCCGGAAGGCTCGTCTTCTGGAACAGGACGCGGAACTCATGCGCCTTGATCTCGTCGAGCAGGCCCTCGTAGACGTGAGCCATGACCTCGGCCGGGAGCAGGCCCAGGCGGTCGCGGAAATCGACGAGGTTCCGCGCGCGGGCGTAGTACGCCTTCGCGCGCTTGTACTGCCCTTCCATCAGGCGATCGAACGCCGGACCGTGGTCGCGGAGGACGAGGCGGTCGACGGAGTAGCCCGCTTCCTTGATCTCGGAGAGCGGCAGGTAGACGCGGCCGATCTCGAGGTCCGCGCCGACGTCGCGGATGATGTTGGTCAGCTGGAAGGCGTAGCCGAAGGTCGTCGCGAACTCGTACATGCGCTCCTTCGGCGTGTAGGTCCAGCCGAAGATGTGGATGCACATGACCCCGACCGAGGAGGCCACGCCGCGCATGTAGCTCTCGAGGTCGGCGATGGTCTCGTAGCGGGCCCCGTCGAGGTCCATCGCGCAGCCGCGGATCATCTCGAGGAACGGCTCCTTGGGGATCTTGTAGTCGGCGACCGGCTTGAGCAGGGCCTTGGACACGGCGTGGGTCGGCGCGCCCTGGAAGAGGCGCTCGATCTCCTCGCGCCAGAAGTCGAGCTGGCGCCGCGCCTCGTCCTTCGGAAGGCCCTCGTCGACGATGTCGTCGATGAGGCGGCAGTAGGCGTAGACGGCGGACAACGCCTCGCGCTTGGGCTTCGGGAGGAGGAGGAAGCCCAGGAAGAAGTTCGACTTCTTCTCGGCGGGGGCCGGCGCGGAGGTCATGTGCCGATGAGAGCGCGCGCGACCAGAGGGATCCATTCCCGTTTCTTCAGGGTCGGACGCGTCCGGATGGTGTCGAAGTCGAGCTTATGGATGAGCTTGAGGATCTGCATGCCGCCGTACCAGGTCAGGCGGATCTCGAGGGAGAGCGGCCAGTGCAGCAAGCCCGGCAGGGGCTTGCCCTGCTCGAACAGCGCGCGGGTCCGGGAGACCTGGAACTTCATCAGGTTCTTGAAGCGCTCGTTGTACACGCCCATGCGCAGGTCGGCCTCGGAGTACCCGTGGGCCTTGAAGTCCTCGTCGGGGATGTAGACGCGGTCCTTCTTGAGGTCGACGGACACGTCCTGCCAGAAATTGGCGAGCTGCAGGCCGGTGCAGATCGCGTCGGAATAGCGGAACAGCTCGGGGTCCTTGTAGCCGTGGATCATCAGGACGATCCGTCCCACGGGGTTGGCCGAGCGGCGGCAGTAATCGACCACCTCGTCGTAGGTCGCGTAGCGGCTCTTCTCGGTGTCCTGAAGGAAGGCGGAGAGGAGGTCGTCGAAGGGCTCCTTGGGGAGCTCGAGCTCCTTGATGGTCGCGCCGAGGGCCAGGAAGACCGGATGGGTGGGCGGGCGCTTGCCGGTGTCGGCCAGCATCGAGCGCCAGTCGAGCAGGCACTCCCGGCGCCGGCCCTCGTACTCCGGCTCGTCGGACATGTCGTCGGCGATGCGCGCGAAGGCGTACAGCGCGGCGACGTGCTTGCGCAGGCGCTTGGGCAGGAGCAGGGACGCGACCGGGAAGTTCTCGTAATGCGAATCCGCCAGGTCCTGGCAGAAGCGGTAGGCCCCGGAGACGTCGTCCGGGTCCGATAGCTTCGCCTCGTACGCCCTGAGCGTGTCCGCCATCACTTCTTGCCGATGCCGATGCGCGTGCGGCCGTCGCCGCGCTTGGCGGTGATGCGCTTGAGCGGGGCGTTGGACCACTCGAACTCGAACTCGCCGCAGCGGACGCGGTCGCCGTTCTGCACGCCGGCCTTCTTGAGGGCGCGGTCCACGCCGATGCGCTTGAGCGTGTGCTGGTAGCGGTTGATCGCCTCCGGCAGGCTCACGTCGAGCATCGCCGAGGCGCGCTCGACGAACTTGCCGCGCAGGATGAAGCTGCCGCCGCCCTGGTTCTCGACGGTGAAGCCCTGCTCGACCTTGTGGATGGAGTCGTCGACCGTCTTCTCCGCGAAGTGGATGGGCCCGTCGTGCTTGGCGAGTTCGGCGATGACCTTGTCGAGGAGGGCGTCCACGCCGTCGCCGGTGGCCACCGAGATGGCCATAATCCCCTTGTGCTTCTTCTTGAGCTTCTTGAGGACCTCGGCGCTCTCCGGGAGGTCCGTCTTGTTGAGCACGAGGAGCTTCTGCTTGGTCGCGAGCTTGGGGCTGAACTTCTTGAGCTCCTTCTCGATGGTCTGGATGCCGGCCTCGGGGTCCTCGCCCATGTAGCCGGCGGGGTCGATGAGGTGGATCAGCAGGCGGCAGCGCTCGGTGTGCTTGAGGAACTTGACGCCGAGGCCCTTGCCGTCGGCCGCGCCCTCTATTAGACCCGGCAGATCGGCTAGAACAAAACTGACGTGCTTGTGGTAGGCGACGCCGAGGTTCGGGGACAAGGTGGTGAACGGGTAGTTGGCGATCTTCGGCCGGGCGTTCGAGACGCGCGAGACGAAGCTCGACTTCCCGGCGTTCGGGTAGCCGACGAGGCCGACGTCGGCGAGGAGCTTGAGCTCCATGTCGAGCGTGATCTTCTCGCCGGGGCCGCCCTTCTCGGCCAGGCGAGGCGCGTTGTTGAGGCGGGTCTTGAAGGACCAGTTGCCGCGGCCGCCGCGGCCGCCCTCGCCGGCCCGCCAGCGCTGGCCGTCCTTGTGCAGGTCGGCGACGAGCATGCCGTCGCGGTAGATCAGAGTGCCGACGGGGACGGGGATCTCGACGTCGTCGCCCTTGTGGCCGTGCTTGTGGGAGCCCTTGCCGTGGCCGCCGCGGCCCGCCGTCACGTGCGGGCGGAAGTGCAGGTCCATCAAGGTGGTCAGGCGGGAGGCCGCCACGAACCAGACGTCCCCGCCGCGGCCGCCGTCGCCGCCGTTGGGGCCGCCCCACTCCATGTACTTCTCGTGCTTGAACGAGAGGCAGCCGTCGCCGCCGTCGCCCGCGGCGACGTAGACTTTGACTTTATCGATGAAGTTCATGGTTTACCTGGAAGCAAAACGGCCGCCCTATAAATCGGGTAGGAGGCAGGTAGGATCGTCCTACCCGCCCCCTCCCACACCACCGGACGTGCGCGTGACGCATCCGGCGGTTCGGATAGCGGCCTTCATGAGGCGGCCAGGCGCACTACGCCCAGCGCCTTCAGGTGTGAG
>JACPOW010000054.1 GCA_016191335.1 Elusimicrobiota bacterium | reverse complement strand
GGGCATCCTGCTGCGCGGCATCGAGAAGTCCCAGATCGAGCGCGGCCAGGTCATCTGCGCCCCGGGCTCGATCAAGCCGCACACCAAGTTCAAGGCGAAGCTGTACGTCCTGACGAAGGAGGAAGGCGGCCGTCACACGCCGTTCTTCAAGGGCTACCGCCCGCAGTTCTACTTCCGCACGACCGACGTCACCGGGGCCTGCACCCTGCCCGCGGGCGTCGAGATGGTCATGCCGGGAGACAACATCGACATCGAGTGCGAGCTGATCGCGCCGATCGCGATGGAGAAGGGCCTGCGCTTCGCCGTCCGCGAAGGCGGCCACACGGTCGGCGCCGGCGTCGTCGCCGACATCATCGCGTAAGGGGCGACTATCATGGGCGATCGAGTCATAGTCATCCTGGGCTGCACCGTTTGCAAGAACAAGAACTACCACTTCCAGCGCGGCAAGAAGAAGGAGTTCAAGCTGGAGATGAAGAAGTTCTGCCGCGCCTGCGGCAAGCAGGTCGCGCACAAGGAAGTGAAGTAGCACCTACAACGAAGCGATCTGCGGGGGTGTCCGTTAATTGGCTAAACGAGCGGTCTCCAAAACCGCCCCTCCAGGTTCGAGTCCTGGCGCCCCCGCCAGATCGCGCGTTTTGAGAAGTATGGAAGAGAGACGACCGAGCCATAAGGCGAGGAAGTGTCCCTTCCGAAGCCGTTAGAAAGGGACAAAATGAATCAAGCGACGCAGTTCCTGAAGGAAGCCGTTTCCGAGCTCAAGCAGTCCACCTGGCTGACCCGTCAGCAGGCCATCGACTCCTCGAAGGCGATCATCGTCCTCGTGGCCCTGATGTCCCTGTACGTCGCCGGCGTCGACTACGTGCTGTCCGTGCTCATCAGGGCCGTCCTGGGACGATAACATGACCGAGACCACCACTACCACGGGCCGCCGCGGCTGGTTCGTCGTTCACACTCAGTCCGGCTACGAGGACCGCGTCCACAAGCTGCTCCTCCAGAAGATCGACAACGAGAAGCTCCAGGACAAGGTGTTCAGCGTCCTGATCCCGACCGAGGACGTCGTCGAGGTCAAGAAGAACAAGAAGAAGATCACCAAGCGCAAGTTCTTCCCCGGCTACGTGCTCGTGGACATGGTCATCGACGAGGTCACCTACTGGATGATCAAGGGAGTCCCCGGCGTCACCGGCTTCCTGGGCGACGCGAACCCCACCCCGCTCCCCGAGGAAGAGATGAAGGCCATCCTCGACCTCACCAACACCGCCGCCGCGGGCAAGCCCCGGCCGGCCGTCCAGTTCGAGAAGGGCGAGAACATCCGCATCGTCGACGGCCCCTTCCGCCACTTCATCGGCGTCGTCGAGGAAGTCTCCGAGGCCAAGGCCAAGATCAAGGCCATGGTCACCATCTTCGGCCGCCCGACCCCCGTCGAGCTCGATTTCCTGCAGGTGGAGAAGATCTGAGCGCAATCGAGGCCGAGGTCATGCCCCCCGCCCCCGACTTCGAGGGCGTCAAGGTCAAGGTGGCGCACGTGCGCTCTCTCGGCCTCGTGGGGGCTTTCCTGGCCATGATGACGATGCTGGCCGCGATCGGCTTCGGCTTCCTGATGCTGTTCGGCAAGGCCCTGCTCGCGGCCGCGCTCGTCAAGTTCCTCTGGCCCGCCGTCTTCAGCGTGGAGTTCACGCAGTGGGTGTTCGGCTCGGAGGCGGTCCCGTTCTACAAGGTGTTCCTGCTCATGATCCTCGGAAGCGTGGTCGCCAAGATGCTGCGGCCGACGACCTGGGGACGCTGAGAATTTAAGACGCACGAAGAGAGGTTGTAAAAAAGTCATGGCGAAGAAAGTCAAAACGCAGATCAAGCTTCAGATTCCCGCCGGCGCCGCGAACCCCGCGCCGCCCGTCGGCCCCGCGCTCGGTCAGCACGGCGTCAACATCATGGATTTCTGCAAGCAGTTCAACGAGAAGACGCGCACCTCCGAGCCCGGCATGCTGATCCCCGTGGTCATCACCGTGTTCGAGGATCGCTCCTTCGCGTTCATCACGAAGATGCCCCCCGTCTCGTCCCTTCTGAAGAAGGCGGCGGGCCTGGCCAAGGGCTCGGGCGAGCCGAACCGCAACAAGGTGGGTAAGATCACCAAGAAGCAGGCCGAGGACGTGGCGAAGGCGAAGATGCCCGACCTCAACACCAAGGACCTCGCCGCCGCGACCCTGATGGTCGAAGGCACCGCCCGCTCGATGGGCATCGAAGTCACGAAGTAAGGATAGATATCAGACCGAGCTCCAACAGGGGCGCTAACAGGTCAGGAGACAAGACAATGGGCAAGAGATACGACGCGCTGGTGAAGGACATGGACCTCATGAAGCTCAACCCGCTCCCCGCGGCCATCGAGGTCGTCAAGAAGTGCGCGAACGCGAAGTTCGACGAGACCGTCGAGCTGCACGTCCGCCTCGGAGTGGACCCCAAGCAGGCGGACCAGCAGGTCCGCGGCGTCGTCGGCCTGCCGCACGGCCTCGGCAAGTCCAAGAAGATCGCGGTCGTCGTCCGCGGCGACAAGCAGAAGGACGCGAAGGCCGCCGGAGCCGACCTGGTCGGAGCCGAGGACCTCATCGAGCAGATCTCGAAGGGCTTCACCGACTTCGACATCCTCGTCGCGACCCCCGACATGATGAAGGACCTGTCGAAGCTCGGAAAGGTCCTCGGCCCCAAGGGCCTCATGCCCAACCCGAAGTCCGGCACGGTCACGATGGACATCCCCAAGACCGTCAAGGAGCTCAAGGCCGGCCGCGTCGAGTACAAGGTCGACGACTACGGCATCATCCACGTTCCCGTCGGCAAGGCGTCCTTCCCGGCCGCCAACCTCGTCGGCAACGCCAAGACCGTCCTCGACGCCATCCTCAAGGCCAAGCCGTCCGCCTCGAAGGGCGTCTACATGATCAGCGTGACGGTGGCCTCCACGATGGGCCCCGGCGTCAAGGTCGAGGTCAGCGACAAGGCCGCGTCCTAACGGCGTCTGGAGGCGGCATTTCCGCGCCTTATGGCGCGGTCAGCCTCATAAGGAAAAGGCCCCCGCGCGAGCGGGGGCCTTCTTCTTTTCCCGGGGCGGCGGCGGCTCTACGGCGAGCTGATGGCCACCAAGGTCGCGTCCACGTCGCGGGCGCGGGTCACGACGACATAGCTGGTCTTGTCGGCCTTGAAGCGGAAGCTCTTCAGGTCGTACAGGGCGGCCATGTCGCGCAGGAAGGCGCGGGGGGCGAGCGAGACCTCGGCCAGCGCGAACAGGCTGCCCGCGTACTGGCCATTGCGCTGATGATAGGCCGCCTGCAGGGTCTTGACCTCCTCGAGGCCGGCCTTGGCGTGCGCGACGGTCATGATCTTGAGGTAGCGGGGCTCCCAGATCCCGACCCAGCCCGCGCCCAGGGCGAAGGCGATGACGAGGGTCCCCGCGGCGAGGCGGACGGCGACGCTCCTCGCGCCGCCTTCCGAGCGGTCGCTGAGCACCGTGCTGCCGGCGGCGAAGTCATGCCATGCCCTCCCGTGCGGGTCGACGAGCGCCCAGAAGAAGCCCAAGGTCAGGAACGAGCTCGGCACGTAGCCGAGCGCGCGCATGATGGAGCGGCCGAAGTCGAGAGGCTCGCCCTCCGCGTCGGCCACGCGCAGGCCGAACAGGAGCTTGCCCAAGGTCGCCCGTCCGTCGCAGGAGAGCGCCGCTTGGTACACGATGAAGAGCGCCGCCAGGATCGCGATGACCCCCGTGCCCTTCTCGTTGAGCAGGACCGGGAGCCCCGGGTCGAGGAACTTCAGGATGACGACCCAGGCCGCGGCGAACAGCGCGTAGTCGACCGCGAAGGCCAACGCGCGCTCGGCGAACTCCGCTTTGCGTGAGGCGTGGTGATGTTGGCTCATAGGTTATCCTCAGGGGACCTGCTGGTTCGTGTCGGCGACGCTCTTGATGTACGCGGTCAGCTTCTCGTTGATCTTGCAGTGCTTGTCCACGGCGTCGGGCTTCTCGGGGTTGCGGTAGGACGGGCTGTCCGACGCGTCGCCCAGGCCCAGCGCCTTCGCGCAGGCGTCCGTCGCCGCCTTCAGGTCCGCCTGGCGCGCGGCGTCGACGGGCCATTCCTTGTCGAACCAGAACCGAGTGAACACCGTCAGCTTCGAGCTGTTGCCGGTCAGCTCGGCCAGCTTCTTGAGCCGCGGGCTCCCCTTAGTCGTGTAATCCTTCCTCAAGGTCTCCACGGACCGGAGGATCGAGTCGCCGAAGGCCTTGGTCAGCTCACCGTCGGATTCCTTGCGGAGCTCCTTCGATCTCGCGTCGCGCTCCGCATCCTCCTTCGTGATCTTGGCGATGGCGTCCGTGGCGGCCTGCTCGATGACCTGCTTCGACGCGGCGCAATCGCTCTTGGCCTTGGCCTCCGCCTCTTCGCGTTTCGCCTTCGCGATGGCGGGAGAGTCGAAGAAGTCCTTGGGGGTCGCCGCGGCCTTCTCCAGCTCCTGCTTGCAGACGAGCTCCGCGGTGGCCAATTTCTCGACCTTCTGCCTCTCGACATCGGCGCGGGTCGTCCCGGTGTTGGTGGCCGCGGCGGCCGCGGCGGCGCGCTTGCGCGCGGCGTAGGTCTCGTAGTCGTTGCGGATGAGGTCCTTGGGGTTGTCGCAGCCGGCCGCGCCTTCCTTGATCGACTTCGGCGCGGGCGGGAGGCTCCGGGCAAGCTCGCTCTCCGAGACGCCCAGGCCGGTGTCCATGGTCTGGCCGGGCTGGCCGGCGCCTCCGATCGCGGCCCACACCCCCTTCTTGCGGGCGTCCTCCTTGGCACCGGCGACGATGAAGCGGGAGATCATGCCGGCGACGTCGTTGCGCACCGAAGCGTTGTTCTCCACGGCGGAGGGCACGACGCTCGTCAGGGAGACCTTCTTGCCGTTCTGGGTGAAGACCACGACCTTGCTGCCGTCCGGCTGGGTCTCGACGGTCGCGGAGCGCGCGGCCTTGAGCATGTCCTCCCGGGCCTGGGCCATCGCCATGCCGTCCGGGGTCTTCGCCCAGTCCGCGCCGTGCCGCGCGATGTTGCCCGCGTACAGGTTGTCGAGGGCCGCGTAGTCGCTCGATTCCTCCAGGCGCTTGACCACGTCCGCCGACAGGGAGTTCGCGGGCTGCTTCGCCGCCTCGACGGAGGTGCGCGCGGACACCCCGTACTGGGCGAGCGTGCGTCCGGCGAGGTGCTTCTTGGCCGCCTCGAAGATCTTGTCGACCTGGGCCGAGCGGACGGCGACCAGGTTGCGAAGGCCGAGGTCGATGGGGTCGAGCAGGGCCGCGCCGCGCAGGCCCTGGTCGGCGAGCTCGGGGACCGTCCCGGGCCCGACCAGCGCGGTCAGCGCCGCGCCGTACTTCTCGTTCTTCAGGGCGTTGGCCCGCTCCGCCTCGACCAGGACGAACTCCTTGGGCAGGCCGGAGGTGAAGTCGTTGAGCCCGGGGGTCGCGCCGGCGACGCGCTTCTTGAGGAAGTCGTCGGATTTGCCCAGACGCGCCAGCTCCGCCTCCAGGGCCAGCACCGCCACGCGGAACTTGATGACGGAGTCCCCGAGGGTCGGGCCGTCGTTGACGAGCTTGCGCATCGTCGGCAGGAGCTGCTCCGGGGCCACCGTGGCGGGAGCTTTCTTGCCCTCCGCCTGGATCGTGACCATGCGCGGCTTGATCGCGCCGATGGGCCCGCCGGAGGTGTTCTTCTGCAGCTCGGCGAGGGATTTCTCGGACGCCGTGAAATCGGCGAAGCCGAGGGCCTTCGCGGCGTCGAGGACCTCGTCGCCCGCGGCGACGACGGCCGCGGCCTTCGCGTCGACGGCGCCGAAGAAATCGTTGACGACCAGGACGAGCCCGATGTGCTGGGCGACGGCGGTGTCCTTCCAGAAATCCCCCGCCGCTTTATTGCGCCAGCGAAGGGCCGTGCCGCCGACCGGCTGATGCGTCTTGGGGTCCATCACCGGCTCCCCGACGGGCTCCACGGTGGCCAGCTGGCGCCAGGTGGCGGCGTCGCAGGTCTTCGCGTGGCCGAACTTCAGCTTCACGAAATCGCCGACGATCTCGACACGCTCGTCGGAGACGGTGCGCCCGGACTGGGACATGAGCGCCTGGGTCTTCTCCAGCCAGTCGGTGTCGCAGCGCTGGCCGGGCTTGGGTTCCGCCGCCGCGGGCAGGGCGGCGCAAAGGAGGATCAAGGCGAGGGACGAGGGGGTTTTCATGGGGCTCTCCAGGGGACGCCTGAAGGATAAGCCCGGGCCCTGGTTTTGTCAAGCCCTCGCGAACTTACAAGCCGGTAACGCTTTTAGTCGTCTTCCGCGCCCGATTTGACCCGGGGCGGCTTGCCGGCCGCGAGCCAGCCCAGGTAGGCCTCGAGGAACGGGTCCAGGTCGCCGTCCATGACGTTGGCGATCTGGGAGGTCTGCTCGCCGGTGCGCAGGTCCTTGACCATCTGGTAGGGCATGAACACGTAGGACCGGATCTGGTGGCCCCAGGCGATGTCGCCCATCTCGCCGTAGTGCTTCTCCACGGCGGAGCGCTTCTTGTCGAGCTCGATCTGATAGAGCTTCGCCTTGAGCATGCGCAGGGCGTTCATGCGGTTCTGCAGCTGGGAGCGCTCGGTCTGGCAGGCGATGACGAGGCCGGAGGGCTTGTGGCGGATGCGCACCGCGGTCTCGACCTTGTTGACGTTCTGGCCGCCGGCGCCGCCGGAGCGGAAGGTCTCGAGTTCTAAGTCTGCGTCATTAACTTTAATGTCGATCTCGTCCTCGATGTCGGGCACCACGTCGAGCGCGGCGAAAGAGGTGTGCCGGCGCTTGGCCGAGTCGAACGGCGAGATGCGCACGAGCCGGTGCACGCCCTTCTCGCCCTTGAGCAGGCCGTAGGCGTTGGGGCCGCGGATGAAGGCCGACAGGCTCTTGAGGCCCGCGCCGTCGCCCTTGGCCATCTCGGTGATCGCGACCTCGTAGCCGTTCTTCTCGCACCAGCGCGAGTACATGCGCCACAGCATCTCGGCCCAGTCGCAGGCCTCCAGGCCGCCCGCGCCGGCCTGCAAAGTCACGATGGCGTCGTCCTTGTCGAACTCGCCGGAGAGCTTCAGGCGCAGGTCCATCGCGCGCAGGATCTTCTCGGCCTCGGCCAGGCCCTTGGCCGCTTCCTTTATCTCCCCTTCGTCCTGCATCTCGGTGGCCAGCTCGCAGTGCGCCTTCAGGTCGTCGAGGGTGACCTGGGCCTTGTCGTACTCGGCCAAGGTCTTCTTGAGGTCGTTGAGCTCCTTCGACTTCTTCTTGGCCTTGATCGAGTCGGTCCAGAACGACGGCTCGCCCGCCTCGGCCTCGCGCGCCGTCACTTCCTTGCGCAGCTTGTCGAGGTCGAGCAGCTTCCCGATCTTGGCGAGCAAAGCCCGCATCTCGTCGATCTTGTTGGAGGTCTCGGTGAACATCGAAGGCTATTCTACGAAATCTGGGGGTCAGCCCCTAGCGGGCGAAGAGCTTGAGGGTGGAGGCGTGCAGGCGGGCGGTGTCCTCGGGCGTCGGGCCGTAGCCGCCGCCGAGGGTGACGGCGACGGGGACCTGGTAGACCCGGCAGATGTCGTAGACGGCCATGTCGCGGTCCTTGATGCCGGCCTCGGTGAGCTTGAGGCCGCCCAGGCGGTCGTGTTCCCAGACGTCCACGCCGGCCTGGTAGATCACGAGGTCGGGCTTGGACTCCATCACCGCCCGCAGGCCGTGCCGGAGCTTGTCGTAGTACTCGGCGTCGCCGGTGCCCGCGGCGAGCTCGATGTCGAGCGAGCTGCGCCGGCGGACCTCCGGGTAGAGGCCCCACTGCTGCATCGAGAAGGTGAAGGTGTCGGGGTCCATCTCGAAGATGGACGCGGTGCCGTTGCCCTGGTGAACGTCGAGGTCGATGACGGCGGCGGTCTCGATCATGCCTTCCGAGCGCAACGACAGGATCGCGAACGCGATGTCGTTGACCGCGCAATATCCCTCGCCGTGGTCCTTGAAAGCGTGGTGGGCTCCTCCGCCCGCGTGGAGCCCGACGCCGGTCTCGAGCGCGTGCCGCGCCGCCAGCAAGGTCCCCCCCGCCGCCAAGCGGTGCGCGCGCGCGATCTCGGGAGAGAACGGCAGTTCCAGGCGAGATATGTCGGCCGGGCTCAGAACGCCGGTCATGAGCTTCTCGACCCAATCGCGGGTGTGGACGAGATGGAGAGCTTGCCGCGACGGCTCCATCGGCTCCACGATCTCGGCGAAAGACCTGCAGGCCTCCGCGGCCAGACGGAACTTGGCCGTCGAGAACGCGTGTTCCCCGTAATCCACATCGTACTTCGGCGAGTACACCACCCGGGGCTTCATAGGAAGGAGCGCCGGACGAATCCGAGGATCACGAGCATGAGGCACGCCGCCCCAAGCCAGTCCCCGTGCCTCGTATAAAAGGAACGGGCGGGGAAGGGGTCCGCGAGCGGGACCTCCGAGTCCAGGCGGCCGCGCACGTTGAGCGGCAATTCCGCCGTCGTCACGCCCCAGGGGTCGATCACCGCCGACACGCCGTTGTTGCCGGAGCGGATCACGGTGAGGCGGTTCTCGATGGCGCGGAAGCGGTTGACGCGGTAATGCTGGCGCGGCCCCCAGGTGTCGAGGTACCAGGCGTCGTTGGTGATGTTGATCATCAGGCGCGCGCCGCGCGCGGCGTCCAGGCGCGGCCAGCGCGGGAAGATCGCCTCGTAGCAGATCGTGACGGCGGTCGGGCCCCAGGCGGTCTGGAGCAAGGGCTGGCGGGGCGCCCCGGGCTCCATGTCGCCCAGGTTGTCGAGGATCATCAGCCAGCGGTCGATGACGAAGCGGGGCACGAAGCGGCGAAGCGGAACGAACTCCCCGAACGGCACGAGCTGGCGCTTGGCGTAGCGGCCGTCGAGGCGGCCGTCCGGCGCGATGAGCTGCACCGCGTTGGCCGGGCCGCCGTCGCGGTCGGCGGCGGCGATGATCCCGACGAGGTGCTGGGCCCCGAGCTTCACGGCCCAGCGCGCGGACTCGGCGACGGGCTCCGAGCGGTGGGACCAGCGCGGGACCGAGGTCTCCGGCCAGACGACGAGCGCGGGCGGCGCGGGGCGGGGCCGGGAGAGGATCTCGTCGTAGCCGGCGAGGATCTCCTCGATCCAATGCTCGTCCCACTTGTGATACTGGTCCACCACCGGCTGGAGGATCTCGACGCGGGCGGCGGGCCCGCGGTCGTCGGGCCGCGCGGCGAGGACGAAGGCCCCGTGCCCCCAGACGGCGGCGGCGAGCGCGAGCGAGGCGGTCAAGGCCGCGGCGGCCTTGTCGTCGCGGTCCTCGAGCCAGGCCTCGGCCAGGGACGCGTTGAAGAGCATGATCGCGAAGTCGAGAAGATGCGGCCCGCCCCAGGACCCGGCCTGGAGCAAGGCGAGGTTGCTCCACTGCGTGTAGCCGAGCAGGTCCACGCCGAAGCGCGGGGTGAAGCGGGAGGCGGCCGAGGCGACGGCGGTCCAGCACAGCGCCCAGACGAGGGGCCGCAGGACCCGCGGCAGGGACTCCGACAGGGCGCGGGCGAGCGCCGCGGCGGCGGCCCAGCTCGCGGCGAGCAGGGCCGACAGACCGAGCACGGCGAGGGCGGACACGACGGCCGGCACCTGGGCGAAGCGGCAGGTGGCGTAGATCCAGTGCAGGGCGACGATGTGGTAGGCCAGGCCCGCGGCGAAGCCGGCCAGGGCGGCGCGGCGCGCCGTGCCGGCGTTGGCCGCCAGGACCAGCGGGACGAGGCCGAACCAGGCGAAGCCCCACAGGCCCCACGACGGCAGGCCGAGGGCCGCGAGGCCCCCGCCGAGCGCCGCGGCGCTCAGTTGGGCGCGTCCGCCCCGTGGCATTTCTTGTACTTCTTGCCCGAGCCGCAGTAGCAGGGGTCGTTGCGGCCGATGCTCTGGATGGCGTTGGGCACCGCGCCGCCGCCGGACAGGATGCTCTTCGGGGCGGCGGGCTTGACGGGCCGCGCCGTCTCGACGGGCGCGTCGGCTCCGGAGGTCTCGCTCGCCTCGGGATGGACGGCGACGATCGGCGGAGGCGCGACCGGGGCCTTGGGGGCCTCGACGCGGAAGACGTACTCGACGGTCTGCTCGCGCACGCGGGAGAGCAGGGCCTCGAAGTAGCGGAAGGACTCCTTCTGGTACTCGACCTTCGGGTCCTTCTGCGCGTAGCTGCGCAGGAAGATGGCCTTCTTCAGATGGTCCAGGTCGTACAGATGGTTCTTCCAGGCCTTGTCGATCATCTGCAGCATGACCATCTTCTCGACTTCCTTGAAGTCGTAGCCCGTGAAGTCGGCGGGGCGGCGGGAGTAGACGTCCATCGCGGCCTTGAGGAGCTGGCTCTTCAGCGGCTCCTTGGACAGCCGCGTCGCCTCCTCGGCCGTCGGGGTCCAGGCGATCGCGAACGTGCGCTCGAGGTAGGCGGACAGCTCGATGAGGTTCCAGGTCCGCGAATCGTTCTCGTCGGGGATGGCGCTCTCGACGGCCTCGGCCACGTCCTCGGAGATCATGGCCTTGATCTGCTCGCTGACGGACTCGCCGAACAGGACCTCGTCGCGCAGCTTGTAGGCGACCTCGCGCTGCTTGTTCATCACGTTGTCGTAGTCGAGGAGCTGCTTGCGGATGTCGAAGTTGTGGGTCTCGACGCGGCGCTGGGCGTTCTCGATCTGGTAGGAGACGAGGCCGGACTCGATGACCTCGCCCTCCTTCATGCCGAGCTTCTCCATCAGCGGCGCGATGCGGTCCGAGCCGAACAGGCGCATCAGCTCGTCGTCGAGGGCCAGGTAGAAGCGGGTGGAGCCGGGGTCGCCCTGGCGGCCGCAGCGGCCGCGGAGCTGGTTGTCGATGCGGCGCGACTCGTGGCGCTCGGTGCCGAGGACGTGGAGGCCGCCGAGGCCTTTGACGACCTCGTACTCCGCCTGGTCCTGGGGGTTGCCGCCGAGCAGGATGTCGGTGCCGCGACCGGCCATGTTCGTGGCGATGGTGACCGCGCCCTTGCGGCCGGCCTGGGCGATGATCTCGGCCTCCATCTCGTGGTACTTGGCGTTGAGGACCTGGCAGGGCACGCCCTTGTGGCGGAGCATCGAGGCGAGCTTCTCCGACTTCTCGATCGAGCGGGTGCCGACGAGGACGGGGCGTCCGACCTTCCACAGCTCGGTGACCTCCTCGACGATCGCGTTGAACTTCTCGCGCTCGCTCTTGTAGACGAGGTCGGGCAGGTCCTCGCGGCTGGAGACCCGGTTCGTCGGGATCTCGCGGACCTCCATGCCGTAGATCTCCTGGAACTCGTCGGCCTCGGTCATCGCCGTGCCCGTCATGCCCGAGCGCTTCTTGTAGATCTTGAAGAAGTTCTGGAAGGTGATCGTCGCGAGGGTCTGGTTCTCCTCGCGCGGGGCCAGGTTCTCGTGGGCCTCGACGGCCTGGTGCAGGCCGTCGGACCAGCGGCGGCCGGGCATCAGGCGGCCGGTGAACTCGTCGACGATGATGACCTCGCCGTCCTTGACGACGTACTCGACGTCGCGCTTGTAGAGGTGCCACGCGCGCAGCGCCTGGGTGATGTGGTGGACCCACTCGCCCTCGAGGTCGTCGTACAGGTTGCCCAGGCCGAGCAGGGCCTCGCACTTCGAGACGCCCTCCTCGGTCAGGATCGCGGTGTGGTTCTTCTCGTCGACGATCGCGTCCCAGCCCTTCTGCAGGTCGGTGCCGGAGTACTTGGCCTGGATCTCGTCTTCTTCCGTGATGATGCGCACGCGCAGGTGCGGGATCAGCTTGTTGACGATGGCGTAGCGCTCGGTGGACTTCTCGGCGGCGCCGGAGATGATCAGCGGGGTGCGGGCCTCGTCGATGAGGATCGAGTCGACCTCGTCGATGATCGCGTAGTAGAGGTGGTTGAGCACGCGCTCGTCCTTGCGCACGACCATGTTGTCGCGCAGGTAGTCGAAGCCGAGCTCGTTGTTGGTGATGAAGGTGATGTCGCAGCGGTAGGCGGACTGGCGGTCCGAGGTGGAGGCGTCGTGCTGGACGCAGCCGACGGTGAGGCCGAGGAAACGGTAGACCGGGCCCATCCACTCGCTGTCGCGCTTGGCCAGGTAGTCGTTGACGGTCACGATGTGCACGCCTTTGCCGACGAGGGCGTTGAGGTAGGCGGGGGCGGTCGCGACGAGGGTCTTTCCTTCGCCGGTGCGCATCTCGGCGATGGAGCCGTTGTGCAGGACCATGCCGCCGAGGAGCTGGACGTCGAAGTGGCGCAGGCCGATCGAGCGCTTCGCCGCCTCGCGGCACAGGGCGAAGGCCTCGGGGAGGACCTCGTTGAGGGCCGCGGTCTCGGCCTCCTTGCGCTCCTTGCGGTGGTCCTCGTCGTTCTCGGGGACCGTGATGGCGGCGAACAGCTCGGCGACGCGGGCCCTGAGGGCGGCGGTGCGGACCGGGAAATCGGCGTCGGAGAGGCCCTGGACCTCGGCCTCGAAGGCGTTGCACTTGGCCAGCAGCGGGGCGAAGCGCTTGAGCGTGCGCTCGCTGGGCGTACCGAAGGCTTTCTCGAACAGGGCTTTGATCATGGGAGGAGCCCCAAGTGTAGCAATTTCGTCCGGACCCGGATAAAGCCGCCCCCGCGGCCCGCCGGGGGCCGCGAGGGCGGAAAAGAGGCCGTTTCGGGCCTTACTGGTTGTAGCGGTCCTGGGAGTACTTCTTCAGGGCCTCGGCTTCCTTGGGGCTGAGGCCCTTCTGCCAGACGTGCTCGTCCTGGGCCAGGAGGGCGTCGACCCGGGCCTTCCACTTCTTCTCCAGGGCCGGGCTCTTGAGCTTGGCGGCCTTCACGACCGCCGGCAGGAACTTCTCGTAGAAGTGCTTGGAGACCTCGTACATGCCGTGCCAGTGGGTGTAGTCCGGGCCCATCATGCTCGCGCCGTGGCGCGCGCGCCGTCCCTCGTGGTGCCAGAGCTCCCAGTACACCCACTGCACCTCGTGCTCGAAGGGCGCTTTCTGCTGCAGCACGCCGTCCTTGATGAGCTCGTCCATGATCGCCTTCGACGGCTTGGCGAACTTGTCGTTGTACAGGGTCACCAGGCTGTCGAACTGGGTGTAGAAGCCGTCGACGAAGCTGTCGCCGTGGCAGTTGAGGCAGGCCGCCTTCATCTTGCCGCGCCGCTCCTGCCAGGTGAGGATGCTCGCCACCTTGCGCGTCACTTTGCGGTTGACGAGGGCGTCCCCCTCGCGGACCTTCTCGACGGTCTCGACGCTGTCGCCGACCTTGGGAAGGGCGCGGGGCTCGGGGTAGTCCTCCTTGAAGCCGTCGGCGAAGACCACGAGGTTGAGCTTGGCGCTCACGGCGGGCCGCAGGGTCCAGCTGATGCGCTCGCCCACGTCGTGGCTGCCGCCCGTGACCGCGCCGTCCTTGGTCATGTGGTCGCTGATGTGGCAGGTGGCGCAGGTCGGCGCCGCCGAGTAGTCCTTGCCGAGGACCCAGGAGTCCTTGTCGAGGGCCATCTTGTCGCGGTTCGCGTTGAAGGCGATGCCGTGCTTGGACTCGTTGTAGATCTCGATCTGCGGATGGTCCGGCCCCATGTGGCACTTGCCGCAGTTCTCCGGGTTGCGCGCGGTCTTGGCCTCGAAGGAATGGCGCGAATGGCAGGCGTTGCACGAGCCGCGCGAGCCGTCGGGGTTGATGCGGCCGATGCCGCTGTTGGGCCAGGTCTCGGGGTCGAGGACCGGCTTGCCCTCGGGGCCCTCGCGCAGGAGCGCGCCCTTGGCGTCCTTCTTGAACTTGACGACGCCGCCGTGGCACTGCAGGCAGCCGTTGACGGCGTCCGCGTTGTTGCCGGGCATGCCGGCGGCCTTCTCGGCCAGGACGTTGTCGAGGCTGGCCAGGATCTCGCCGGCCAGGGCGTGGTGGCTGCGGGAGAACTGCTCGTTCTCCTTCGCGTGGCACTTGGCGCAGTCCTTGGGCGTGACGATCATGGAGATGCGCTCGCCGCGGTGGACCCAGGAGCCGGGGTTGTCCTTCTCCGCGCCGTGGCAGGCGAGGCAGTCGACGCCGTTCTTGGCGTGCTTGGAGCGGTCCCACTCCATGACGAGCGCCGCCGAGTGCTTGCGGTGGCAGTCGGCGCAGCTCTCGGCCGCGCGCGCCGCGGCCGGAAGGACGGCAAGGAGAATCGAAAGCAGGGCGTGTTTCATAGATATGCCTCTCGGATTCGCTATTTCGGATACGAATCTCCGCAAATCGTGCAACAATGTGTCGCGGAGGGCAAATCCAATCCGCGGCGCGATCGGGAATCGGCCGCCGGGGGACGGCCGCCCGTCGGGGGGAACGCATGGAGGACACTTCCCCGACACGAAAGATTTACACGCGGCGGAGGAGCGTCAGCGCAAAAGCGCTTTGAGGATCTTGTCGCCGGGCTGCAGGGCGTCGAGGACGTCCATCCCCGCGGTCACGCGGCCGAAGGCGGTGTAGCGCCCGTCGAGGTGCGGGGTCGGCACGAGGCTGACGAACAGCTGGCAGCCGCCCGTGTCGGGGCCGGCCTTGGGCATGCCGAGCGTCCCGCGCAGGAAGGGGAGCCGGTTGACCTCGTCGACGAGGCGGAAGCCGTCGTCCCCCCACCCCGAGCCGCGCGGGTCGCCGCCCTGCACGACGAAGGCGGTCACCACGCGATGCCAGACCGTCCCGTCGTAGACGCCGCGGCGCGCGGCGTCGGCGATGGCGGCGGCGGTGTTGGGCGCGGCGGAGGCGTCGAGGTACAGCTCGACGGCCCCCTTCTCCGTCTTCAGGACCAAGGTCGGGGACGCGGACAGCGGCGGGAAGGTCTTGGGCGGGTCGAGAGCGGGGCCGGCCGGGACCGTCACGCCGGAGGCCTTGAGGGCCTTGCGCAGGGAATCGCGGACCTCGGCGGTGAGGCCGGGGCGTTCCCAGGCCGAGCGCAGGGCGGCGGCGAAGGCCGGGGACTTGCGCTCGGTCGCGGCGTCGACGGCGGTTCCGATCAGCTCGAGCGGCGCCTTGGGGTCGCGCAGAACGCCCTCGATCGCGGCGGCGGCGGCCGGCGCCGTCGAGGCGGCCAAGGTCTCCAGCGCCTGGGCGGCGACGCGCGCGTCGGGGTCGGAGACGCCGGCGGAGAGGATCGCGGCGGCGTCGGGGAGGAAGGCGCTCGCTTCGTAGGCGCGGGAGCGGACCCACCAGTGGGGGTCCTTGCGGGCGCGCTCGAGACGCGAGGACTCGGCCGCGCCGCGCAGCTTGGCGAGGGCGATCAGGGCGCGGCCGCGGGGCATAGGGCCGTCGGCGTCGGCCATCGCCTCGAGGCGGACGGCGAGGGCGGGGTCACCCGTCGCGGCCACGGCGTCGGCGGCGGCGGAGCGGACGTGGTGCGAGGGGTCCTCGTATACCGACTTCGGGAGTTCTCCCGCGGCCTTGGCCGCGCCGAACGCGGCGGCGGCCTCGCCGCGGACGTAGGGGTCGGGGTCGGATAATAGGGAAACGTCGACTTTACGGGCCAGCTTTGAAAGCGATCGAACGGCAAAAAGGCGGGTGACCTTGTCGGGGTCCTTCACGGCTTGCGTCAACATCTTCTCGGCGCGGATGTCGGGAAAGCGTGTGAACGCGTAGTTCGCTCGCCAACGGACCTCGGGGTCGGAGTCGACAGCGAGCGTTAACAGCTTATTGAGACTTGCGGTCGAGTACTCGGGGACTCTTTTTAGGAACCTTCTTCGGAACAACGCCAGAGCGACTTCCCCTCTGACGCCCGCATCCACATCCGTGGACGCGGAGAGCAGGATATCCTCCACCTCGCGGCCCCCGGTCTTTCCTAATCCTTGCACGGCGGCGCGGCGCACGGGGGCGTCGGGGTCGGAGACGGCGTGGAACAGGGTTTCGACCGCGGCCTCGCGCAACGAGACGGAGACGGCGGGCTCGGCCTCGCCCTCGGGGATCTCGGTCAGGCCGAGCTGACCCAGATCCCAGGCGGCGCGGGCGCGGACGGCGGCGTCGGTCGAGGCCAGGCCGGCTCGGAGGGTCGCGAGGCGGGCGGGCGCCGACCGCCGCGGGGCCCCGCCGCAGGCCGACAGGACGAGGAGGCCGGCGAGGGCGAGCGCGCGCACGCCCCGATTATATATCCTTAACGCCGGCCCATGCGAAGGCATCCCCTTTTCGCCGTCATCGCGCTGCTCCTCGCGTCCTGCGTCACGGTCGAGCCGCCGCCCAACCCGCGCGGCTCGATCAAGCCCGGCCAGCGCCTGATCGTCATGGTCCTCCAGTCGCCGGGCCCCTGGATCGTGGCCGACCCCGACTCCAAGGCGGAGACCGCGATGAAGGTCCTGCCGCTGGGCACCTTCCTGCAGGGCATCCAGGAGGACCGCATCAACGACCTGTCGAAGGAGATCCAGCCCTATCTCCCCCGCCCCCGCTACGACCAGGCCGTCGAGGCCGCGCTGATCGCGGCGCTCAAGGCCGCGCACGACGGTCCCGTCCAGACCTCGGCGGAGGCCGGGATCGCTCCCCTCCAGCGCAAGGAGTGGAACGCGGCGTCCGACCAGCTCGACTGGCGGCGCAAATACTACTTCACCGAGTCCGACCGGCCCTCGCCCCGCGATTATTCGAAGCTCCTGTCGCTCGACGACGCCGTCGTCCTCGAGGTGAACCTCTCCTTCGGCCTCGAGCCCGACGAGCAGGACCGGACCCTGCCCCTGCTGTCCGCCGCCTCCCGCGCCTACCGCGCGGACACCACGCGCATGCTGTGGAGCCGCGAGGAGCGCCTGAGCGACACGACCTCCTCGACGACGCTCAGCGAGTTCCGCGCCGAGCCCGCCCAGCTCACCGACCGCCTCTACGCCCTGTCCCTCCCGCTCGCGGCCAAGATCGCGGCCGGCCTCGCGCAGGACGCCGGCTTGATCCCCGCGCCGCCGCCCATACTCGCCGAGCCGGCCCCGGCGACGACCTTCGTCAACGGCGCCGCGCCGGACATCTCGACGGCGCCGCTCGTCGCGCCGCCGGCCGCGCCCGCGGTCGAGCCGTCCACCGCACCCGCCCCCGCGACGGACGGCCCGCCGGCCGAGCGCGCTCCGGCCCCGCCCGAGCAGCCGCAGGTCAGCCCCTCCCATTGAGGACCGCGGCGGTCGCCGGAGCCACGGGCCTCGTCGGCGGCTGCGTCCTCCGGCGTCTGCTGGATGACCCCGAGGTCTCCCGCGTCGTCGCGCCGACCCGGCGCCCGCTGCCGCCGCACCCTAAGCTCGAGAACCCGCTCATCACGACGGCCTGGCCGGCCCTCGCCGCGCTCGACGAGGCCTACGGCTGCCTCGGCACCACGCGCAAGGACGCGGGCGGGGCGCGCCGCTTCGGGCTCGTCTCCTCGGCCGGCGCGGACGCCGGGTCCTCCTTCCTGTATCCCCGGACGAAGGGCGAGGCGGAGAAGCTCGGCGAGGCGGCCCTGGCTCTCGTCGCGCCCCTGCTGGTCGGGCCGCTCCGGAAATACCGCGCCATCGCCGGAGACGCGGTCGCGGCGGCGCTCATCGCCTCGACGCGCGCCGGGATCCCGGGAACGCTCACCCTCGAGTCTGACGCGCTCGCGGCACATTGAGTAGAATACCGGGATGAACGCCCTCAACGTCGCCGTGGCGGGCCTCGGCACCGTCGGCCGGGAAGCCGTCCGTCTGCTGCGCGCGCGCCGCGCCGAGCTCAAGGAGCGGCTCGGCGCCGAGCTGAAGCTCGTGGCCGTCGCCGACCGCGGCGCGGCCCGCGAAGCGAAGGCCCTCGGTCTTCCGTCCGCCGTCATCCGTTATAAGGACCCGCTCGACATGGCGCGCCGCGCCGAGGCCGACCTGTTCGTCGAGCTGCTGGGCGGGCTGGAGACGCCCAAGCGCTTCGCCCTCGAGGTCCTCGGCCGCGGCAAGGCCCTGGTGACGGCCAACAAGCGCCTGCTCGCCCACGCCTGGCCCGAGGTCACCGGCGCGGCCCGCGCGTCCGGCGCCCGCCTCGCCTTCGAGGGCAGCGTCGCCGGCGGCATCCCGGTCCTGCGCGCCCTCGAGCTGTCCTTCTCCGGCGACCGCGTGCTCGGCGTCGACGGCATCCTCAACGGGACGACCAACTACATCCTGTCGCGCGGCGAGGAGGGCGTCTCCCCCGCGGACGCGCTGACCGAGGCGCAGTCCCTCGGCTTCGCCGAGAAGGATCCCACGATGGACCTCTCCGGCCAGGACGCCGCGCAGAAGCTGAGCGTGCTCGCCGGCCTCGTCACCGGCGGCTGGCTCAAGCCCGGGACCTTCCCGGTGACCGGCATCGAGTCGGTCTCCGCGCGCGACCTGTCGTTCGCGCGCGAGCGCCTGAGCATGGCCGTGCGCCTCGTGGGCTCGCTGCGCTTCTCCGGCAAGCCGGGCTCGCCCGCCGTCGAGGCCTCCGTCGCCCCGACGATGGTGCCCATGGGCCATCCCCTGGCCGCGGTGCGCCGCCAATACAACGCCTTGCTCGTCCACACCGCCTCCGCCGGCGACCTCATGTTCTACGGGAAGGGCGCGGGCGCCGGCCCCACCGCTTCGGCGGTCGTCGCCGACGTCTTCGTCCTCGCCCGCGACATCCGCGGCGGCATCCCCGCGGCGGCCTCCACGGCGCGCCGGCTGGCCCTGACCTCCCCCGACCACGCGGTCTCTTCTTATTATCTGCGCCTCGAGGTCCTCGACCGCCCCGGCGCCCTGGCCCGCATCGCCGACGCGCTCGCCGACGCCGGCGTCTCCATCGCCGCCATCCACCAGGACAAGGCGGTCGGCGGGCGCTCGGTGCCCGTGATGATCGTCACGCACGCGACCCCGCGCGGGCGCTTCGAGCGCGCGCGCCGCCGGATCATGTCCCTGGCCGCGGTGAAGCCCTCGCATTGCGCGATGAGGATGCTGGCGTGAACGGCCTCATCGCCCGCTGGCACCGCCGCCTGCCCGTGACGGGCCGCACGCCGATCATCACGCTCGGCGAGGGCAACACGCCTCTCGTGCGCGCCGACCGCGTGGCCAAGGCCGCGGGGCTGCCCCCCGGCTCGGTCTTCCTCAAGGTCGAGGGCGCCAACCCGACGGGGTCGTTCAAGGACCGCGGCATGACGCTCGCGATCTCGAAGGCCGTCGAGGCGGGAGCCACCGGCGTGCTGTGCGCCTCGACCGGCAACACCTCCGCGTCGGCGGCGGCGTACGCCGCGCGCGCGGGCCTGCGCTGCGTCGTGTTCCTGCCCAAGGGCAAGGTCGCCGCGGGCAAGCTCTCCCAGGCCGTCATGCACGGCGCCGAGATCGTCGAGGTCGCCGGCAACTTCGACCAGGCGCTCGTGATGGCCAACGAGGCCGCGAAGACCAAGGGCTTCGCCCTCGTCAACTCCTCGAACCCGTTCCGCATCGAGGGCCAGAAGACCGCGGCTTTCGAGATCCTGGAGCAGCTCGGCCGCGCGCCCGACAACCATTTCATCCCCGTCGGCAACGCCGGGAACATCACCGCCTACTGGAAGGGCTACAAGGAGAGCGGCGCCGCCCCGCGCATGTTCGGCTGGCAGGCCGCCGGCGCCGCCCCGCTCGTCTCCGGCAAGCCCGTCCTGAACCCGACGACTTTGGCGACCGCGATCCGCATCGGCTCGCCGGTCTCCTGGAACAGCGCCATCGCGGCCCGCGACGAGTCCGGCGGCATGATCGGCAAGGTCACCGACGCCGAGATCCTCTCCGCCTATCGCTTCCTGGCGCGCTCCGAGGGAGTCTTCTGCGAGCCCTCCTCCGCCGCCTCGGTCGCCGGCCTGCTCAAGCTCGCCAAGGCCGGCAAGGCCCCGAGCGGGGTCAGCGTCTGCGTGCTCACGGGCAACGGGTTGAAGGACCCCGGCATCACGGCGCGCTTCGCGCCCAAGATCCGGCGGGTGAAGGCGGGCGGAAGGATGAAGCTCTGACATGACCAAGGTCCTCGCGCGCGTGACGGTGACGGCCCCGGCGTCCACCAGCAACCTCGGCCCGGGCTTCGACTGCCTCGGCCTCGCCCTCGGCCTGCGCAACGAGCTCGTCCTCGAGCTGCACGACGCCTCCGGCCCGCCCGTCGTCGAGATCGAGGGCGCGGGCGCCGACTCCCTCCCCCGCGGCGATCAGAACATGCTCGTCCACGCCGCGCGCCAGGTGCTGCCGGCCTCCTTGCCCGGACGGCTCGTCTTCAAGGCGCGCAACCGCGTGCCGCTCGCGCGCGGCCTCGGCTCCTCGGCGGCGGCGATCGTCAGCGGCCTGTGGGCCGGCGCCCACCTCCTGGGGACCTTGCGCCGCTCCGAGGACGAGCTCGAGCAGATGGCCGTCGCCCTCGAAGGCCACCCGGACAACATCGCGCCCTGCGTCCACGGCGGCCTCACCGCGAGCCTGACGGGCGACGGCCGCGCGCGCGCCCATCGCCTGGGCATCCACCCCTCGCTGTCCACCGTGGTCTGCATCCCCGACTTCGAGCTGTCCACGAAGAAGGCCCGGGCGGTCCTGCCCGAGACCGTGTTCCTCGCCGACGCCGTGTTCAACACCTCGCGCGCGCTCCTGCTCGCGAAGACGCTCGAGTCGGGCCACGTCTCGCGCCTGCCCGAGCTGATGAAGGACCGCCTGCACCAGCCCTATCGCGCCAAGCTCGTCCCGGGCCTCGAGGACGCGCTGACCGCCGCCGTCGAGCACGGCGCCGCCGGCGCCGCGCTCTCGGGCTCCGGCCCCACGGTGTTCGCCTTCGTCGAGGGCCGCAACGCCGCGGTCGGCGACGCGATGGTCCGCGCCTTCTCCAAGCACGGCGTCGGAAGCCGCTGGCTCGCGCTGGCCGTGGATCATCAGGGAGTGCGCGTCGAGCGCTAGGCATGGCCAAGAGAAGGATCACGGTCATGAAGTTCGGCGGCACCTCCGTCGCCGACCCGGAGAAGATCTCGCGCGCCGCGGAGCGCGCGATCGGCGAGCGCCGCAAGGGCTTCGGCGTCGTCGTCGTGGTCTCCGCCCCCGGCGACATGACCGACGAGCTGATCGCGCTGGCCGAGCGCGTCGCGCCCAGGCCCGACGACCGCGAGCTCGACCAACTGATCACGACCGGCGAGCAGGTGTCCATCTCCCTCTTCGCGATGGCGTGCCTCTCCCGGGGCGTCCCCGCGGTCTCGCTCACCGGCCCGCAGGCCGGCATCGACGCCGTCGGCGACGCGTCCCGCGCTCAGATCCGCCGCATCCGCACGCGCGCGATCCTGAGGCATCTCGACGCCGGCCGCATCGTCGCCGTCGCCGGCTTCCAGGGCCTCGCCCCGAACGGCGACACCGTCACGCTCGGACGCGGCGGCTCGGACCTCACCGCCGTGGCGCTCGCCTCCGCGCTCAAGACCGGCCGCTGCGAGATCTTCTCGGACGTGAAGGGCGTCTACACCGCCGACCCGCGCATCGTCCACGACGCGCGCAAGCTCGCCCGGATCTCCTTCGAGGAGATGCTCGAGCTCGCCGGCTCGGGCGCCCAGGTCATGCAGGCCCGCTCGATGGAGGTCGCCGAGCGCTTCGGCGTCGAGATCCACGTCCGTTCCGCTTTCCATCCCCAGGCAGGGACCAAAGTCGTGTCCAAGGAGAAGCTCATGCTGGAAAAAGCCTTCGTCTCAAGCCTGGCCCTCGACAAGAGCGAGGTGCGCCTGACCGTCGTCGGCGTCCCCGACCAGCCCGGCGTGGCCGCGAAGGTCCTCACCGCGCTCGCCGCCTCCGACATCCCCGTCGACATGATCATCCAGTCCGCGCCGAGCCAGGCCGGGGTCAACGACATGTCCTTCATGACGCCGAAGGCCTCCGCGGCCAAGGCCAAGAAAGCGCTCGAGGGCGTCGCCAGGTCCCTGCGCGCCGAGCGCGTGGACCTCAACGAGCAGGTCGCCAAGGTCTCCGCCGTCGGCACGGGCTTCCGCCACTCCCCCAAGATCGCCGCGACGATGTTCACGGCCCTGGCGGACCACAGGATCAACATCCACATGATCTCCGCCTCCGACCTGCGCGTCTCCTGCATCGTGGACCTCGCCCAGGGGGAGGCGGCGCTCAAGGCGCTGCACAAGGCCTACGGCTTGGCGAAGGGGAAGCGCTGATGTCCGTCTTCGTCGCCATCGACTTCGAGACCGCCGATCAGGGCCGCGACTCCGCCTGCTCCGTCGGCCTCGTGCGCGTCGAGCACGGCGTCATCACCCGCAAGGAGGTCCAGCTCCTCCGCCCCCCTCGCCTCGAGGGCGGGGACCTGTTCTCCCCGGCCCCGGCCGAGTTCATGTTCACCTACATCCACGGCATCAAGCCCGAGCAGGTGCTCGACGCCCCGACCTTCGGCCAGGCCTGGCCCAAGCTCGCGCCGATCCTCAAGGGCGCCGAGTTCATGGCCGCCCACAACGCTCCCTTCGACAGCGGCGTCCTCAACGCCTGCTGCGAGGCCGCGGGCCTGCCCAAGCCCTCCCACCGCTTCGTCTGCACGGTGCGCCTGGCGCGCAGCACGTGGAGCATCTACCCGACGAAGCTCAACAACGTCTGCCAGCACCTCAACATCGAGCTCAACCACCACGAGGCGCTCTCCGACGCGCTGGCCTGCGCCCGGATCGTCATCGCCGCAGAGAAGAAAGGCGTCAAGATCTAGGGGCGAGGACGATGGGCGCTCTCGAGCACTTCGAACAAAGGCGCGACCGCTGGGAGTTCTACCAGGGGTTCAGCTCGCCGTCGCTGAACATCACGGTGCGCTTCGGCTGCGCGGACTTCGTCGCCCCGTGCAAGAGGACGGGGACACCGGTCTTCCACTTTTTCCTCCACAAACTCTGCCGCGCGGTCCTCGCGACCCCGGCCTTCCGGCTGCGCTGGAACGGGAGGGAGGTCGTCGAGGAGCGCGGCCTGCATCCGTCCTACACCGTCAACGCCGCCGACGGCCAGCTGAACTTCGCGGTCTTCGAGTTCGCCGACGACTGGAGCCTCTTCCTGAAGAGGAGCCTCGAGGCCAAGCGGACCGCCGAGGCGGCCCCGCGCCTGCAGATCGACGCGCCCGGGGTCCACGACTACCTCTTCTGCACCTGCATGCCCTGGTTCGACTTCACCTCGATCCAGCACCCGACCGACGCCGGGCACAATCACACCATCCCCAGCTTCGCCATCGGGAAGATCCAGGAAAAGGACGGCGGCCTCGAGCTGCCTCTCTCCGTGCAGGTCCATCACGGCCTCGTCGACGGCGTCCACATCCGGGAGTTCCTGGAGCGGCTGCAGCGCGAGGTCGCTGAAGGCGCGGCCCGGCTCTGAGGACGCGGGGCCTTTACAGAGCGCTCGCCCAAGGATAGGATGGGGCGTCGGCCCCGAAGGGGCCACGGAGGGCACCGATATGGCGAAGAAGATGGAACCGCTCGTGATCGCGAGCAAGGCGAAGGCGATCCTGAAGAAGGCCGGCTGCAACACGTCGGGCGACGCGCTCGACGGCCTCAACGGCTGGGCGTACTGGCTGCTCGAGCAGGCCGCCAAGCGCGCGAAGGCCAACGGCCGCAAGACCGTCCGCGCCCACGACTTCATCAACATGTAAGGCGTCTCCCCCCGTCCAGGGGAGAGGGGAAAACGCAGCGCCCGGGGGTTTATTATCGCCCCCGGGCGCCTGTCGATTTATGGTCTTAAATTTTCTTTAGGCCTCGAACTCAGAACTTAATTGTTCTGCAGTAGTGCGGCAAGACGAGTCCACTCATCCGCCGAGAATTTTCCCTTAGCCCTGGGGTCCCCACACTTGAGCTGCTGCAAAGATACTTTGCTCTTAAGAATCTTGGCAATCAGAACCTCATCAATCGGCCCACCCGACGTTACCTGAATGGCGGCAACATCAATGAATAGGCGAAGGGAATCTGACATTTCAAAATCACGAAAAGCGTCGTCTACAGCCTTTTTAGCAGACGCCAAATCGCAGACCTGAATCGCGGGGACATCTTTAAATGCATTCCCCGAAATATTGCTAAGGTAACGCATCGTTTGACTTAGATTCCGCATTTTCGAAAATGTTTTCGCAGCTGCGGGCGAAGAATACTTTTCAATCAACCGTTCCCGCCAAGTGTGCGTGGTAAACGCCTGCTTTCCCGTGTTCGCATCCCTGGGGATGCTGGACTCTGAATGCTTCTCGTCCAGGAAAAAGAGGATAGCTTCAAAATAATGGATTAGGGCGTAGAAGCATGCCGTTATCGCCCAATCGTGCCCACCAATATCCGCACGAGCAATCAATTCGTGGGAAATCCTTTTATTGTGCAATGCCTGCTGGTAGTGGGTTCGGGCGTGAGCCACGCTACCTCTTCAGCAGGCAATTGGAATTCGGATGCACGAGCGCAGCCTGGCCCGAGGCTTCTCCAGGGATATAATCGAATGAAAGCGCCCGATTCTCTCGCGAAAGAGCCTTCTTCAGATCGTATTCCACCTCGACCAGCTTATCCAACGCATCAACGTAGGACGTTCCAGGGCGAAGGAATATCGTGTATATCTCCTCACTCCGATACGACTGCTTATAAATCTCAGCGACCATTTCCAGCTCAGAAAAGCGAACAACCACATTCTGATCGTCCGCCGAAAGGGGGGCCTGACGGGATAAAACACATCCAAAAACTGGATTATAACGGAACCGGGGTGAGGTCTTTGACAACCCGACGCTCGCAAACTTCATCGAGGTCTGGGTCATACCAACGAAACTGCGGTCCGTTCCAGGATGGGTCTGCATCCTAGAGAGAAAGGCAGGGAATGTTTCGTCCTTTTCCTTCGCTTCGGTATTCACAATTTTTTCAGTATTCCTTCAAATTCCTTGGGTTCTGAGGAGAATCGCGCTTTAAGAACATCGCAGACACCGGCGGGAGATAGTGGGAATTCTGCGTGAATGTGCAAGTATGCACCGAAAACCTTTTGTTCAAGCTCTATCGGGTGCAATTTTAAATCGTATAGGAACTTCGGCTCGCCCCAAACGATTCTCGTTGAAGCGGAAATAATCTTTTTTCCGAGCTTCGCCTCAATCTCTGGTTTTTTAGAAAAATTTTCCGCTATGTAACTGCCCGAATCATTCACATTTGCAACGACGAACCTAAGCAAGTAATTCGTGCCGAGGGCGGACAGTTTGACCCCAAATTCCTCGGCAACCTTACAGATCGAATCGATTGAATTCAAGAACTTCCCGCTGTTGAACACGTCGGCATTACCCGTATGGAATTCAAGACGATTTGTCTCAATTTTCCCCTGAATTGTCGGGGTAAGGCCGTCAGCGAGAAGAATCTGATCCGGCAAGGTGCCAATAAATTTCAGGTCTGATTTCTCGCGAATTTTATCCAACGAGAATGTTGAAAGTGGAACCGCTGGGGCAACAATTCCAACTACCGTTGCTGCCTCAAAACTAGCCTCGGTAATGTCCATTTTTTCTTAGGGTAACAGCAACTCGGGAAGTTTGCAAGAGAAGTCTACAATACTACCCACCCATAAGACGAAGCGCCCGGAGGTTTATTATCGCCCCCGGGCGCCTGTCTTTCGGTGGGACCGAAAAATCTAATGCCGGCGCCGGTTCTCCTGGCGCCGTGCGTCGTCCTGCGCTTTGCGCAGGGAATCGACGATCTGGTGCGCGGTGTCGTGGACCCAACGGCTCTTGAGGAGCCTGCGGGCGTCGATCGTCACCTTGGCGGAGAGCGCGAGCTTCATGGAACGAGTATAGCCCAGGAGGCCGGGAATGTCATTACATGGGTGTTACAATTCAGCGAATGTTTCCCGTGACCAGGATCACGTCCTTGACGGAAAGCGGTATTCGTGCTATCTCCTCCTTCTATGGTACCGACCGCGGGCTTTGACGCAAAAGATGCCGTGCAGTCATTAAGCACAATATTTGTTGCTGTTATTGCTGTTTTTTCCGTCGTTTTTCAAACCAGCGGTGTCCCGAAGCGTTTGACGGTAAAGCTCCTAACCTCTGACGAGCGCATCATCCAACTGTTATTTTTTTCTCTTGGCTCTATTCTTGTTCTAGTTTATTTCCCTTGGGTCGCTAGCCGACTATTCGTTGCATTAGTCTTTACCCTTGGCCTGACCTCCAATGTTGCCCTTGGCTATTTTCTGTATGCAGACTATATCGGGCTACAAGCGCTAATCCGCCATATTGCTACCAGAAGCAAAACATCTGCCCGGTTAAATCCAAAACACATTCCCACAGAGTTGGATGAATTAGCTATCAGTTGCTATTTTTCAAACCAAGACACAGTGATCTCAGAGACCTTCGAGGCAATTACCACCGAGGTTGCCCCTCTACTTTTGGATAAAGAACACTGCGCCTCTGCATCTGATTTCTTGGGACGGCTATTTCAGACCTATCCCGAAAGGGCATTTGACGAGGGCCGCCGGTTTGCTGCAAAGCTCATTATCAATCAATTGGCTGGCTGTGGTGTCAGAACAACCTCAATCATCAACAACAAAGCCGCCGTTGAATCAGGCTGGTCGCTCCTTGAGCAGCTAAACACTATTGCTGTGATTTCAATAAAGTCTCCCTCCGCCTTTCATCGTTTTTATCTCGATGACATTTACGGCGGCGCAGTAGTGAATGTTTTGAGAGCCCTTCCGGAGAATCATCCCTATCGGAGCGATCTTTGGAAAACCGTTAAGACAATCACGGCTTCAGATATTGAATCCAACGAACTTGGCCTCGCAACAAGACTCAGCACTGCACTGGGCGCCTGGGCCTACGAATCGCCCGCCACAGTTGATGTTCAAGAATATTTGGCGGCTTCGACGATCTTGCTCCAAATATTTTCTCAACATCCCTCCCCTAGTGTGAATAATTCTCACACTCGCCTTAGCAGTGTTTTGCTCGTTCAATTTAGGGCTATATGGGAACAATGCGATCCAATAGCGAATAGATCCGATTGGGCATCATTTTTGCGCAGCCTACAGGATCTACGCCAATCCGGGAAAGTAGACTCTTCCGATTGGATAGCCTACTCCGTCGATTCAGTTGATCGTCTAGCCAATCGACCCAGTTCAGAGTCCTTATCATTGATAAGAACGTGCTACGACCAATTCGTTGGATCAATATCCCAGACTATTTCTGAACAGGAATTCAGGTACATAGTTACTAGAAGTCATCCAACAACCCGCTTGAGCGCGATGAGCGCGCAGGCCATATGAATCAGGCCGAGGAAGGTCTGGGCGGAGCGCTCGTAGCGCACGACCAGGCGCCGGAAGTTCTGGAGCCAGGCGTTGGTGCGCTCCACG
>JACPOW010000031.1 GCA_016191335.1 Elusimicrobiota bacterium | reverse complement strand
TCTTCTTGCCGTTATAGACGTCGGCGTACTCCTGGAGCAGGCGGGAGAGCTTGCGCACCTCGACGAGGGCTCCCTCGAGGTCGCCGAGGAACGTGAAATTGAGCGCGCGGTAGACGTTGACCATCGCCCGTTCGAAGCGCTCGCCGCCGTACTCGGTGGTGTTGTCGTTGAGCAGCAAGGTGCCGGCGGCCTTCGTCACGCTCTTGGTGTAGAGCTCCTCCATGCGCCGCTCGGACTTGTCGAGGCTCTCGTCGCTCTCCTTGAACTTGCCGGCGTCGTGCTGGAGCGCGCCGAGATCGAGGTAATAGAGCACCTGGTTCTTCTTGCCGTAGGAGGCCTCCTTCGCCTGCTCGACGCGGGCCAGCGCCCCGTCGTAGTTCCGGGCGGCGATCATGCCGTTGACCTGCTTGCGCATCTCGCCGGAGGGGCCGCCGCAGGCCGCGAGAAAGGGGAGGAGGACGAGAAAGGGGACGGCCCCGCCTCTCTGGGGAGAAAGGCGGGGCCGTTTAACGCCCATCAGAGCCTACCAGCCGGCCTTGGAGCGCTTGACGAACTTCTTGATCTTCTTCTGGCCGTTCCAGGCGATCTTGTTCGACTTCATGTTGAGCAGCTTGAGGTTCGTCTGGTAGTAGACGACGGCCTTGCCGCCCTCCTGGTCGACGATCTGGTTCAGCGTCCCGCTGAGCATGTAGTTCGCGCCCGTCTCCTTGCCGTGGGCCGTGCGCGTCTCCTCGGAGGCGTTCGTGTCCTGGTCCAGGCGCTCGTCGCGGACCTCTCCGCGCTCGCCCTTGCTCGCCACGAACTCCACCTTGCCCGAGTTGATCAGCGCGCGCTGGAGCTCCTCGACGAAGGTGTCCGTGTTGATGTGCTCCTGGGACTGGTTCCGGACGGTGCCCACGATGACGGTCGGCTCCTTGCCTCCCGTCTCCTTGAGCGCCCGGGGGTACCAGGCCTGCGCCAGGCAGTCGGTGATCATCTCCTCGGCCACGAGGCGCGAGTCGGTGTCGTTCCAGCGGCCGCTGACGTCCTTGACCTCGCCCGCGTCCATGCGCTGCACCGAGGTGCCGCCGCACGCGGACAGGACGAAGGCCAGCCCGATGAGGGGGAGGGCCTTGAGCATCTTAATGCTTCGCCTCTTCCGCCGCGAGCTCGTCGAAGGCCTTCTCGGCGTTGGCCTTCACGTAGTCGCGGACCTTGGCGTCGAGCTCCTTCGACTCGTTGAGGCTCTGCTGCACGGCGGACATGTCGAGCTTGACGAGCGAGAACAGCGTCCCGTCCGCCGGGTCCTTCCAGTGGTCCACCGGGACCGAGCCGTGGAGGGTGAACTTGGCGAAGTTCTTCATCGTGTTGGAGACCATCTGCTCCTCGGAGGACTTCGTCATGTCGCCGGCGGTGATGGAGGCCATGTAGTCCTTCGTCAGCGTGGTGACGTAGGAGTTCATGATCTTCGCCAGCTCGGCGCGGCCGCGGTCGTCGGCGGCGGAGACGGACAGCGCGCGGTTGCGGATGCCCTGCGCGATGCCCACGCCGTAGAACACCTGCTTGCCGTCCTTGTCCTTCATGGCGCCGGAGCCCTTGTTCACCCACTCCGGGGCGTTGTTTGCGATCGGAGACTTCTTGGCGCCGCCGCAGGCGCCCAGGGCGAGAGCGGCGACGAGCATCAAGGCGATGCGGCTGAATCGGTTGCAGTTCATGTGTCCTCCTGCGGAGCCTCGGGCCCCGCATTTCCGAAGTCTAACAGACGGGGGGGGCCGTGTCAAGAATGCGCAATGTGACCAAGGTCACTCGGGATTTTAGTATCATGCGGCATGGCGTCCCCCGACGAAAAGAACCTGGTGTGGCTCGACCTCGAGATGACGGGCCTGGAGCCCGAGAAGGACTTCATCCTCGAGATCGCGACCGTGGTCACGGACGGGGAATTGAACGTCCTGGCCGAAGGCCCCTGCCTGGCGATCCACCAGCCCGACGACATCCTCCACGGCATGGACCCGTGGTGCGTCGAGCAGCACGGCAAGTCCGGCCTCACCCAGCGCTGCCGCGACTCCCAGGTCACGGTCCTCGAGGCCCAGGTGCAGACCCTGGCCTTCCTGTCCCCCTGGTGCGCGCCGGGCAAGTCGCCCCTGTGCGGCAACACCATCGGCCAGGACCGCCGCTTCCTGGTCAAGTACATGCCCCGCCTGCACGACTACTTCCACTACCGCTCGATCGACGTCTCCTCCATCAAGGAGCTCGTCTCGCGCTGGTACCCCGAGCAGAAGTACGTGTACTCCAAGAGCAAGCAGCACCTCTCGCTCGCGGACGTGCACGAGTCCATCGACGAGCTCAAGCACTACCGCAAGAACGTCTTTAAGTAGGAAGAGTACGGCCCCCGGCGTTTTCTCCGCCTGGGGGCCGTTTTGCGTCTCGGGCTCAGTTTAGCCCTCGCTCCGGGAAGCCGCCATGGACGCGGCGTCGAAAGTAAGTGACGCGTCCGTTAACGTCAGTTCCCGACGGACTTGCGGTCGGGGTGGCCGTTGATGCCCTCGCAGCCGCACGAGTCGGGGTGGGACTCGCCTTCCTTCCAGCCGTCCTTCTCGAGCTGGGTCTTGACCCAGCACGGGTAGCACAGCATCAGGCGGTTGATCGGCTTGTTCTCCCCGCAGCGCATGCACATGCCCTTGGAGGGCGGGGCGCGCTTGGGGATGCGGGCGAGGTCTATCTCCTCGTCCGGCTTCTCCTGAAGGTCCGGCTCCGCCGGGACGACCTTCTCGATCACGAGCTCTTCGGTCAAAGTCTTCGTCATATGCCGACACCTCGATTGCATTTCTTGCACCAGCCGCCGACCTTGCCCTGAACGGACTTGCGGGTCAAGCTCACCGTCTCCCTGCACCCTGGGCAGGAGACGGTCCCGCCGGACGCGTCGATGGTCGGGAAATCCTTGTCGAACGCCTCCTTCGAGCCGTGGCGCGGCTGCAGCCACTGTCCCGGGGTGCTCACGACCTGGCTCCCTTCTCGTTGATCATCTTGACCAGCTCGTAGGGCAGGCCGAAGTGCTCGTTCTCCTCGACGGTCTCGAGCTCCTCGATCGTCTTGACGCCGTAGCGCTCCTTGCAGAGCGTGACGACTTCCTGAAAAAGGATCTCCGGCGCGGACGCGCCGCTGGTCAGGCCGAGCGTCTTCACGCCCTCGAGCCACTCGTCCTTGATGTCCGCCGCGCGCTCGATGAGGCGCGACTTGACGCCCTTGGCCAGAGCGACCTCCACCAGGCGGTTGGAGTTCGAGCTGTTCGGCGCCCCGAGCACGAGCAGCAGGTCGATCTGCGGCACCATCGCCTTGACCGCGTTCTGGCGGTTCTGCGTCGCGTAGCAGATGTCGTCCTTCTTGGGCGCGCCGAGCTGCGGGAAGCGGCGCTTGAGCACGGCGACGATCTCGCGCGTGTCGTCGAGCGACAGCGTGGTCTGCGTGAGATAGGCGATCTTGTCGGGGTTCGGGACCTGGATCGTCTCGGCCTCGGCGACGCTTCCGACCACGACCATGTGCTCCGGCGCCTCGCCCAGCGTGCCGATCGTCTCCACGTGGTCGCGGTGGCCGATCAGGGCGATGGTGTAGTCCTTCTTGGCGAGCGCGATCGCCTCCAGGTGGACCTTCGTGACGAGCGGGCAGGTCGCGTCGATGATCTTGAGCTGGCGCGCGCGCGCCTCGGCCACGACGTCGGGGCCGACGCCGTGCGCGGAGAAGATCAGCCAGGAGCCGTTGGGCACCTCGGAGAGCTCCTCGACGAAGATGGCGCCCTTCTGGCGCAGCTCGTCGACGACGTACCGGTTGTGGATGATCTCGTGGCGGACGTAGACCTTGCCGCCGCACAGCTCGAGGGCGCGCTCGACGACCTCGATGGCGCGCACGACGCCGGCGCAGAAGCCGCGGATCTTCGCGATCACGAGCTTCTCGATGCGGATCTGGGAGGGGGACGAAGTGGTCATCTCATGTCTCCTAATTCGGGGTCGCGGCGCGGTTCTTCTGCGGCAGCCAGGCGGCGACGCGCTCGGCGATCTTGGGCCCGGACAGGCCGACGACGTCGTACAGCAGGTGCGGCGCGCCGTGCTCGACGAACGAATCGGGAAGGCCGAGGCGCAGGACCTCGGCGCGGCCGGGGGTCAGGGCCTCGAGGACGGCGGAGCCGAAGCCGCCCTGGATCACGTTGTCCTCGATGGTCACGAGACGCGGCGTCTTGGCCGCGCATTCCTTCAGGAGCTCGACGTCCATGGGCTTGACGAAGCGCATGTTGACGACGCCGACCGAGAAGCCCTTGTCCTCGAGGATCTGGGCGGCTTCGAGGGCCGGATGCACGCGGTTGCCGATCGCCAGGAGCGTCACGTCGTTGCCGTCCTTGAGGCGGACGCCCTTGCCGACGGGGATCGCCTTGGGCTCCGCGTCCATCGCGACGCCGACGCCGCTGCCGCGGGGGTAGCGGATCGACACCGGCGCGTTGAGCTCGATGGCGGTGCGCAGCATGTTCTGCAGCTCGTTCTCGTCGGCCGGGGCCATGACGGTCATGCCCGGGATCATGCGCAGGTACGAGTAGTCGAACACGCCGTGGTGCGTCGGCCCGTCCTCGCCCACCAGGCCGGCGCGGTCGAGGCACAGGATCACCGGCAGCTTCTGCAGGCAGACGTCGTGCTCGATCTGGTCGTACGCGCGCTGCAGGAAGGTCGAGTAGATGGCGACGATCGGGCGGTAGCCCTCGCTCGCGAGGCCCGCGGCGAACGTCACCGCGTGCTCCTCGGCCAGCCCCACGTCGAAGTAGCGCTTCGGGAAGCGGTCACGGAACGCGTCCATGCCCGTCCCCTCGGGCATCGCGGCGGTGATGCCGACGATGCGCGGGTCGGCCTCGGCCTCCTTCACCACGGCCTTGCCGAACACGGCGGTGTAGGTGGGCGGCGGGGCCTTCGTGACCGGCTGCTTGAGCATCTTGGCCGTCGCCACGTCGAACTTGCCCGGGCCGTGCCAGGTGTACTGGTCCTCCTCGGCGGCGGCGTAGCCCTTGCCCTTCTTGGTCACGCAGTGCACGAGGATGGGGCCCTTGAGCTTCTTGACGTGGGCGAACACCGCGGCGAGCTGCTCCACGTCGTGGCCGTCCACGGGCCCGAAGTAGGTGAAGCCCATCTCCTCGAACAGCATGCCGGGGAACAGGAGCACCTTGGCGCGCTTGGCCACGCGGAGGATGCTCTCGCCCCAGAAGCGGAAGCGGGCGAGGAACTTCTTGACCTCGTGCTCGGCGCCGCGCACGGCGCCCATCGTCAGCAGCTTCGAGAGGAAGGTCCCGAGGGCCCCGACGCGGTTGGAGATGAACATCTGGTTGTCGTTGAGCACGACGATGATGTCGGTCTGCACCTGGCCGGCGTTCTGCAGGCCCTCGTAGGCCTCGCCGCCGGTCATGCAGCCGTCGGAGACGATCGCCACGACCTTGTTGGTCTCGCCCTTGAGGTCGCGCGCCACCGCCATCCCGAGCGCCGCCGAGATCGCCGTGGAGGCGTGCCCCGCGCCGAACGAGTCGTACTCCGACTCGTTGCGCTTCAGGAAGCCGGACAGGCCGCCGAACTGGCGGATCGTGTGCATCCGCTCGCGCCGGCCGGTCAGGATCTTGTGGCCGTAGGTCTGATGGCCGGTGTCCCAGACGAGCCTGTCCTTGGGCGTGTCGAACGCGTAGTGCAGGGCGACCGTGATGTCGGTCGAGCCCAGGCTGGAAGCAAGATGCCCTCCAAGCTTGGACACGGTGTCCAGGATGAAGGCTCGGACCTCGGCCGAGACCTGGGGCAGCTGCTCGGGCTTGAGCTTCTTGAGGTCGGCGGAGCCGTTGATGTTCTTGAGTAGTTCCATGGTCATTTATCCCGTTCGATGATGTAGTCGGCCAGATCGTGCAGCACTGACGCCCGCGCCCCGAAAGGCTTCAGGTGCGCGTGAGCCATCTCGACGAGCGCGCGGGCCTTCGCCCGGGCGCCGTCCACGCCGTACAGCGAGGCGTAGGTCAATTTGTCGTTGTCGCGGTCGCTGCCGCGCTTGCCCAGCTTCTTCTTGTCGCCCACCACGTCGAGGACGTCGTCGGCGATCTGGAAGGCGAGGCCGACGCACTCGCCGTAGGAGCGCAGGGCGTCGCGCTTGGCGTCGGAGGCTCCCGCGAGCACCGCGCCCGCGTCGAGGCTGGCGATGATCAGCGCGCCGGTCTTGCGGCGGTGCACCGCCTCGAGGACCTTGGCGGCGGCGGCTTTGGAGATCTTCTTGGACATGCCCTCGGCGGCGAGATCGGCCACCTGGCCGCCCACCATGCCTTCTCCACCGGCGCCGAAGGCGATCAGGCGGACCAGCTCCGCGGTCTCACGGCCCTTGAGCTTCAGATCGGCCGCGTTCTCAGCCGCCGCCTCGAAGGCCTTGGTCAGCAGGCCGTCGCCCGCGAGGATGGCCATCGCCTCGCCGAACACCTTGTGGTTCGTGGGCTTGCCGCGGCGAAGATCGTCATCATCCATGGCCGGCAGGTCGTCATGGATCAATGAATACGTGTGGATCATCTCGAGGGCCGCCGCCGTCTTGAGCGCCTTCTTCGGGCTCAGGCCGCAGCACTCGGCGGCTTCGAGGACGAGCGTGGGACGCAGGCGCTTGCCGCCGGCGAACAGCGAGTAGCGCATCGCCTTGCGGATGGACTCCGGGAGATCGGGGGTGGGGGAGAGGAGCTTCTCCATGGCGGCGTCGACGGCCGCGGTGTTCTTCTCCATGGCGCGAGCAAGCGTCGAGTTCACAGGGCCTCCAGGTAAGCCGTGAGGAATCGGGACAGGGTCTTCATCGCCCGCGCCGAGCGCCAGCCGGTCTTGATCAAGGCGGGCATCGAGGCGGCGTTGGCCAGGGCGAAGCGGGCGAGGGAGGCCGCGTCCTCGCCTTCGGGGGCGTCGGAGGGGAGCTCCTCGTGGACCTCGTCGAGCACCACGCGCAGGGCGATCGCGTCGGTCTTGCCGTCGGCCCAGCGGCGCACGGAGGCCGTCTCCATGTCGCAGGCAAGCGCGCGCTGCTCCTCGCCCAGCGCCTTCTTCGCGGAGGGCTTGAGCACGATGTTCGAGTGCAGGATCTTGCCGAAGTGGAAGGGGAACGCGAGCTTGAGGGCGGTCTCGCGCAGGGGCTTGACCAGGTCGAGGTCGGCCTCGCGCGCGTCGGCCACGATGTCGCCGGTCCGGGCCTCCTTCTGCATGGCGCCGCACAGGCCGGCGGAGATCGCCAGGCCGAAATCGGACGGATTGAAGCCGCCGCCGAGCGCGTCGGCCGCCTTCTTGGCGCCGATGCCGGTCTTGAGCAGGACGATCCGGCGGCCGGCGAAGGTCCCCTCGGCGCGGCCGGGGGCCTCCTCGGACAGCCCGAGAGCCTTCAAAAGAGGGGAATACTCCCATTTCGTCGCGGCCGTGATCAGAACGGGCGTCTTGGGGAGGGCGGCGCGGGGGGCTTCGCCGTCGGTTTCGGTCGAATCTTCCATCAATAGGGACATCAAGTTTATTATCCCATTTTCTAAGCAGACTTGGACGCTGATTTAAGACGGTATAAGTGACTTTCTACCGTGGGAGAGCGTTCGCGGCCTTGTAATGAAGGTGAACGGGGTGTACGCTTGTCTGGAATCCGGAACTCCAAGTTCACGGGGTTTTGAACTCGGTCCTGGACCGAGTTGATACCGGCGCTTAAACGGCATGGCGCCTTGCGGCGCCAGGGTTTTCGCTTCGCGAAAACCTGAGGGTGAAGCGGTAGAATAGGCGGCCGAGAACCGG
>JACPOW010000053.1 GCA_016191335.1 Elusimicrobiota bacterium | reverse complement strand
GCCATGAGAGGCGTCTCTTGGGCAGCATTGGTCGCCGCGACGCTGGTGGCCTTCGTCTTTGACTCCACTCCTAGCATGGCCCAGGCCCGGCCAGCGGCCGCCGCCGCAGGCCTGGCCAAACCCTACACCCCCACCGTGGGAGACATGGTTGCCCTCACCACGGGGCAGATGTTGGGAGGCCTCAAAGCTGTGACCGTCCCGATGCTCGCCGTCTACGACCCGGTCTACATCAAGAACATCAAGCCGGCCGTCTGCAAGAAGGGCAAGACCAAGATGGACCTGGCCCTTCAGGTGATGGCCGACATCGAGAACTTCAAGAAGAAGAACGGCTGCGACCGCGTGGTCATGCTGTGGTGCGGCTCGACCGAGCGTCTGCCCGAGCACTCGAAATCCCACGAGGACATCGAGTCCTTCGAGCGGGGCCTCAAGGACAACGATCCGATGATCCCTCCGTCGATGATCTACGCCTACGCCGCGATCAAGCTCGGCATGGCCTACGGCAACGGCGCGCCGAACCTGTCCGCGGACATCCCGGCCCTCGTCGAACTCGCCGAGCAGACGGGCTCGCCCATCTGCGGCAAGGACTTCAAGACCGGCCAGACGCTCATGAAGACCACGATCGCGCCCATGCTCAAGGCGCGCATGCTGGCGCTCACCGGCTGGTACTCGACGAACATCCTCGGCAACCGCGACGGAGAGGTGCTCGACGATCCTGGGTCTTTTAAGACCAAAGAGCTGTCTAAAATGTCGGTCCTCGACACCATCCTCGAGCCCGAGCTCTACCCCGAGCTGTACGGCAAGTTCCACCACAAGGTCCGCATCGACTATTACCCTCCCCGCGGCGACGCGAAGGAAGGCTGGGACAACATCGACATCCGCGGCTGGATGGACATGCCGATGCAGATCAAGATCAACTTCCTGTGCCGCGACTCGATCCTGGCGGCGCCGATCGTGCTCGACCTCGTCCTCTTCCTCGACCTGGCCAAGCGCTCGCAGCTCAAGGGCATCCAGGAGTGGCTCTCGTTCTTCTTCAAGAGCCCGCAGTGCCGCGAGGACCTCAAGCCCGAGCACGACCTGTTCATCCAGCACCTCAAGCTCAAGAACACGCTGCGCGTGCTCAGGGGCGAGGAAGTCCTGGACCACAGCGGTCTCGACTATTACGACCCGACCAAGACGGCCTCGGCCGCCCCGGCCCCGAAGCCCGCCAAATAGCCGCGTCTTTCATCGAGAAACAGGACGCTCGGCGCGCGAAGGCGAGCAGGCTGTCGCCGTAGCCCTCGAACCACTGCAGCATCGTGAAGGAGGCGGATACTGCCCGTCCTTTGCGTAGCGAGGAGGCTGCAAAGGCGAGGATTTTTCCGGCCGTCGAACATGACACGCGCGAAACAATGCTTGACAGGGCCGCGTCGGCCTTGTATTATTATGACTGAACTTTCAGTCATTAAACAGGAGCTCAAGCCATGTCTCGCGCCAGGACGAAGCCCGCCGCGGTCCGCCGTCAGGAGATACTGCGTGCCGCCAGCAGGGCCCTGATCGGGCGCGGCTACCACAACGTTCATCTCGACGACGTCGCCCTCGAGGCGGGGCTCTCGAAGGGAACGCTCTACCTCTACTTCAAGGACAAGGAGAGCCTGTTCGCGGCCGTGCTCGACGACGTCCTGGACCGGCTCGAGGAGCGCCTCAAGGCCTTGTCCGTGGAGGGCCCGGCGCTGGACGCGCTTTCCCGCATGGCGGCGGAGATGCTCGACTTCGTCGATGAGAACCAGGATTTTCTCATTCAGTTCTCGCGGGAAAAGCCGGACCTGTGCGGCAAGCGCGCCGGCAAGGTGCTCCAGAGCCGCTTCGGCGAGCACCTGCGGTTTATTTCCGACGGGATCGCCCGGTGCGTCAAGGAAGGGAGCGTGCGCAAGCATGACCCCGCCCTCGGCAGCCTGTTCTTCATCTCGCTCGTGCGGATGTTCATGCTCCAGAAAGTCATGGGCCGCGCCAAGGGCCTGCTGCGTCCCAAGGCGGATCAGTTCATGGACATGTTCCTCCACGGCCTCGGCGGGAAGGGGGCGAAGGCCCATGCGTAGCGCGCTCCTTTTGGCCGTGCTCGCGATTATGGCCGGCGCGGCGGGCGCGCAGCCGGCCGCGCCGCCGGAGCCCATGACGCTGACGCTCGCTCAGGCCGTCGAGCTGGCCATGAAGCAGAACATCGACGTCGGGCTGGCGGAATTGGACCTGCGGACCTTTCAGAGCCGCTACCGGCAGGTGATCGGAACCGCGATACCGGACCTCTCGTTGATGGGTTCCTATACGCGCAACTTCAAGAAGCCCCTCGCCTTCTTCGGCGGGCGCAAGACCGAGATCGGCGAGATCAACGGCATGCAGGGCGGCGTCGAACTGGAGCAGACGCTCTACTCCGGCGGCCGGCTCACGGCCGGCCTCAAGGCCACGCGCCTCGCAGTGGGCTCCGGGCAGGACGAGTTGCGCGCGACGAAGGACGACGCCGCGCTCGCGGTCAAGCGCGCCTTCTACTCCGTGCTCCTGGCCAGCGCGACGGCTTCGATCTCGGAGGACAACCTCAGATCGGCCGAGGACCATCTGGCGACCATCCAGGCGCGCTACAAGCAGGGCTTGGACAGCGACTTGATCGTCCTGCGTCAGGAAGTCGAGGTCGCCAACGCCAAGCCGGCCCTGATCCAGTCCCGAAACCTTCACGAGCTCGGGCTGACCTTGGTCAAGGACCTCCTGGGCCTCGACGTCGACCAACCCCTCGTACTGATCGGAGACCTCGGGGCGACGGGAACGGCCATCCCGCGCTACGAGGCGGCGGCCAAAGCGGCCGTGGAGCGCAATCCCGACTATCAGGCCTCGCGCAAGCGAACGGAGGCGGCGCTCCAAATGGCACGGGTCGCGGCGGGTGAGGGCAAGCCGCAATTGTCCCTGTTCGCGAACTACATGTGGACGGGGCAGTCGCCCGACCTGTCGCCGGGGCCGGAGCAGAGCGGAACGAGCGCCGCGGGCGGTCTGCGCCTGCGCTTCCCGTTCTTCACCGGCGGCGAGATTCACGAGCGCGTGCGGCAGGCGCGGATCGATCACGAGCGCGCCGGCGAGGCGATGCGCAAGATCGAGCGCTCCGTCCGCGTCGAGGTCAAGCGCCAGTGGCTGGCCGTGAACGAAGCCGGCGAGCGGGCGCTCTCGCAGGAGAAAGCCATCGGCCAGGCGCGCCGGGCCCTGGAGGCGACGGAGGTCCGCTACAAGGAAGGCCACGCCGGCCAACTCGAGCTCAACGACGCCACTTTGGCGCTCAACCGGGCGCGCATGTTCCACGCCCAGGCGCTGCATGACTATCAGGTCGCGCTGGCCGCGCTCGAGCGCGCCGCGGGAACGAAACTTGAGGAGATTAATCCATGATTTCACGGCGGACATTAGGCGTGTTGTTGCTGGGCCTGACGGCCGCGGCCGGCTGCAAGAAAGAGATTCCTCCGCCTGCGGTCGAGACTTTCCCGGTGCGGGTCGAACCGGCGGCCAAGCGCACTCTCGAGGACGCATTGATCCTCGTCGGCTCTCTCAAGGCCAAGGACGAGGCGACGGTGTTCTCGCGCGCGCCCGGCAAGCTCAAGGAGTACCTTGTTAAGGAAGGCGATCCCGTCCGCAAGGACCAGACCATCGCGTTCGTCGAGCGCGATGAGGTGGGCGTGCGCTTCGAGCCGGCCCCCGTGCCGTCGACCCTCAACGGAGTCATCGGCCGGGTCTACCTTGACCGCGGCGCCAACGTGACCCTCAACACGCCGATCGCCCTCGTCGCCGACGTCAGCGCCGTCATCGCAAAGGCCGACGTCCCGGAGCGCTACGCCGGGCGCGTGCGGACCGGCCAGGACGTGCGCGTGCGCATCGAGGCCTTCCCCGACCGGACCTTCCAGGGCCGGGTCTCGCGGGTCAGCCCCGTCGTCGATCCCGCCACGCGCACCGCCTACATGGAGGTCCTGCTCGACAACTCCTCGGGGATGCTGCGCTCCGGCATGTTCGCCAACCTCTCCATCGTCGTGACCTCCAAGGCGGGCGTGCTGGCGGTGCCCGTCGAGGCCGTCATCGACGGCAGCGGCCCGGTCCTCTTCGTCATCAAGGACGGCAAGGCCGTCAAGCGCGAGATCGTCGAGGGGCTCAAGACGGAGGCTTTCGTCGAAGTCAAGAGCGGCGTCGCTCCGGGCGAGCAGGTCGTCACCTTCGGACTTTACGGGCTCAAGGACGGCAGCGCGGTCCAGGTGCTGGCCGCGGAGCCGGGAGAGAAAAAGTGAAGCTCGCCGACGTCAGCATCAGCCGCCCCATCTTCGCCACCATGATGATCTCGGCTTTGGTGGTGCTGGGCCTGTTCTCCTACAGCCGGCTCGGCGTCGATCTCTTTCCCAACATCGACTTCCCGATCGTGACGATCACCACCACTTTGCGCGGCGCGAGCCCGGAGGAGATCGAGACCTCGGTCACCAAGCAGATCGAGGAGGCGGTCAACACCATCTCCGGCATCGACGAGCTGCGCTCGTCGAGCTTCGAGGGTCTGAGCCAGGTCATCGTCACCTTCGTCCTGGAGAAGGACGCCGACGTCGGCGCGCAGGAGGTCCGCGACGCGGTCGGACGGGTGCTGGCCGATCTCCCGCAGGGCACCGATCCCCCGGTGATCCAGAAGTTCGACCCCGGGGCCACGCCGGTGATGTCGATCGCGGTGAGCGGCGGCATGCCCCTGCGCGAGATCACCGAGCTCGCCAAGAAGCGGATCAAGGAGCCCCTCGAGACGATCAAGGGCGTGGGCAAGATCACCATGGTCGGCGGCCGCGAGCGCGAGGTCCACGTCATCGTCAACCCGATGAAGCTCGCCGCCTTCAAGCTCTCGATCAAGCAGGTCAAGGAGTCCCTCGAGCAGCAGAACATCGAGGTCCCGGGCGGACGCGTCGAGCAGGGCCGGCGCGAGCTCGTGCTGCGCACGATGGGCCGCATCGAGTCACCGAGCGGGTTCGAGAAGGTCGTCATCGCCAACGTCAACGGCGTGCCCGTGCGCGTGCGCGACATCGGCCGCGTCGTGGATTCGGAAGAGGAGCCCCGCACGCTCGCCCGCCTGGACGGCACGAGCGCGATCTCCCTGATCGTCCAGAAGCAGTCCGGCATGAACACCGTCGAGGTCATCCAGCGGGTCAAGGAGGACCTGGAGGCCCTCAAGAAGGGTCTTCCTCCGGGCGTGAGCGCACGGGTGATCCGCGATCAGTCCGAGTTCATCCTGGGCTCGGTGCACACCGTCCAGGAGCATCTTGTCCTGGGCGCCGTCTTGGCGAGCCTCGTCGTGCTCCTGTTCATGGGCAGCTACCGCAGCACCTTGATCGCGGCCGTGGCCATTCCGACCAGCCTGATCGCCACCTACATCCTCATGGACACGGCCGGGTTCACCCTCAACAACATGACCTTGCTCGGCCTGGCGCTCTCCGTCGGCGTCGTCATCGACGACGCCATCGTGGTGCTCGAGAACATCTTCCGGCACATGGAGGAGGACGGCACCCCGGCCATGCGCGCCGCCGGCGAGGCCACGCGTGAGATCGGCACGGCGGTGATGGCCACGACCTTGTCGCTCGTCATCATCTTCCTGCCGCTGGCCTACATGCCCGGCATCGTGGGCCGCTTCCTCAAGGAGTACGGCCTCACCGTCGCCTTCGCCATCATGGTGAGCCTCTTCGTCGCGTTCACTTTGACCCCCATGCTCTGTTCGCGCTTTCTTAAAATCCAGCACGGACCCAAGAGCCGGCTGCAGCTGTGGGTCGATCGCTTCAACGACTATCTCAAGGTACGCTACGGCCGGATGGTCGAGTGGTCGCTGCGCCACCGTTGGCAGATGGTCCTCGCCACGATCCTCACGATTCTGTCGACCGGCGTCATCATCCGCTTCGTCGGCAAGGACTTCATCCCGCCGGACGACGCCGGCGAGTTCCAAATCACGATCAAGGCGCCCGAAGGGACCTCGATCAACGCCATGGACCTCATCCTCGCGCAGATCGAGGCCGAGGTCAAGAGGCTGCCGGCCGTCGAGAGCCTGCTCGCCTCCATCGGGGAGGGGGAAGGGGCGAGCGTCAACGACGGGCTGCTCTATGTCCGCCTCGCTCAGGGCAAGAAAAAGGTCAACCAGTTCGTCGTGATGGCCCTGGCGCGCAAGGCGCTGGCCAAATACGAAGGCCTGCGGATCGCGGTCACGCCGGTCGCCGGCATCTCGGGAGGAGGCTTCAAGTCCGCGGACTTCAACTACGTGCTCTCCGGCCCGGACCTGGACCGCCTGCGGGAATACTCCGCCGCCATCATCGACCGCCTCAAGAAGGCCGAGGGCATCGTGGACGTGGACACCTCGCTCACCTACGCCAAGCCCGAACTGCGGGTGCGCATCGACCGCGACCGCGCCCAGGACCTCGGCGTCAAGATCGAGGACATCGCCAACGCCCTGCGCACCATGGTGGGAGGTCAGGAGGACATCACCAAGTACAAAGAGGGCGACGACTTGTATCAGGTGCGCCTGCGCGTGGACAAGAACTACCGGGACCGCCCGGACGTGATCGCGGGGCTGTACGTGCAGTCCTCCAAGGTCGGCCTGGTCCGCCTCGACAGCGTGGCGACTTTGGTCGAGGCGCGCGGCCCCGCGCAGATCGACCGCATCAACCGGCAACGAGCGGTGACGATCACCGCCAACCTCCAGGGCGTGCCCGTCGGCTACGCGATCGACCAAACGGAGGCGGTGGTCAAGGGGCTCAAGCTGCCCCCCGATTACAAGACCGGGCTGCTCGGCCGGGCCAAGGAGTTCGGGCGCATGATCCGGGGCTTCCTGGTCGCCTTCGGCCTCTCGTTCATCTTCATGTACATGGTGCTCGCCTCCCAGTTCGAGAGCTTCGTGCATCCGATCACCATCATGATGACCTTGCCGCTGTCGATCCCGTTCGCTCTCCTCTCGCTGCTCATCGTGGGACAAAACCTCACGATCTTCTCGATCATGGGCATCTTCATGCTCTTCGGCATCGTCAAGAAGAACGCCATTCTCCAGGTGGACTACACGAACACGCTGCGCGAGCGCGGCATGGAGCGCGACAAGGCCATCTTGGAAGCCAACAAGACGCGCCTGCGCCCCATCCTCATGACGACCACCGTGCTCGTCGCGGCCATGCTTCCCGTGGCCTTCGGCGGCGGTCCGGGGGCCGCCAACCGGGCGACGATGGCCGTCGTCATCGTCGGCGGACAGTCGATGTGCCTTCTGATCACCCTGCTCATCGTTCCCGTGGCTTACTCGCTCCTGGACGACGCCACGCAATGGGTCAACCGCCGCTTCGGCCTGAAAGACGAGAAGGCCGCCGGACAAGCCGCGCCGGCGCATGGAGGAGCATGATGAAGATGCTGATCTTAGTCTTCCGCTCGACGCTCAATGAGGAAGTGCTGAGCGCCCTCGATGAGTTGAAGCTCCCGGGCTACACCGAGACGGCCGAGGTCTACGGGACCGGCTCGATGGGGCGGGCCTTCGACAGCCACGCCTGGCCCGGCTACAACAGCATGGTGCTCTCGGCCGTCGGCGAGGACGACGCGCGCAAAGTCGCGGGCGCGATGAAGGAGCTCTCCGAGAGGCTGACCGCGCAGGGCGAGAAGGTGCCGTTGCGCCTCTTCGCCGTCCCCTGCGAACAACTGCTGTGACCCCCGCCGCAAGACGCGGACTCATTGTCTGCGCATTCGTGCTTGCGGCCCGCGTCCCGGCGTTCGCGCAGGCGCGCGGCCCGCTGGACATGCTCATGAGCCCGCGCGACTCGGCCGCTTATTCCTTCGAAGCCGTGCCCGGCGGCTCCGGGGCGCCCGCGGTCACGGACCAGTCGCTGCAAGGCACGCTGCTGCTCACCAAGGACCAGGACCGTCGGTGGTCCGCGGGCGCGCGCGCCGGGCGGTTCGAATTGGACCGCCCGGTCGCGCTTCCTAACGGCCGAGGAGCGGTCCCGCATCTTCTTTGGAACCTCGAGACGGGTCTCGGCTACCATCGCAAACTCGGCGAGCGGAGGGCCTGGGGAGGACGCGTTTCCGTCGGCTCGGCCTCCGACAAGCCTTTCGACTCGATCCAGGAGGCCGAGTTCCGCGCCACCGCCTTCTACACGATGCCGAGCAAGGAATCCAACGCCTGGCTCTTCTTTCTCAACTACTCGAACAACAGCACCTTTCTCAGCGGCGTTCCGTTCCCGGGCTTCGCTTATTCATGGCGGCGTCCCAAGCAAGGCTGGCAGGTGACCGCGGGCTTTCCTTTCATATCGGCGAGCTACCAGCCCGACTCCGACTGGGCGCTGCGCGCTTCGCTCTTCGGGGCCGTCGGCGTCGACGCCGAGGTCGAGCGCCGCGCCTGGAGGAAGCTCAAAGCCTACGCGGCCTTTCAGCGCAGGCCTCGGCAATGGCTGCGCGCCGACCGGCTGGAGTCTCGGGACCGCCTTGTCTACGACAGCAAAGAGGCGCGTCTTGGCCTTCGCTGCCCAGCCGGCGAGGTCATGGACGTCGATCTATCGGCGGGACGGAGCTTCGACCGGCGTTTTTTCGAGGCTCGTGACGCCAGCCGTTCGCCGGCGGAGAGGACCGCCTTCGCTCCCGCCTGGATACTCAAAGCCGCGCTGACGGCGCGCTTCGGAAAAGCGAGCGAAGAGGTCAACGCTCGCTGAACATCGGGAAGCCATGAGAAACCTCAATGAACTGCTCGACGAAGCCGCCCATTCGGCCGCGGATCGCGTCGCCCTGGCGACCCAATCAGACGCGGTTTCCTTCGCAGAACTGCGACGCCGGACGCTCGCCGCGGCGGCGGGATTGCGCGCCGCCGGAATCGGCAAGGGGGACCGGGTGGCGATCGTCCATCGCAACCATCCGATGTTCGTGGAGGCCTATTTCGCCGTCGTTCGGCTGGGGGCGGTCGCCGTGCCGATCAACTTCATGATACAGAAGCCGGCCGAACTCGCGTATATGCTCAATGACTGCGGGGTCAAGGGAATCGTGACTCAAAAAGAGTTCCTCAAAGGCCTTCGCGAGGCGGCGACGCTGACCGCGCCGGCTCCGCGCCTCTGGGTCACCGACGGGGTCCTCGACGACTTGAACGCGAGAGAATGGCCGTTCACCGCGCTGTTGAGCGCCGGCGGTGAGCCGCCGGCCGTCGACGTCGACGAGGGCGACATTGCCTCGATCCTGTACACCTCCGGCACGACCGGCAACCCGAAAGGCGTCATGCTCACCCACCGCAACTTCGTGACCAACTGCGAGGCGTCCATCGAGCGCATGGGCGCCGGACCGCGCGACGTCGCCCTGTGCCTGCTTCCGATGTTCCACAGTTTCGCGTGGACCGGCAACGTCCTCGTCAGCCTCCGGCTCAAGATTAAACTCGTCATCGCGGCTAACATCGCGCCGCCCAAGCCGTGGCTGGCGCTCATGGCTAAGCACGGCGTGACGATCTTCGTCGCGGTGCCGCAGATCTTCTCCGTCCTCGCCAAGCAGGCCGTCGGCTTTAAGGGGCTGGTCCTCAAATGGTGGTTCTTCAGGAAGGTGCGCGTCGCCGTTTCCGGCGCCGCGCCCTTGAACCCGGCCGTGTTGGAGGACTTCCAGAGGTCGTTCGGCCTTCCCATCTTGGAGGGCTATGGCCTGACCGAAACGACGCCCGTCGTCTCGGTAAACCCGCCCGGAAAGCCCAAGGCCGGCAGCGTGGGCACGCCGATCCGCGGGGTGCGCGTCAAGATCGTCGATGAGACGGAACGGGAACTCCCCGTAGGGGAGGAGGGCGAGATCTGCGTCTTCGGAGACTGCGTGATGAAGGGCTATTACAACCTGCCCGACGCCACCCGGCAGGCCTTCACGGCCGACGGCTGGCTCAAGACGGGCGACATCGGCGCGCTCGACGCCGAGGGCTACCTCTTCATCCGCGACCGGCTCAAGGATATGATCATCGTCAAGGGGCTGAAGGTCTTTCCGGCGCAGGTGGAGGCGGTGCTTTTAGAAAACCCGGACATCGAGGAGGCGGCCGTCATCGGCATTCCGGATGAGCACGGAGACGAGACGATTAAGGCGTTCGTCGTCCCGCGAAAGGGGGCGTCGCTCGACAAGGCCGGCGTCATGCGCTACTGCCGCGAGAAGTTCGATCCCTACAAGCGTCCGCGCGATGTGGAACTCGTCGATTCGCTGCCGAAGAACGCGCTGGGCAAGGTGCTGAAGCGATCGCTGCGCGCGCGAGGAACAGCTCATGGGCTTTAAATTTAACGCCGAACAGCTTCCGGCATTGCTCGTATTGGCCGCGGCGATCGGGTGCTTCATCGCCGTCGTCTGGTTGATGAAAAAAAGCCGATGAAGGTTTCTTCGGCTTGCTTCTCAGCCCGATCATTGCGGGTGCTGCGATGAGCCTGAGCTCCATCTCGGTCATCAGCAACGCCTTGCGGCTGCGATCCGCGAAACTGTGAGAACGCGACCCTGGGACTCGGGACCTGCCGAAGCTTAGACTCCATTTAGCTCCTGAAGAGCCTCCGGAATTCCTTGATTTGGGCAATGCTGTCTAATTTCAGCAGAAGGAGCAAGGGTCGCTCGGTCAGCCGCCTCTCGCCGACCGGATTGAGAGAGAAAATTTCCCGCTGTATCTGCGGCGCCAACCCGTGAAGACTCAGGATTTGATTGAAACGAGCGGTCGTCATAAGCAGCTGCCGAGCCAGCTCTCTCCGGGTCAGGGCCGGGCAATCGTGAAGTAACTGAAGGCACTCCTGGGCGAGCTTTAGACGGTCCTTGACGAACCAGGTTTTAGGCCGCTTGATCCGGGTATAAGCGGCTTCAAGGATGAATTCCCGGGAAAGAATTCTCTTTTCACCCTTGATTGTGTTCAATAGGCCGAAGGGAAACTCGAATATAAGCCCGTTTCCGTTTTGAGGAGCGTCGGATTCGGGCAGCCAATCTGATCAATAGAAAGAACTGAACGTGTTGGGCCGCCTGCCGTCGGGCGGCCCATCGCTTTTTGTATCCACGGCGGCATCTTGTAGTAGACGGTCCCGCCACGCTTGGTGTCCACCTCGATGCGCGAGAGCCAGCCGCGAATACGGGACTTGCGCTCAAGCGTCGTGCCGTCGCTCAACAGTTCGCGCAGGTCCTCCACGGACCGGCGTACCTGCGGCCCGCTGAACTTGAGCGGGGTCGTTTCTTCGGCTGTGATCTCGCGCTTGCGCGCCTCGGCGGCCTCGATCTGAGCGCGCAGGGCCTTGATGCGCGGCCCCAGGTCCGCCATGTCCACGTGGCCCGTCTCCAAGGCCACATAGAGCTTGTCCAGGCGTCCATTGAGGGCCTTAAGCTGCGCGTCCGTCTCACCCATGCGCTTGGCCGAAGTTCCTCGGCTCAGGTTGGCCTCCTCGTTGATGAGATGGACGAGTTCGGTCAGGTTCGCGTCGGTCAGCACGTCGTCCTTGAGGGTGTCTATCACCGCGCCTTCCAGCCGGTCGCGGCCGACAAGGCCCGCCGCGCACGCCTGACGACCCTTCTTGAGGTAGTTCTGACAGCCGTAGTAGACGAACTGTCCTCCCTTGGCCGTCGTGCCGAGCATCTTGGCGTTGCAAAGGCCGCAGTAAAGGATGCCGCTGAGCAGGTAGTCGCTCGCCACGGCGCGCGGGTGTGTGACGGTGAAGCCGCGTTCCTTGAGGACCTGGCGGGCTTTCTCGAACTGTTCGCGCGTGACCAGGGCCTCGTGCGTGCCCTCGACGCGGATCGCCTTCTGCTCCTTGCCGCCCTTCGAGTCCCAATAGCGGTAGCCGTTGAAGATCGTCACGCCGGTATAGGTCTCGTTGGTCAGCATGTAATAGAGGACCGTGTTGGTCCACTCGCGGCCCGCGCGCGTCTTGTAGCCCTCGGCGTTGAGCTTCTTGATGATCTCCTTGACGCCCATTCCGTCGATGCACATTTGGAACGCGCGCTTGACCAGCGGCGCGTGTTCTGGCACGGCTTCAAGTTTGGCCTTCTCGATCTCGCCGACCTTCACCTTTATGCGGCGATAGCCGTAGGGCGCGCGTCCGCCGTTGAGAAAGCCGCGCGAGGCGTTCTCGTTCATGCCCCGGATCGTGTCCGAGGAGAGGTTGGCTGAGTAGAACTCGTCTACGACCTCGATCATCCCTTCGAGCATCCGTCCGGACGGCGAGTCTTCGATGTGTTCATTGATCGAAACCACCTGGACGCCGTGCTTGCGGAGCATCGCCTTGTACAGGATCGAGTCCTCGCGGTTACGTGCGAAGCGCGAGAGCTTCCACACGAGGATGACGGTGAAGGGGGGCTCCTTCTGCTTGGAGAGACCCATCATCCGCTGGAACTCGGGGCGGTCCGCGGTCCGGGCGCTCTCGGCCTCGTCGATGAACTGCTCGACGACCTTCCAGCCGTGCTTGTCCGCGTACTGGCGCAGGGCCTTGAGCTGGGCCGGAATCGACAGATCCCGCTCCGCTTGCCGGTCAGAGGACACGCGCGCGTAGAGCGCCGCCCGTGCTTCACCGCCGGTTTCAATTCGCTTGTTCATGCCGTCACCTCCCGCCGCCGTGGGTCCATAGTTTGGCCCGCCTTCTCGCGTTTCGCCAGCCCTACCGACAGAAGCCGCCGCGCGATGAGCCGCGCCAGCGGACGCAGGATCGCCTCGCGTTCCTGCGCCTTCGTGAGCCGCCAGTCAACGCGGAGCATCTGAATGTCCCAGTTATCCCTCATCGCGCCGCCTCCTGCTCCGCGTCCTGTGGAGCCTCGGGCGTCTCTTTGGTCACCAGGAAGAACGGCGTCCTCGGGTAGTAGGACGGCGCGAACTCGCAGCATCCCAGCTTCGCCCGGAAGTCGGAGAGCTGCGCCGCCTGGACCGCCGACGCCTCGAACTTGCGCCCCAGGCGCATGATGTGTCCGACTCCTCCCGGCCAACCCACGAGGTAGAGTATTTTGGAAGTGCGATGATCCGGCAGTCGGCGTCGATGCGAGGTGAATATCTCAGAATAGCGCCGGCGGGACTTAGGCGTGAGCTCGACCTCGACGATGTGTTCCACGTTGCCGCCCGCCTTCCCGATAAGAAAGTCGGGCATGGTCAGGCGCGCTTCTTGGCTGCGCCGACCGTATTTCTTGCCCATCCAGTCCCAGGTCTCGCGGGCCGTGTTGACCCCGAGGCCGAGGACTTCGGTCAGGATTAAACCGACGCCGACGGTCGCTATCTCGTGACGGACGAGGCGCTCGCTGATCCCCTGGCTGGGCGTTTCGTACCGGGTCTTTCCGCGCCGCCTCAGCAGCTCAAAACCCCGCGTCGTCAGCAGATAGACCGGCCATGTATAGTCGCTTCGCTGAACTCGCACGAGCCCGAGCTTTTCCAGTCCGCTCAGCCGCTTGTAAGCCCGGCCCCAGTAGTCCTCTCGCCGTATGTCGTTGAAGAATAACCTCCCGCGCTCCTCGCCTGAAACCTCCTTGTGAAACAGCAGCCCGTCCACCTGTCCCAGCCCCATAACTCCCCATCGCTCCAATGCCGCCAGCACCTCGAAGTCCCTATCTTGTAGCTTCATCTTCCTCCTTTCCGTTTTGAATTTTCCCCTTCGATCAACTTTTTATTTTTCTCTTTTCTTTTTCTCCTCCTTCCTATCCCCAGTGTTTTGTGGTTCTTTGTCCCCCACCGCCTTTCCGACCCCTCACTCCCAACTCTGTATGGTTGGGGGTGAGGGGTCGGAAAGCGCAGGTGGCACAGTCACCGGAGAGGCGGGGGACAAAGAGCCGCAAAACACGGCGTTTCTTTTTCATGCCAGTCGCGCGAGACTGTCCAACTCGTTGGACGGTCTGTAGGACGGGCATCGCTGAGTTGTTCACAGGAGTAATATTCACCGATAGTGAACAATTATGTTCAAAAAAAGGGACGCCTCTCATTCGGCCGCCTCGTGTTTTAAGATCGCCTCGACCTTGTGATGGCGGCCGGTGTCCATCCACTTCTCAAACTGCCGCGTCATGGCAAACAGGGCCTTGTCCTTGGTCGCTTCGTCCTGCATGCGCTCGTCTCCGTGGTCCTCGTCCAGCGCTTTAAGTACCCGGCTGACCTTGTGAAACAGAAAGTCGCGGACCTCTAAACCCCGGCCGAAAAGCTCGGTGAAGTCGGTTAGTTCCTGCGGGGTCAGCACGCCCTTGAGCAGGAGCCCGTAGTGCCTCTCAGGGTAAACCCGGAGCAGCTTCCGGATGGCTTTGAGGGGCATGAATAGCCGCGTGCTGAGGTAGAGGATCGCGGCCAGGCGCTGCGTATGTTCGGGGTTGAGGTAGTAGGACCTGTGCCCGCCTACGTAGATCGGCGGCGGCAGGAGCTTTTGCTGGGGGGAACTGTAGAGTTGAAGTGTGCGGCGCGTGACTTGGAAGCCGTAGGCCTTATGGATGGCGTTGAGGAAGTCGTCCGTCTCCATCAGGAACTCGGAGTCAGGCTCGAAGCGAACATCGGACACGGCGTCCGCTCCGGTCTTGATGGGGCGGTGGGCGTAGCCCTCGCGGCGCATGGTATCGCGCATAACAAGTGTATTATACACTAGAAGTGAATGTATGTCAACAGCTTTGTTGGACACCCCGCAAGGCGCGGCTCGTGCCTGGGAAACGCGGGCGGCTTAAGGGTTAGAGTGCCGCTGTTTGCGGCCACCCACGGCACCAGAGTTATAAGTTCGGTAAATGGTCCGAGTTGTCTTGACAATTTTTATTGCGGGGCTTACACTCGTCGGATGTCGCAAGTTCGCCGTGTCGTTGGCATAGCGTCAGTCTTCCTTATGACTGGTGCGTTCCTCCGAGCGGAGCCACTTCCTGGGCGCGAATCTGACCTTGTTTTTCCAGCGCTGTCGGACGGCGTAGCCGCCCTCATCACATCGCCCCTTGATGCGTCAAAAACCCTGCTAACCGGCGGGCAGGTGGTGCGAATCGGCACGGACGGCACCATCCAATGGACGTATTCTTCAGGCCAATTCCTCGGTGGCATTAATCAGATCGCAGCCTTTCCAGACGGCACAGTCTTCGCGACGAGCGTGCAGGGCTATTTCTTCCCCTATCCTCCGGGTACCATGCGCGCCTCCTTAGTCCGTTTGGATTCATCTGGGCCCGCGTCTCCTCCGCCGTCTGTGAGCCTCTCTGGCGATGGGGAGCCGTTGCCGTTTCCAAACCCAATAATCGGGGTGACGCCGGGCGGCGTGGCGGTCGATCCGCTCAACGACCGCGTTTATACAATTCACCAACGCCTCATAATTTATCCTCTCCTCGGCGCAGCCGCAGCCGATGCTCAGCTCAACGCCTACGACCGATCCCTAAGCCTTCTCACCCAGCGCGCCCATTCCTTCGAATTCCCCGATAGTTTTATTCAGCTCGCGGGCGTCTTTGTCGATTCATCCAGCTTCGTATGGGTGGCTGGGGTCGAGTACCCGCCGTCGCCGCTTCCGAGGCGTCTTTTCGTCGAACGGCATCCTCCGAACCTCTCAGGGCCGCCCATTATTTACCGCCTGACCCTCGATGCGACGTTCGGAGGTGCCATACGCGCCGCCCTCGACCCGAGAGGTGGACTAGTGGTCGGCGGCGAGAGATCAGGAGGAAATTCAGATTATTTCAGACGCGTCAGTTCGGAAGGATTTTCCGCTTCCTTCAGAGAGCCTGGCTTTGCCGGCGGCCCAATGGCCGTGGACGCAGAAGGCAGCCTTTACATCGCCGGTCATGAACCGATCGGCGGCTTGCCTGCCCTCGTTAAGGTCAGTTCTTCCGATACTCAGGCATGGGGAGCGAGTTTCGTCACCCTGGCTTCCGACCGTCGCATCGAGGCCCTGTGGAGTCCATCGACGGGCACTATAGACGTCGGCGGGACCGTGGATGTCTCTTTCCCAGGCAGCGATCAAACTTTTATCTCTCGCTACCGGCGCGGCGCAGGTGCCTCCGGACGCCTTGTCGCCGTGTCGGACCTCGTCCAGGCGTCCGAAGTTGATGCCGAACTTGCGTCGCCTCTCATCGTGGAGGCGCGCGATGCCGCCGGAGCGCCGCAGGGAAACGTGATTGTGAATTTCTCCATATCATCTGCGCCGGTCGGTGCCGTGGGACAACAGCTTGTTTCGACCGACCTCCAAACGAACTCGTTCACGGGACGAGCAAAGACTGGCTTCAAAGTGGGGAACATACCGCTCGAGTACGAGGTGAAAGCGGATTGCCCGTCATGCGGCGCGACAAGCAGTTCCGTCACCTTCCAAATTTGTGGCCAACTGCCCGCGACGCTGTTGCATCAGAATGGCGAAACGTGGAGCAATGACGTTCTTGACAACCACTCCCGTGGGTGGACGCTCGGGGTCCGCGGCTGCGCTCTTACCGCCTACACGATGCTCCTCAACGTTTTCAAATCTCGATTCCAATACACATATCCAGTCTCGACTCCGGGAACACTCAACTCGTTTCTAACGGACCCGGATACGTATGGCTTCGTCCCCGATGCAAACTTGGATTTCGATCTGGCGTCCGAGCAATTCACTCAGGATCAAGTCAGGTTCGCGGGACGATTCGATGTCGATACTTCGCCCGCACGTTATTCGGCTAGCGCACGCGGCGTGATGCGGCGCGTGGATTCCAGCCTCGCCGCCGGGAATCCCGCTCTTGTGCAGGTCGAGTCAACCTCGCTTGCCGGACATTTTTTGACGGTGATCGGCAGATGCGGTAATTTGTATTTGGTCAAAGACCCTTACGCCGGACTCGACTATCAATCTATCAGCATCGATGACCCGAATAGTCCGATCATCCTTGGAGCGCGGATTTTCAGACGAGGAGAATGAAAATGAGATTTGCGTGGATTCTTGCCTTGGCGCTACTGCCACAGGCTGCGGCTGCGAGTAGCGGTGATGGTGGAGTTTTCATCATCGCAGGAACGGGTGTCAGCACGAGGGCTTACGTTCAATTTTACTTGGAGAACGATATCGGACAGCGGACCGGGCAGCTTCCCGACGGTCAGCGTGTCGCCGAAATTCCCGGCACGGCGGATTGCTACGGCGTGAGTTCGACGGCCAACGACGCTACGGGCGAGCGCGGCTCGGAAAACGTGGAATTTCAGTTGTCGCCTTTCCCGGCTGGCCATTATAAACTCGTGCTTCTCCCTTTGGCGACCACCGCCTATTTTCTAAACATGACGACAAGGAACGACAACATGCGCCGGGCCCGGAGCAATTTTGAGGGCTATGCCGTGGCCGGTGCGACTGTCGCATACAGCTTTGATTTTGCGCCTACGTCCAGCAGCCCTACGGTCGTGACGAAGAGCGTCACGCTGGTTGGGTTACGTCAAAGCGTCCAGGCAGCATTTCAAATCGGCCAACTTGGCGATGGAGGGTTTGTTTCGCGCTTGGACAAGATATTGGCTAAGGCTCAGTCTGACATAGACTCGGGGAAAAACAAGCAGGCCGCCGATCGCTTCGACGAGTTCATCCACCGCCTGGACAGTGCCTTCAAAAAGGAGCCTGACCCGGATGGGAATGACGACGCGAGTGACAAGAAAAACGCGAGTTCGATGAAGCGATTCGTCAGCAAGACCGCTCTTGCCTCTTTGAGCGCGGATGCGCGCACCTTGATTATAGGCCTCGGGGAGCAGCCGAAAAAATGAGATCCAGGATTCTTTTGTTGTTCCTGTTATCGGCCATGCCGACTCCCGTATTGGCGGATCAATACGAGGATTGGCTGACCTGGGTCATGACCTCGACGATGACGGCCGAGCCGGTCAGACGCTTCTATGCTCCAGAAATGGAGAAGTTCGAAGAGAGGCGGAAACGCAAAGCTGAGCATCGTGCGCGAATGCTGGCCGCTCGAAATGGAACCTCTTACGCCGTTGCGGCGCTGCGCCGCATGAACGTTCCCCCTGCCATGCGTAGGCTAGTAGACAAATCGCGAGGCGGATTGGTCAAACGTTTGGACAACGTCACCGTCCTGGTCCCAGCCGCCGCCCTCCCGCAGTCGCTGGAGCTTTCTGTTTCGCATCCGCTCGATGAGTCTGCTCGGGAGACCGCCGCTGAGGGTAAGAGCCTTTCACTCGCGTCGCTTCCAGTCGCCTTCGGACCGGAAGGGACGGTGTTCAACACTCCCGTCACGATCACGTTGCCGTACGACGCTGGCCTTGTCAAAGCGCAGGGCCTCAAAGAATCCGATCTTAAAGTTCATTACTGGAATCCGCGCACTCAGGCTTGGGAGGCGGTCGCCTCACGCGTGGATCGGGAGGTAAAGACGGTCAGCGCCGATGTGCTTCATTTCTCGGTCTATCAAGTGCTCGGTCCAGGCGGCATCGGTGTTCTGGCCTTGGAGGCCGACTTGGGCTTCAAGGCGCTGTATGCCTTCCCAAATCCGATACGCGGTCAAGGTTCAGTTACGATTCGCGTCCAGCCCGGCCTGGCGGATTCGCTCGCTGTGCGGATATACGACGTATCAGGGCGCAAAATCCACGAGTCCTCGAGTTTTCTTGACCGGGGCGCGTTTGATGATGGTAATGGACTGGGACCGCAGTTGACCTATGAGCATGTCTGGGACATCTCTGGGGTCGGCTCCGGCGTCTATGCATTTGTAGTGACGGCGAAGAAGGCTGGGCAGGAAGATGTCCGTAAGACGGGGAAGCTTGCCGTAATCAAGTAAATGAGATTGCCACAACTGGCCGCACTGCTCGTCCTCGGCACCCAGGCCTCCTGGGCGGCCGAGACGGCCGCGTTCCTAGACATCGGCGCGGGCGCGCGGGCGCTGAGCATGGGCGGGGCCTATACCGCGTTGGCCGATGAAGCCGACGCCGTGTATTGGAACCCCGCAGGCCTGGCGCGCATGGAGAAGCGGCAGGTTTCGCTCAGCCACGCGGAGCTCGGCAACAGCACGCGGCATGATTTTCTCGCCTATGCGCATCCCGCGAGCCGCGCCACCTTCGCCGGGGCATTCACGTACTTGAGCCAAGGCTCAATTGAGGGCCGCGACACACTAGGTCGGCCGACGGGGGGCTACGACGCTTCGGATGCGGCGGCGGCCTTCGCTGCGGGCGTCAAGACCGATATCATCGACCTGGGCGTGAGCGTCAAATATATTCGTAGCCATATCGCCTCCTCCGAGGCGCAAGGGGCGGCCCTCGACGCGGGCGTGCGGCGTGAGCTGGCGGCTGGAAGCGGCAAGGTCCTTCTCGGGGCGGCCCTGAGGAACATCGGCCCTGGCCTCAAGTACGCCGACCAGCGCAACGACCTTCCTTTGCGTGCGGCTTTCGCTGCGGCCTACCGTTTTGATAAGGGACACAGCCTAGCAGTCGAGTTCCAGAATGGCCCGCGCGGCGCGGGGTCAGAAGGCGGAGCGGGCGGCGAGTACAAGGCTGCTCAAGGTGTGTTCCTGCGCCTCGGCTACACGAGCAAGAGCGCCGCTGCCAATGGCTCGGGCTTCGACGCGGCGCGTGGCCTTACCTTGGGCCTCGGACTGCGGCGCGGCGCCTACGGCCTCGACTATGCCGCCCAAGCGGCTGGTGAGCTGGGCAATACCCACCGCTTCACTTTTTTGGTGCGATTTTAATAAATCCGCTAGAGCCTGCGGCGCTCAGGTATGCTACTGTCCAGCGCCTGCCGGATGAGCCGAGACAGTTCTTTGACGACGAGCGGCTTCTTGATGAAGGCGCTGGCCCCGAGGAGCAGGGCGTCTTTCTCCGTATCGGGGCCGTACTGGCTGCTCATCACGATGACGGGAGCACCAGACGCGCGCAGGCGCGGAAGCGCCTGGAAACCCGTTATTCCCGGGAGAATGTTGTCCGTCAGGATTAGATCGAAGCGGGTCCTTTCTACCAAGCCAAGCGCCTCCTCCGCGCTCTCGATGGCGGTGATTCTACAGCCTAGGGCTTTGAGGATACCCCTGGCGTCCGCGAGTTGGGCGGGGTCGTCCTCCACGAGGAGGACATGAGCAGGACCGTTTGCCGAAGCTGGTTTTTCCATGCGATGCCTCGCCAGCCGTTGCTAGCTTTCCCCCGCGCATTTCAAATCGATCAACGCCCGCAGATCGTCCAGCGAGAAGGGTTTGCGCAGGCACGAGGCGAGGCCAACTTTCCGGGCCCGCCTCAGGTTCTCGGGGTTGCCGGAAATGATTACGACGGCGAGAAACGGATTGACCTTTAAGAGCGCGCGGGACAAGGTTATCCCGTCGCCGTCCGGCAGGTCCACGTCGCATAGCAGCAGATCGTAGGAGCCCTGCTTGAAGAATTCGAGCGCGGCGCTGACGCGCGGAGCCTCGTCGGGAACCCAGCCCCACAGGCCCAGGCAACGAGAGAGCAGGTGAGACAGGGCTATGTCGTCGTCAACGATCAGTGCGCGCATGATGGCACCTCATGTTAGGCCGCGCGGTGTCGGAGGGATTGCCTGAAAATGATCAGCGGCAACCAACCCCAGCTAGGCAAATAACCAGGATCAATTGCCGCCTTTCCCCTGGCCTTTCGGCCAGAGTACATCAGCGGCTTCGATCCGGTTTTGCCTATGCCCCCTCAGCGCTTTGCCGCTCACTGAAATAGACCCGGGTCTGCTCACCGAAACGGACCCGCTTCCCCGACGCATCTCCCGCCGTTGTTAAAGGTTTTCAGCCCGCCGCTGGCGGGATTAAAACCCCGGCGCCGACACTCCGGTCGGCGCCGTTTCCGTTGTTGCGGCCGTTCCTTATATAACGGCTCAACAGAAACGGGCTACCCTCGACATGGAGTCGGAGGCCGCCCCATGCTCAAGAAGCGATGTCTGTTTTGCCG
>JACPOW010000024.1 GCA_016191335.1 Elusimicrobiota bacterium | reverse complement strand
GCTTGGCCAGCTGTAGTTTCGTCATATAACACTATATACATATAAATAGTGTTATATTTCAAGTATAAAAACGGGAATCCGGTAAAACAGCACGGATTCCCGCGGTTTAACGACGATCAGAATCTACTTTCGATTTTCCTGTGGAAGCGGCTACCGGATCGCGACGACCTTGATCTTGTAGCGCAGGTGCTTCCCCGCGAGGGGGTGGTTGAAATCGAGGGTGGCCGCTCCGTTCTCCACCTTGAGCACCTTCCCCTCGGCCGCCTTCCCGCCCTTGGCGCCGGCGACGACCTTGCCGGGGGCGAGGTCCTTGGCCATGGCGCCGAACTTCTCGAGCGGGATGGCGCGGATCTTCTCGGGATCCACGGGGCCGAATCCCTGGTCGGGGGTGAGCTCGACGACCTTCTCCTCCCCCGCCTTCATGCCGACGAGGGCCTCGTCCACGGGGCCGGGGAGGTTGCCGTCGCCCTGGGTCACGGTCAGGAGTTCCTTGCCGGCGTTCGACTCGATGAGCGTCCCGCCGGAGGTCAGCTCGTAGTCGAGCTGGACGGTCGCGCCCGGAGGCACGCGCCCCTCGCGGGAGCAGGCGGCCAGGAGCAGGACGGCCGCTAGGCCGAGCCTCACGAGCCGACGACGGCCAGAGGCGTGAAGTCGGTCCCGGCGGTGCCGCCGCTCACGATGATCTCGTTCTCCCTGTCGATCTTGCGGCGCAGGGAGTCGAGCATCGCCATCAGGTGCGCGCCGGGGCAGTCGGTGTTGGTGTAGCGCTGATGGGCCTCGAGGAAGCCCTTGGCGTTCGGGTCCTTCTTGTACTTCACCGAGAGATAGGTCACGAGCCGCGTCAGGCTCTCGATCTGGGCGTTCGTGGGGTGGATATTGTTGAAGTCGCCCATCATGGCGACGCCGATGTTGCCGTCGTTGGCCCCGCCGACGTGCGCGCCGAGGTACTCCGCGCGGCGGCCCTCGACGACGCGCCCGTCGCCGGCGACGAGGAAGTGGTAGCCGATGTCGTCGAAAGCCTCCTTGCCCTCGCGCGCCCGGCCGACCATGTGATAGCGCTGGATGCCCCTGACCGCCGCGGCGGTCTCGGCCTCGTTCATCGCCTGCTTGCCCTGGGTGTGGTGGACCGTCACCCGATAAGGCGTGTGGGAGGAGTTCGAGCCGCGGCGGGGCGCCGCGCGCCAGCCGAGGCGGCTCATGATGGGCGCCACGGTCGGGAACTTCTGCTCGATCTGGAACGAGGCGAAGCCGAGCAAGGTCTGGCCCGCTTCCCGGGCGGAGCCGGGGGTCGCGCCGCTGCGCGAGTAATCGTAGTCGTCCGGCAGGGGCGGCACGGCGCCGCGCAGGTCGGTGATGCGCTCGCTCGCGGCCGCGGTATAAGGGAGGCGCTTGCCGGTGCGGCCGTACGCGCCGGAGGCCGGGACGAAGCCGGGGGCCCCGACCGCGTCCCTCATGCGCGTGCCGTCGAATATGGCGCTGGAGCCGCTGGCGGCGTCCTCCGGGGCGGCGCCGGAGAAATCGGTGGCGGGGGCGTAGGCGACGAGGTCCTTGCCCGAGTAGCCGCGGCGCGGCGAGCTTTCCTCGCGGGACGCGGGGGCGGAGCCCGGTTTCGCGGACACGGCGTTCTTATCCTCATTGCAGCCGGCCAACGCGCCGGAGGCGAGGACGAGGGCGACGATCGGGAGCAGGCGTCTCATGTCCGGAGTTTAACCGAATTTTCGGGCGTGAGAATAGGTCCTTGGACCCAGAGGACCAGGGCCTAATCAGCCTAGACGGTGTCAGGCTTAAATGATGGAGAAAAGCGGGTTTTTAAGGCTTCTTACCCGAGGGAAGCCCTGCCGGTGCCAGGCATTAAGGCGTTAAACATTTCCTTGCGTGGCCTTGATCCAGTGCGCCAGGCGGGCCATCCCTTCCTCGATCTTCACCTTCGGCTTCCAGCCCAGGTCGCGTTTGGCGGCCGAGATGTCGAACCAGTGGGAGGTGGTCAAGGTGTCCACCAGGAACTTGGTCAGCGGCGGCTCGGAGCGCAGCCCGAGCGCGCGCCAGGTCCCCTCGCAGGCGCTCGCCGCGGCGTAGGCGAGGCCCTTGGGGATGCGCCGCTCGACCGGGCCCAGGCCCGCCGCCGCCAGCATGCGGTCCATGAACTCCCAGATCGGACGGGGGTCCCCCCCCGACAGGAAGTAGGCCTTCCCGGAGATCTCCGACAGCGGCGAGAGCTGCACCGCGGCCAGCACGTGCGCCGACACGGCGTCGTCGATGTAGATGGTGTCCACGAGCTTGTTGTCGTCGCCGATGCGGAACAGCCGCCCGGCCTTCCGGCGGGCGATCACGCGCGGCAGGATGCTCTTGTCCCCGGGGCCCCAGATGAAATGCGGGCGCAGGGACACGGTCGAGAGCCGGTCGTGGTCGGCGGCGAGGACCATCCGCTCGGACAGCGCCTTGGTCTTCGAGTAGAAGGAATCGAACTTCGAGGGATACGGCGCGCTCTCGTCCACGCCGTCCACGTCGCCGCCGTGGAACACGACGCTCGGCGAGCCGGTGAACACCAGCTTGCGGATGCCGTGCTCCTGGCAGGCGCGCAGGACGTTCTTCGTCCCCTCCACGTTCGCCTCGTGGAACTCCTCGTACGGCCCCCACAGCCCGACCTTCGCGGCGACGTGGAACACCACGTCGCGGTCGTCGCAGGCGGCCTTCACGGCCTGGTAATCGGCGATGTCGCCCTTCGCGCAGTCGATGCCGACGGCCTCGAGGTCGGGGTAGGAGCCGCGCCCGAACACGCGCACCTCGTCGCCGCGCTCGCGCAGCTTACGCGCCAGCGCCGCGCCCAGGAAGCCCCCGCCGCCGGTGACGAGCGCCCTCACTCCAGCCGCCGCGCGGCCCACACCGCCAGCGCCTCGCGGTTGATCTTCGCGTTGTGCCGGGTGTCGACCGGAAATGCCGTATGGAACAGGACGTCTTTGATGTCCCGGGTGAATTCCGGTCTTCCAGGGAGATTCAAGATTTCGTTTTTCAGGTCGTCGCTCGGAGCGTTTCCCGGCTCGAGCTCCACGCACAGCACGGGGTTGAGGCCGACGCCCACGAGCGCCGACCGCTTCACCTTCGGATGCGCGTTGAACACGCCCTCGACGCAGATCGTGTAGTGCTCCCCCCTCTCCGTCCTCACGCGGTGCGCCTTGCGCCCGCAGAACCAGAGCCGCCCCAGCTCGTCGTAGTAGCCGAGGTCCCCCATCCGGTGCCAGAACCCCTTCCCGTCGCCGATCTTGGCCTTCGCCATGTCCGACACGCGCCGGAAGTACTCGCCGGTCACGACGGGGCCCTTCACCGCGATCTCCCCGACGCGCCCGCGCGGCACGCGCAGGTCCTCCGACCAGGTCTTGATCGGCCCGTCCTCGATGCGGATGACGGCGGCCTCGATGCCCTTCACCGGCCGACCCACGCACACCCCTTCACCTCGCAACGTCCTGGCCGCCGTCTCCTCCAGGACCTCCACGGAGGAGGTCAGGGCGACGGGCAAGGCCTCGGTCGCGCCGTACGGCGTGTAGATGGGCACGTTCGGGTTCAGCAGCTTCGAGAACAGGGCCAAGGTCTTCGCCGGCACCGGCGCCCCCGCCGACATCACGCGCTTGAGCGTGGGCAGCGCGATGCCGTGCTGCGCCCCGAAGCGGCCCACGCGGTCGAGCAAGGCGGGCGAGCCGAACAGCTGATGGATCCGGTGCTTCTGGATGGGGACGACGATCGCCATCGGGTCCACCATCCCGGGCCGGGTGAAGTCCATGTCGGGGATGACGACGGTCTGGCCCAGGGCCACGTCGAACAGCCCGAACAGCGGGAAGGTCGCCAGCGAGAGCTCCCCCTCCTTGATGTCGAACAGCTCCCGGAGCTGGTCCACCTGGGCGGAGAACATCGAGTGCTCGTACACCGCGCCCTTGGGGGCGCCGGTGCTGCCGGAGGTGAACAGGATGGCCGCGCGTCCGTCCGGAGGCACGGCCGGCAGGTCGAGGCCGCGCTTGCGCCCGAGCTCGCGCATCGTCTCGAGCGTGGGCAGGCCCAAAGACGGGCCGCCGGCCGTGATCTTGATGCGCGCCGTCGCCGACCAGCCGCCGATCGCCCGCGCCAGGTGCGCCTTGGCGGAGCCCACGAACGCGTCCGGCGCCGCCTCCGACAGGCAGCGCCCCATGTTGGAGAAGCCGATGCCGGGGTCCACGAGCACCGGCGTCACCCCGGCGCGGAACAGCGCGAAGGCGGTCGCGAAGAAGTCCCGCGACGGCGGGATGAGCACGGCCACGCGGTCGTTCTTCTTGAGGCCGGCGCGCAGGAAGCCGTGGGCCAGCAGCTCGGCGTCCTTGCCCAGCTCCGCGAACGAGGTGATCTTGTCGTGATGGATCAGCGCGGGCTGATCGCCCAGGCGCTTGGCGTTGTCGAGGAGGCGCGAGCCGAGGTCCGTCGCGGTCGCCGCCTCGCTCATGCGGTGACGGGCTTGGCGACGAAGTCCTTGATCAAGGCGACGACCTCCGGGCCCGAATCCTCGAGCAGGAAATGGCCGCTGTCCGGGAAGCGCTTGACCGTCGCCTTGGGGAAGCGTTTGATCCAGCCGTTGAGGAAAGCCGCGTCGAACACCCAGTCCTTCATCCCCCAGGGCAGCAGCATCGGGGTGTCCTGGAACAGGTCCAGCTTGCTCTCGGTGTCCACCACCGTGTCCCAGGCGTCGTCGCCGGGCTGAAGCGGGATGTCCTGCACGAAGCGGTGCACGGCCCGGCTCTCCGTCCAGCCGTCGTAGGGCTCGTGGTAGCCGGACATCGCCTCGGGAGAGAGCGTGACCTTGGCCGTGCAGGAGCGCAGGACGACGCGGCGCACGAAGCCGAACGCGCGCAGGGGTATGCCGGTCAGGGCCCCGCGCATGACCGTGAGACCCGGAGGAAACGGCTTCTCCGCCGGCAGGCGGAAGCAGGAGGTGTTGAGGGCCACGATGGCCTTGATCCGCTCGGGGTGGCGCACCGCCCAGGATAGGCCGATCATGCCGCCCCAGTCGTGCACGATGAGGGTGACCGGGCCTTTCGGAGCCACGGTCTCCATGAGCTTGTCGAGGTCGTCGACCCGGCTCTTGAGCGTGTACTTGTAGCGGTCATCGCCCGGGCGGTCCGACAGGCCCATGCCGACGTGGTCGGGGACGATGCAGCGGAAATCGGGCGACAGGGCTTTGACGACCTCACGGAAGTAAAAAGACCAGGTGGGGTTGCCGTGGACCATGAGGACGGTCTCCCCCTTGCCCTCGTCGAGGTAATGCATGGCGTAGCCGCCGAGGTCGAGGCGGCGGCCGGTAAAGGGATACAACGGCTTCCAGGAGTCCGTCACCACTCCAGCCCCAGCATCATGCAGTTCAGCCCCGAGCCGATGCCGATGAAGCCCACGCGGTCGCCTTTATTGAGAAAGCCGCGCTCGTCGGCCAACGCGGCCGTCAGCGGCAGGCTCACCGTGCCGATGTTGCCCAGGAACTCGTAGGTCGGGAAATCCTTGTCCGCGCCGACGCCGCAGGCGGTGAGCAAAGCCGTCGTCTGGGGGCCGCCGACCTGGTGGGTGATGGTCTTGTCCATGGTCGAGCTCGTCCAGCCCATGACCTTCGAAAAGCTCTGCCAGGTGAGCTTGGCCAGCTCCATCCCGTTCTTGAGCACGGCGGGCGCGTCGGTCCTCATGAAGTCGCGGTCCCACTGGCACAGGTCCCAGTGCTGGGGCGCGGCCTGCACCGTGCCGCCGAGCAGCTTCGGGCCTTTTTTTCCGAAGCTCCCGTCGGTCAGGACCACGCCGACGGCGCCGGAGCCGCCGGTCAAGGTCGCCACCGAGAGCTTGAAGTGCTCCATGGTCGGGTTCTTGAGCATGGAGGCGATCATCGCCTCGTTGATCTCGCGGGCCGACTCGCAGGAGACCACGAGGCCGGCCTTGATCTGGCCGAGCTCGATGCGGTTGGCGATGTCGATCATGCCGGAGAGCACGCCCAGGCAGGCGTTGCTGATGTCGAAGACGGCGCAGTCCTTGGAGACGCCCAGCTTGGAGGCGACGGCGCAGGCGGTCGCGGGCTCGGAGGATTCCTTGCAGACGCCGGCGTAGACGACGACGCCGAGGTCCTGGGGCGTGACGCCCGCCTTGGCGAGGGCCTTGCGGCCCGCGCTGGCGGCGCCGTCGGAGAGCTTGAAGCCCGGGTTCCACCAGCGGCGCTCCTTGATGCCGGTCAGGGCCTCGATCTGGCCGACCTGGAAGCGGAGGGCGTCGTAGACGGGCTGTATGCGCTTCTCGAGCTCGGAGGAGGTGACGACGTTGGGAGCCAATTCGTAGGCGAGGCCGTCGAGGGTGACGCGGTTATAGCGCATTGAGGTTATTCACTCTATTCACAATCGTACTGTCGTCAACGACAGTTGGGATTTCATCCGTTTATCTTGAGCGTGAAGTCTCGCATCTCGTAGACGACGAGGCCGTCGCGCAGGAGGTAGCCGTCGGCGGTGAGGGTCTTGCTCGCCCCGTCGACGGCGGTGATCCAGCACTGGACCTCGACGGCCTTGTTCACGGGCGTGTACTGGCCGCGATACAGCCACTTGTGCGTGCGGCCCAGGACCATGCTCTCGAAGCGGCCGGCTCCGGGCCAGCGGTCGCGGGCGTGGCACTTCATCAGCTCGATGAACGACTCGAGGCCGAGCGAGCCGGGGCAGACGGGGTCTTGATAGAAATGGGCGGAGAAGAACCACTCGTTCGGGTTGACCGCGCGGCGGCCGATGAGCGCGCCAAGGCTCTTGGGGCCGGCGTCGTCGTACTGCTCCACGGAGTCGAGCAGCAGGAGCATGGGGCCGGGCAGCGCGGGCGAGCCCCCCTTCAGCGAGAGGGTCCTCGGCTTCGTCGTCGGGACGAACTGCTTCGCCCCGCGAAGGCCGACCTGCTGGGCCAGGGATTCCTTGGTGAAGAAACCGAACTCGGTCTTGCCCTTGTAGACGAGACGGCCCTGGGCATCGGTCATCGTCATGTCGTAGTTCTGGATGATCATGCCTCCCGACTGGGAGACCTTGGTCATCACGACCGTGGTGACGAGCGTGCCGGTCTCGGGCGTGACCTCGATATATTGGACCGCGTCGCCGCCGAGGTTGCGGAACGACAGGTCGACGGGGCTCGTCAGAGCCGAGCCGCAGTAGGCGGCGAGCCAGCCGCAGGGCTGGAGCGCAACCTCGAGGAGCACGGCGAAGGGCATGGTGGCCTGGCCGTTCTCGCGGAAGTACCAGGCGTCCCTGGGGATCGAGTACTCGGCGGTGGCGGAGGCGCCGGCCTTGAGCACGAACGGCTCGCCCTTCAGGCCGACGATGCGGTCGAGGAACTGATACGGCGGGCCCGGCAGGCGGGCGAGGATGCGGTCCTTGTCGAAGACCTTGTAGGGCGCGCCGAAGGCCTCGGACGGGTTGCCGTTAGAGTAGGCCATGATCTTGTCGGAATCGAAGTAGACCGTCTTCTCCTTCTTGAGCCACAGGGACTCGACGGCGGCGCGAGTCGTGCCGGAGAGACGGACCGACATGTCGGTGATCTGGACGATGTTCTTGTCGTCGGAGTACATGAACGCGTCCGCGACGCAGAACGGGGCCCCGTCGGCGCCGTAGCCGAGCTCCTTGATGTGGAGCTCGTAGCGGGCCTTCTTCGTGGAGGCCAGCACCTGGCCGCGGCACTTGAGCTGAGAGGCGACGCCGGGGACGGGCTCGTGCCAGACCTTGCCCTTCTCCCCCACCCAGCCCATGCGCATCAATTGGACGCGCAAAGTGTGGAGGCAGCACTCGTACATGAGGGTGCCGGGCATGACGTTGTCGTCCTTGAAGTGGCAGACGAGGTGCCAGTCGTCGGGATGGATGTCCATCTCGCCGACGGCGCGGCCCAGGCCGTAACGCCCGCCCTTCGGGTCCAGTTCGAGGATCCGGTCGACGAGCTTCATGCGGCCGCCGGGCAAGGTATCGGGAACGAAAGGCAGGGACGCGAATGACGGACCGAAGGCGGCCCCCAGATCTCCGGCGCGAAGGGCCGCGAATTGACCTTCGGTCAACGACACCTTGTCGGTGAACGGAGCCAGCGGCTTCCAATCGGCGGGGAGCTTGCCCGGGACCGGCTGCTTCTCGGCCTCCGTCAGGACGATGCCCTTGCCCTTCGCGAGTTCCGCGTTCGTGAAGAAGCCGGCGCAGCCTTTGCGCATGGTCAGGAGAGGTTTCCCGTCGACGGTCGAATCGTAACGGAAGAAAAAGAGCCAGATATCATCATGCTGGCCGAATCCATCAATACTTATGTCGTACTTGATCACCTGGCCGGGCTTGGGCAGATGGTCGTGGAAGGTGACGATGGCGTCGAGGAGGCGGTAGACGGCGTTGCCCTTGGTCTGGGAGTCGATGCCGAGGTAGCCGGACAGGAAGAGGTCGGCCTGGCCGGCTTCGACGGCGATGCAGGTGGGGATGCGGCCGGCGTCCAGGTACCAGCCGTCATGGAGGACATCGTGCTCGGTGACGCAGGAGCCGGACTTCATGGAGTTGGGGACGCCGGTCACGGAGATGACGCGGTCGCACAGCATGAGCGGCTCTTCGGGGAGGCGGACGCGCGTCGGGTAGGCGTCCACGTGGGCGAAGGCGTCGCCGAGGACGGCGCCGATCTTGCCGGAGGCGAACTCGAGGCAGGCCTTGCGGTCCATGAACACCGGAGCCGAGGGCGCCGGGGCGCGCGCCGGGAGCGCCGGAGAATTCGACGAATTGTTAGGCCTGACACTGGGGACGACGGCCTGGCCGGAAGCGATGCGGATCTGTTGAGCGAGGTTATGGGACTGGAGCTTGGAGAAGTTCTCCGCGAGCTTGAGGTACATCTGATGGGCCTGCGCCGTCAGCGCGGCCGCGTTGGACAGGCTCCCGGCCGCGGACGGCGCCGCCTGCGGGGAGACGACTGTTTCCGGAAACAGTTGGCGCGGCGCCTGCGGCGCGCGCGGAGAGGAGAACTCGTCGCCGGGAAGACGGGGCTCGGGGATGCGAAGGGACGGAGATACGACCGGCATGGGCTGTTTCTGAGGAGCGGGGGCCGGACTTGCCGCCTTCGGCGGCGACGGAGGGGTCCAGGACACTTTGGAGGGACGGGAGCCCAACGACAAGCGCACGAATTGCGCCGGCTGCGCCGGCGCGGAGCGGTGACCGGAGCAGAAGGTGCGGGCGCCGTAGAGCGGCTTGAGATCGACGGGGACTCGTTCCGAGATCAGGAAAGCCAAGGCTTTGAGGACGCCCGACACGTCATCCATACCGCGACTGTCGACCGACCTGGCGTTGTGGGTCAACGGACCGAGGATTTTCCCGATCATGCGCGTGCAGCTTCCCTGAGGCCCCAATTCGATGAACGTTCGCACGCCGTCTTCGTAGGCGGTCTTGATCAAGGCCGCGAAGTTCACCGATCGGATGGCTTGGGTCGTGATGCTCTCCGCGGCGGACTCGCGCGTGACCTCGTAGGACTTGCCGAAGGCGCCGGAGTAGTAGCGGATCCCCTTGGGAGCGCGCGTCGGGAAGAGATGAAGGTCGCGGTATTGCTTCTCGACGAGCTTCGCGGCCGGGAAGTGGACGGTGGACACGCCCTGAAGCGGCAGAAACACGCAGCCGAGGCCCTCGACCAGTTTCTCGACGGCGGAGCGGTAACCGCCGACGACGCACTCGACGGGAGCGTTCACGATCAGGAGCGCGGCGCGCTCGGCGCCCTTGAGGGCCATGTTGACCGCGTCGGCGGGACGGTCCACGACGCCCAGGACCCAGTCCACCTTCTCGTTGGCGGGCAGGCGCCAGAACTGGCGGGCGGCGTCGCAGGGGCCGGCGAGCTCGGAGGTGAAGAGGGAGGACTGCTTCATGCGGCGCAGCATCTCGTCGCGGGCGGTCCAGGCGCGCGTGGCGAACAGGCCGACGGTCTCGCCCAGGCTGTAGCCGACGACGGCGGTGGGGTTCACGCCGAAGGAGCGCATCAGGTCGCTCGTCACCGTGCCGTGGGCGACGGAGGCGAAGATGAGGGCGTGGTAGTCGGCGTTGAGCTCGCTGTCCGCCTTGGCCTCCCAGCCGGGCTCGAAGGCGAGGCGCCAGGGGGCGACGCGGGCGGGCGTCATCTGGTCGCGCAGATGGCCGTTCTCGGAGTCCTGGCGGCGCAGGACCTCGGGCCACTGCGCGCCCACGGTCGCGGTCATGCCGAGGTACTGGTTGCCGGAGCCGGGGAAGACGAAGGCCAGATCCCCGCCGAGCGGCTCGCGCGTGGTGAGGTAGGCGCGGTCGGAGGGCAGCGGGCGCTCGGGGTTGTCGCGGACCGAGTCGGAGGCCATGCGGGCCAAAGCCAGGAGCTCCTTCCAGTCGCGCGCGACGAGGGCGCAGGCGTGGGAGGCCTCGGGAGCGGAGCCGCGCTTGATCCACCAGCGGCGGGCCAGGGCTTCGATGCCGTCGCCCGGGTCCTGGGAGGCGGCCCAGTCGATCAGGGCGTCGAGCCCGGCGAGGAGGAAGGCGGGGTCGGCGGCCTCGACGACGAACAGGGCCTCGGCGCGGGCGCCGAGCGGCTGGCGGCGCTCGTCCTCGACGAGCGGGTCGGCGGCCTCCCGCTCCAGCTGCTCGAGCACGGCGTGCACGCAGCCGCCGTCGATGCCGAGCGAGGTGACGCCGGCGCGGCGCGGGCCGTCGGCGCGGTTGCGCAGCCAGAAGGAGGCGCGTCGCGGCGAGTGGAAGCGCTTGGAGGCCGCGGACAGCGGCGCGATCGGGTTGACGATCACGGGGCCGGCGGGCAGGATCTCTTGGTACAACGACAGGGCCGCTTTGACCAGGCCGGCCAGCCCCGCGGCCGCGCCGGCGTGGCCGACCACGGATTTCGAGGAGGAGAGCGCGAGCGGGAGGTCGGCTTGCGCGGTCCCGAAGAAATCGACGAGCGCGGACGCCTCGCTGCGGTCCTCGCCCGGGTGCCCCGACGCGTGGCACTCCAGGAGGCCGACGGTGCTCGGGTCGACCTTCGCGTCGTCGTAAGCCCGGCGCAGGGCCTCGACGCAGGCCTCCGGCGTGGGCACGACCGCGTCGGCCCCGCCGCCCGAGGCGGCGCCGATGCCTTTGATGACCGCGTAGACCCGGTCGCCGTCGCGCAGGGCGTCGTCGAGGCGCTTGAGGACGACGCAGGCCGCGCCCTCGCCGGGCGTCGAGCCGTCGGCGGTCGCGTCGAACGGGCGCGGGCGGCCGTCGGGAGAGAAGGGCTTGAGCGCGTGGGCGCCGGCGAGCGCGCGGGCCTCGCCCGCGATGTCGGAGGCGCCGGCGAGGGCGGCGTCCACCTCGCCGCGCTGCAGGGCGCGGACCGCGGCCTCGAGCGCCTTGAGGCCGGAGTTCTCCTCGGCGGAGACGGTGAAGCTCGGGCCGCCGAGGCGGAACTCGCGCGCGACGCGGCTGGCGGCGACGCTGGCCAGGCCGCCCATGACGCGGTTCGCGGTGAGGGCGGGGCCGGAGGCGTCGCGCAAGGAGGACAGCCAGGAGGAACGCTGCTCGGAGGACAACGACCAGCCCTTGGCCTTCGCCCAGGCGTCGGCGGAGTTATCGAGGGACCAACGGAGATCGTAGTGCGTGATCGCGAGGTCGAAGGCGACGCCGAGGAAGACGCCGACGCGGTCGCGGCCCTCCTCGGAGAGCTTGGCGTCGGCGATCGCCGCCGCGGCGCTCTGCAGCGCCAAGAGCTGCTGCGGCAGCATCTCCTCCATTTCTTTGGGCGGGATACGGAAAGAAGCCGCATCCGAGCCCGCTTCGCGCAAAAAGCGGCCCTTGAAGCCGGCGGGGGCGTCGATGCCGTGCCAGCGATCCTCGGCGTAGGAGGACTCGAGCTCGGCGCCGCCCAGAACGGCTTCCTGGTAGGAACGAAGGTCGGGCAAAGAACCGAACCTTGCGTCCATTCCCACGATGGCGACGGGAACGGAGGACGGATTCGAACGGCGAACGGATGGAGAGCTCTTCGCGGGCGCCTTACGACGCTCCGGAGCCTCCTCTACGAGGAGATGAGCGTTGATGCCGCCGAAGCCGAACGCCGAGAGCGCGGCTCGCCGCGGCGTCTTTGCATCGCGCCTCGACCACGGTGACGCTTCCGATTGAACACGGAAGGGGCTCCCGGAAAGACCGGCATTCGGATTAGGAGTGGAGTAGTTCGCGTTGGGAGGAAGGGTCTCGTTCTCGAACCCCAAAAGGACTTTCATCAGACCGGCAGAGCCCGCGGCGGTCAACAGATGACCGATGTTGCTTTTCACGGACCCCAACGCGCACTGGCCCGGGGTCCAGCCTCTTTCGCCCCACAACGCTTTCAGGCTCGCGACCTCGATCGGATCGCCCGTCGGTGTGCCCGTCGCGTGGCACTCGACGAAGTCGATCTGGGACGGCGAAAGCCCCGACTCGAGATACGCCGCGCGCATCGCGCGCAGCTGGCCGACGGTGTTGGGCGCGAGGAGGCTGCCGCCGACGTCGTTGGAGAGCCCCCCGCCCACGAGCACGCCGCGGATGCGGTCGCCGTCGCGCTGAGCGTCGGACAACCTCTTCAGGACGAACAGCCCGGCGCCCTCGCCGACGACCAGGCCGTCGGCGGCCGCGTCGAACGGCGACGGGACGCCCGACGGGGACAGCGCGCGCAGCTGGGCGAAGCCCATCTGGGTGTACAAGGACTGAGGACGCGCCATGCCGCCGGCGAGCATCGCGTCGGCGCGGCCGGCGCGCAGCTCCTCCATGGCGAACTTGAGCGCGTACAGCGAGGAGGCGCAGGCCGCGTCGAGCGTCCAGGAGCCGCCGCCCAGGCCGAAGGCCTTGGTCAGCACGCCGCCGGGAAGGCCGGCGACGAAGCGGTTGGCGGGATTGACGCGCGAGGAAGGCTGCCGCGGGACGACGCCGAGGGCGCGCCGCTCGAAGGCGGGCAGGAGCAGCTCGCGCGACCAGGCGGAGGCGCCGTCGGTGGGCAGGACGAGCTGTCCCATGACGACGCCCATGCGGGACTTGTCGGCGGCGGTCAGCTTCGCGCCGGCGAGCGCCTCGCGGGCGGCGTGCAGCGCCAGGTGAAACGCCGGGTCGAGGGACGACGCCCAGTCCGGGTCGAGCGCCAGGCCCGCGGGGTCGAAGACGAAGTCGGAGATGAAGCACGCCTTCTTCGAGTAGACCTTGTCGAAAGCGCCCTTGGCCGGGTCGAAGGCGGCGTCGGCGGAGATGGCCCAGCGGCCCGCCGGGACCTCGCGCGCGGAGCAGCGGCGGGCGACCAGGTTCTCCCAGAACCGCGCGGGCGTGGGGGCGTCGGGGAAGATCCCCCCGGCCCCCACGATCGCGATCGGCTCGGGCTTCTGGCTCACCGCTTGTAGATGGTGTACGCTTCGGCGTCTTCCGTCCATTCGACGCCCGCGCGGTTCAGCCGCCGCAGGACGCCGAGCCAGCCGCCGTCGGCGGGGCTGGTGACCGTCTTCGACAGGGCCGCCTTCGAGGCTATGACCCGGATGGTCTCGGCCGAGATGACGTCGCCCTCCTGGGGGAGCTCGGCGACGAGGCGCACGCCGAGCTTCTTGGCCTCCTCGTCGGGGTACTCCCAGGACTCGCCGGCCTTCAGGCGCTTCTCCTTGACGTTCTCGTTGGGGACGACGAGCGCGGTCTGGTCCTTCGCGCCGAGGTCGTAGATGTTGTACAGGTAGATCCAGCAGTCGCGCGTCGCGGTGACCGTGATCTTCGCCTCGTCGCCGTGCAGGAAGCGCTGGTTCGAGACCTGGAGCTCGACGAAGAAGTCCTTGTCGCCGGAGGCGTCGCGCGGCACCGCGCAGGCCTTGAGCTTGAGGCGGTACAGGCAGCCCGGGCAGTCCGGCGCGTCGCGGTAGCCTTCCTCGAGCACCTGCTCCTTGACGATGCGGCCGTTGCGCGTCGTCTGGAGGATGCCCTCGGTCAGGCGCGACTCCTTGCGCAGGCCTTCCTGCTGGAAGTCCATGAACTTCGACTTCACCTCGACGCCGAGGAAATCCTGGACCGCGGCGGCGCGGGCCTGCTCCATCGCGGCGGCGCGCGTCTGGTGGCGCGTGTCCTGGGGGCCGACCGCGACCGACGCGAAGCCCTCGACCCAGGTGCAGCCCTCGGGGTCCACGCCCAGCACCTTGCCCTGGCGCTCCTGGACCTCGTTGCGCACGACCGCGTCCTTCGACTCGCCCTTCTCGGTCTTGACGACCGTGCCGCCGGCCTTCGGCGCGAGCTCGCCGTGGGCCTTCTCCGCGCGGGCCTTCACGGCTTCATATTCGGGGCCGGAGGCGGCCTTGACCTGGGTCTTGCCGCCCCCGCAGGCCGCGAGGGCCAGGACGCAGGCGAGAGGGAGGAGGCGTCTCATCTAGTTCCCGTTCGCCTCGTTGTCGAGCGACTGGTGCGCCTTCTCCGAGGCGCGGTGCGAGCCTTCGTAGTCGGGGCGCGGCTCGGCCTTGCGCTCGTGGCAGGCGGCGGCGAAGGCGGACAGGACGATCAGCGCGAGCAGCGTTTTCTTCATGAATCCTCCGTTATGCGGCGGCTTCCACGGCGTTGCGGCGGAAAGCGGCGGTCAGCGAGGCGTCCGAGGCGCACTCGAAGCCGTCGAGCCGCGCGACGAGCGCTCCGCGCTCGTCGACGAACTCGATGTCGGCTCCGGCGAGGCCGTCGGCGCGCTTGACCGCCTTGAGCACGACGCGCACCCCGGCTTCCGGGAAGCGCTCCGCGTACTGGCGGTAGCGCGCGGCGAAGCTCGGCAAAGACGGCGCGCCCATCTGAGCGTCCGTCCAGAGGATCATCGCCTGGAAGGCGGCGTCGAGCGCCGCCGGATCGGTCAGCCAGCGGTCGCGGATCGGCTGACGCGCCCACGAGGAGGGCGGCAGGGCCGTCTTGGACTCGACGACGATGCCGTCCGGGCCGCAATGCGGCGCGGAGAGGATGAAGCGCATGTCGGGGCCGTGGAAAAGCACCTCGTTGTAGGCCTTGTCGATGGAGCGGCCGTAGGCCGGGCCCGCCACCTTGAGAGCCGCCGCGGGGGCCGCGGGGCGCTTGGCCGCGAGAAGGACCTTGGCGGAGATGTGAAGCGTCCCCCCCTCGCCGCGCAGCTCGGCGGCGACGACGAACATCCCGTCGCGCTTCTCGGCGGGGCCGGCGTGGGCCTTCACCGTGGTCGCGGCGGCGGGCCGGACGACGATGCCCTTGGCCACGCGCAGGTCGTCGAAGCCGACGAAGGCGAAGCCGGGGTTGGAGTGCAGGGCGGCGTGCGCGAGCCACTCGGCCGAGACGGCCAGCGGCAGGACGGCGCGTCCGTTGAGGACGTGCGAGGCCAGGAACGGGTACGCCTCGAGCGTCAGGTCCCGCTCGAAGCTCACGGGCAGGGCCGCCTTCGTCCCGGGCAAGGCGGCCAGGACCACGGTCTCGGCCGGGCCCGAGCCGCGGAGCTCGGAGACCAGGTGCTCGCCGCCGGCCGCGAGGCCGATGACGCCGACGCCCTCCGAGGCGAACAGCTTCTTGAGGTTCGCGTCGACCATCCCGCCGTCCCACGGGCCCCAGCCGAGCGAGGCGACGCGGCACTCGGGCAGGCGCGCGGCGAGGACGCAGGCGGCCTTGTTCAAGGCCTCGTTGGCGATGGCGTAGTCCGACTGGCCCACGCGGCCGTAGCGGGCCGTCGAGGACGAGAAGAAGGCGAGGACGCGCAGGTCGGACGGCTTGACCGCGTCGAGCAGGTGGCGCAGGCCGGAGAGCTTCGTGTCGAGGACGGAGTCGACCATCGCCGGCGTCTTGTCGAGGATGCTCTTGTCGGCCAGCACGCCGGCGCCGTGCACGATCCCGCGGATCGGGCCGAAGTCCTTCGCGGTCTCGGCGACGAGCGCCTTCACGGCGTTCGCGTCGCGCGCGTCGACGGCGCGGTAGCGGGCCTCGGCGCCGGCGGCGGCCAGGCGGGACAAGGTGGAGCGGATCTCCCGCGCGGCCATCAGGTCCTTCGCGCGGGCGCCGATCTCCTTCGGGGTCAGCCCCGAGGAGGTCTTCGCGATGAGAGAGCGCAGGGCGCTCTCGTTGGCGGCGGACGCGTACTCCGCGGGCTCGGCGCCGGGGAGCGGGCTGCGGCCGACGAGGACGAGGCGGGGCTTGAAGGCCTTGGCGAGGGCGAGGGCGCACTCGGCGGTGACGCCGCGCGCGCCGCCGGTGACGATGACGGCGTCCCCGTGAGCGAGGGGCTCGCGGCCGGACGGGGACGCGGGGCGCTCGACGAGAGAGACGGAGCGCAGGCCCGTCTCGGAGAGGGCGGATTCGACGGGGCCGTCGAAGGACAGCTCCTTGGCGAGGAGCTTCGCGGCGGCGTCGAGCGGCAGGGACGGGGAGACGTCGACGGCGCGGCAGACGGACTTCCACTCGCGCGCGGCGGTCTTCATGAGGCCGGACAGGCCGCCGAAGGCGGGGTCCTGGTCCTGGCCGCCTTCCAGGCCGAGGGCGCCGTCGAGGCGGGTCACGGTCATGACGAGGCCGCGGACGCCGCGGGAGTCGAAGGAACGGCCGGCGGACTGGACGAGGGAGAAGGACTTCTTGAGGTAGGACTCGGAGTCGGAGGTCCACGGGGAACCCTTCGCGGCGGGGCGGACCGGGGCGATGAGGATGAGGGCGCCGAGCTCGGCGGGGAGGGATTTCGCGTCGTCGACGGAGATGAGGGCGGTCTTGAAGCCCTTGGCGGACAATTCACGGACGAGCGCGGTGTCGAGGCCGGAGTCCTTGGTGACGGCGATGGTCAGGGACTTGTCGAGCGGGAACGCGTCGCGGGGGCCGGCGGGGACCAGTTCAGGGACGAGGCGGGTGACGACGCACGGCTCCTCGGGCAAGGTCTTGGTGTCAGGCCTAACGGTAGTGACAGTATTCACCGAAGGCGCGCCTGCGGACAGATAGGCGGCGATCTGCTTGAGGGTACGGAGAGTGCCGAGGTGTTCGGGCTTCACTTTGGGAGCGCCGGGCAGCTTCTCGGAAACCGCGGAGAGGATCTCCATCTGTTTGAGGGTCCGCAGCGTGCCGAGGTGCTCGGGCTTCACCTTCGGGGCGCCGGGCAATTTTTCGGAGACGGCGGAAAGAATTTCAACCCGCTTGATCGAATCGATGCCGAGGTCGCCCTCGAGGTCCATGTCGGGGTTGATGGTTTCGGCGGGATAGCCGGTCTTTTCGGCGACGATGGACAGCAGGACCGGCAGGATCTCGGTCGACGGCGCATTATTGGGAACGCTGATGACGGCGGCGGGATGCGATGCCGGCGCGGAAACCGCCATGCCTTCGGACAGATAGGCAGAGATCTGTTTGAGGGTCCGCAGCGTGCCGAGGTGCTCGGGCTTCACCTTCGGGGCGCCGGGCAATTTTTCGGAGACGGCGGAGAGGATCTCGACCCGTTTGATCGAATCGATGCCGAGATCCCCCTCCAAATCCATATCGGGGTTGATGGTTTCGGCGGGGTAACCGGTTTTTTCGGACACGACGGCGACGAGGACGGGCAGGACGTCCGCCTTCGGCGCGACGGCGACGGCGGCAAGGATTGGAGCCGGGGCAGGCAACGGCTTCGCAACGGCAACGGGTTGAGGGATCGTCACGGGCGCCAACGGCATGCCGCCGGACATCCGTGCGTACAGCGCCTGCTGCTGCTCGACGAGCGCTTGGACGGAACGCTGCGCGGAGTCCTGGCCCTGGAGGAACTGCAGATGCAACGCGGCGGTCTGCTCCTGGAGGCGGGTCAAGGCGTCGATGCTCGCCTGAGCGGCGGACAGGGCTTGGCCGAGGAGACCGGCGTCGCCGGTTTGCGGCGCGGGTGCCTGCATCATCGCAACAGGATTAGGATTAACGGCAACGGCGACGGGGGCGGGCGCGGGGAAGTTCTTCCTAGGCGTGGACCGATAGGTGGCGCCCGTGAGCACGACGGACATCTTGGGCTTGGGGCGGCAGTCCGACAGGCCCTTTTCTCCCCCCTGCCAATCCTTGAGGTCGATCGCATGGCCGAGGGCGGCTAATTGGGCGAGGGTTCTGGCGAGGTCGCTCATTCCGTTCTTCTTGCCGTTGGAGGCGTCGACGGAAACGGCGGTGAACTCCTGGCCCTTCAGGATCTGACCGACCAAGCCGGTGAGCCGGTTGCCGGCGCCGCATTCAACGAAGGTGGTGACGCCGTCGCGGCGCATGGCCTCGATCGACTTGACGAACTCGACGGGCTTGCCGAGCTGGTTGCCGAGCATCGCGCGCGCGTCCTTCGCGGATTCGGGGTACGTCTCGCCGGTGGTGTTCGCGTAGACGGGCAGCGAGGGCTTGGCGAAGCTCACCTTCTCCAACGCCGCGCCGAAGGGCTTGAGCGCCGGGGCGACGAGCGGGCTGTGGAAGGCGGCCGCGACGGGCAGGCGCACGCACTTGAGGCCGCGGGCGGTGAGGACCTTGTCGGCCTTCTCGATCTCGGCGGTCGCGCCGGACAGCACGTTCTGCGTCGGGGCGTTGCGGTTCGCGATCACGAGATCGAGCTTCTCTTCCTTGACGGCCTTCTCGACGTCGGCGAAGGAGGCGACCACGGCGAGCATCGAGCCCTTGTCGGACCCGTCGCCCTTCATGAGACGGCCGCGGAGCCCGGACAGCTCGTGCAGCGTCTTCGCGTCGTAACGGCCCGCGAGATGCAAAGCGACCAGCTCGCCGTAGGAATGACCGGCGGCGGCGTCGGCCTTCACGCCGAAGCGGGACAGGACACCCCACGCGGCCAAGGCGGCGGCGCCGAGGGCGGGCTGAGCCACCGAGGTGTCGCGGAGCGCCTTTTCCTGGGCTTCCTTCTGCTCGGGCTTCCACGCCGGCTGCGGGAACATCAAAGACGAGAGCGTGCCGCCCTCGAGCGCGGCGTCGGCCTCGGAGAGAGCGCCGAACGATTCCGGGAACGCGCAGACGAGGTCGCGCGACATGCCGACGTACTGCGCGCCCTGGCCGGGGAAGAGGACTCCCAGCTTGCCGGGCTTGCCGGTGCCGTAGAAGATGCCGTCGATGGGCGAGGACTTGAGGGCCTTGGCCTTCTCCGAGAGGGCTTTCCAGTCGGCGCCCTTCTCGAGGACGATCACGAGACGGGAATCGGCGGACGGGTCGAAGGACGAGCGGGAAGACTGGCAGACGGAGCGGACCTCGTCCCAGTTCTTGGCGGCCGCGAGCATGGCCAAGCGACCTTGCACATCGTCCGACACGGCGAACAGCTCGTGCTCGGCGTCCCAGTCGGTCTCGGTTTTCGCCGCGTTCCCCTCCTCGAGGATGGCGTGGAAGTTGGTGCCGCCGAAGCCGAGCGCGGAGCACGCGGCGCGGCGGGGATGGTCCTTGGAGGCCATCCACGGGCGCTTCTCGAGGCTCAGGTAGAAAGGGGTCTTGCCGCCGGCCAATATCGGCAGGGGCTCGGTCACCTTGATCGTCGGGGGCAGGACCTTGTGGCGCAGGGCCATCGCGGCCTTGATGAAGGCGGCGGAGCCGGCGGCGGCCTTGGTGTGGCCGACCATGGATTTGACCGAGCCGAGGGCGCACCACGCGCCTTCGCGCTTGGAACCCTTCTGGAACACGCCGGAGATTGCTTCCACCTCGATGCCGTCGCCGACGGCGGTGCCGGTGCCGTGGGCTTCCACGAGCTCCACGGTCTCCGGCGACAGGCCGGACAGGCGATAGGCTTCTTCGATGGCGCGGGTCTGGCCGCCGGCCGAGGGGGCGTAGATCGATTTTCCGCGGCCGTCCGACGAGGTCCCCAGGCCGCGGAGGATCGCGTGGACGCGGTCGCCGTCTTTGACGGCATCGTCGAGCCGCTTGAGAACGATCATCCCGACGCCCTCTCCGAGAGTGGTCCCGTCGGCTGTGGAGTCGAACGGCTTCGCGTGGCCGGACTTGGAGAGCGCCGGGGTCTTGGTGAAGCACGTGTACATGAAGATGTCGTTGAAGGTGTCCACCCCGCCGGTCACCACCATCTTCGAGCGGCCGGCCTGGAGCTCGAGGGCCGCCATGTGCATGGCCGACAAAGAAGAACCGCACGCCGCATCCACGACGCAGTTCGTGCCGCCGAGGTTGAAGCGGTTGGCCACGCGGCCGGCGATGACGTTGCCGAGGAGGCCGGGGAACGAGGCCTCCTGCCAGGGCACGAACTCGTCGGACATGCGCGCGAGCGCGTCCTCGGCCTGCGTGGGCGGCACGCCGGCGGCGAGGATGGCCTTGCGCCAGGCGGGCAGGCTCAGGCGCGCGCCGAGAGGGATGACGATCTCGAGGGCGCCGGTGACGCCGAGGATGCACGACACGCGGCCGCGCTCCCAGGTGTCCTTGTCCACGGGGTAGCCCGCGTCGGCCAGCGCCATCTTCGCGGCGACGAGCGCGAACAGCTGCGCGGGGTCGGTCGCCTCGAGGGTGTTCGGGGACAGGCCGAACTCGGACGGGTCGAAATCGTAGGCGTCGAGGAAGCCGCCCTTGTAGGAGTACACCTTGTCCTGCTTCTTGGGGTCCGCGTCGAAATAGTCCTCCTTGCTCCAGTGCGTCGCGGGCACGTCCTGGATGGCGTCCACCTTGTTCTTGATGTTGGCCCAGTACTGGCGCAAGGTCTTCGCCTTGGGGAACACGCCCCCGAGGCCGACCACGGCGAGCGGGATGAACTCAGGGGACTTGTCGGTGTTTTTCATGGTCTCTCTAGTCGAGGAGACGCTCGAGCTCGGCGGCTTGCAGGGGCTCGATGCGGGTGGTGTCGGGTTCCAGGGCCACGCCCTGGCAGCGGAGGAAGTGGGCGCGGGTCAGGACGGCCGCGCCGTAGAGGATGTTGCGGGCGACGACCGCGGCGGTGCGGTTATCAGGGGACTGCAGGAAGCTGCCTGATACCCATTCGTTGAAGGCGCCCATCGCGGGGCCGCACCAGACCTGATAGTCGAGCACGCGGTCGGGGACGCCGGCGTTGGCCCAGCGCGAGGCCTGGCCGAGGTAGGAACGGAAGACCAAAGCGAGCTTGTGCTTGGGCTCTTTCTCGGCGCGAACGACTTGCGACGGGTCGCGCTTGAGGAAGAACTCGCGGGTGGAAGACCAAACGGCGTCGAGATTCTCTTTGAACAGATCCTTCTCGATGGACGACCGGACGGCCGCGGGGATGGTCTCGATCGAATCGCAGGACTTCCAGATTTCGTACAGCTTCATGCCTCTTTGCGCGAACATCGTGCCGCGCTTGAGGACCTGGACCTTCACGCCGAGCTCGAACATGTCGGCGGCGGGGGCCATGATGCAGTCGGCCTGGCCGGCGGCGGCGAGCATGGCGCGGACCTTGTCGCTCGAGCCGGACTCGACGCAGGCCTGGTTGACGGAGCCGGTCATGACGTAGGCCGCGCCCATCATGTAGGCGGCGGCGGCCGCGTCGGGCGTGGCGATGCCGCCGGCGGCGCCGACGCGGGCGGGGCTCTTGAACCTGAACCGGGCCTGGAGGCGGTCACGCAGGGCGATCATCGCCGGGAACATCGCGATCAGCGGCCGGTTGTCGGTGTGGCCGCCGCTGTCGGCCTCGACGGTGAGGTCCTGGGCCATCGGGAGCTCGGCGGCCAGCGCGGCCTGGTCGGCGGTGATGAGGCCGGAGGCGGCCATCTCGCGCAGGAGGCCCTCCCCCGCCGGCGCGAGGAACTTCGCGGCGACCTCGACGCGGGAGACCTTGGCGACGACCTTGTTCGGGGCGGTCACGCGGCCGTCGGGGCCGCGCGAGATGCCGTGCAGGCGGTAGCGCACGATCGCGGGCGTGAGGTCCATGAACGCCGAGGCCTCGACGAGGCGCACGCCGCGGCGGAGGTACAGGTCGCAGACGGCGTTCTCGAGGTCGGTCTCGCTCGGGCTGTGGATCAGGTTGAAGCCGCGGGGCAGGGCGCCGAGGGACTTGTCGAGGCGGTCGATGGCCGCCTCGACGCGGGCCGGCGGCAGGCCGGCCGCGCCGAAGAAGGAGAGCAGGCCCGCGCGGGCGCCCGCCTCGACGAGGGCCTCGGAGGCGATCCCGTTGGCCATCGCCCCCGTCGCGTAGGCGTAGCGCACGCCGTGCTCGCGCAGGAAGGCGGGGTCGCCGAGCATCTCGGGAAGAAGCGGCGGAGCGGTCGCCGATCCGACCGCGACCGGCGCGCGGAGGTCGCGCAGGCGCGCGCGCAAGGACGCGGTGTCGGAGGGCGCCTGATTCGATTCGAGAGAAGAGGTCAAGTTCGCGCGCGCGTGACGGAGGATGTGGACAGATTATACCCGTTTTGTATCGGATTTTTCGACGGATGTGGTATCATCCTCCCCCATGCAAGAGCACTTCCACGCCCTCCTCAAGATCTGGTTCCATTTCGTCGAGACCTGGGGCTACCTCGGGGTGTTCCTGCTCATGGCCCTGGAGAGCTCCATCGTCCCGATCCCCAGCGAGATCGTGATGCCGCCCGCCGCCTATTGGGCCGCCCAGGGACGCATGAGCTTCTGGGGCGTCGTGCTCGCGGGCACGGCCGGGAGCTGGTTCGGGTCCATCGTCAGCTACGCCGTCTCCCGGGCGGTCGGGGAGCCGGTGGTGCGGCGCTACGGCCGGTACGTCTTCCTCCCGCCGGACAAGCTCGCCGTCATGGAGCGGTGGGTGGCCGAGTACGGCGTCTCGGGCATCTTCTTCGCGCGCCTGCTCCCGGTCGTGCGCCACCTGGTGTCCATCCCCGCCGGCGTCCTCAAGATGGCCGTCGGCCCCTTCTCCGCGGCGACCACCGTGGGGGCGTTCCTCTGGTGCACGGTGCTCTCCTGGTTCGGCATGAAGGTCATCGGCGACTCGCCCCAGCTCCTCGAATCCCCGGCGGAGCTCGCCCACGCGCTCAAGGCCAAGATGCACCTCGTCGTCGTCGCCGTCGTCCTGTTCGCCGCGGCCTACGCCGCCATGGTCTGGCTCAAGAAGCGGGCGTCGACGCCGGCGTCCCGCTGACCAGGCGGTATTTCTCCAGGATCAGGCCGATCGCGGCGTTGCGCGCCTCGGCGGTGATCGGGTGCGCCAGGTCGAACCAGCGGTCCGCCGTCGCCCCCTTCCCCTTCTCCGCCGGGAAGACGACGAAGGGCTCGTCGTTGCCCGGCTCGGCCTTCTTCAGCACGCGGATGCCCTTGATCACGAAGGCGTCGGCGATCGTCAGGTCCGCGAAGGCCATCAGCTTCGTGGGACGGTCCGACGGATCCTGATACGGCCGCACGCGCGCGTCCAGCTTCGGCAGTTGTTCCATGTTCTCCCCCTGTTCCAGGAGCCGCGTATCCCGCGGCCCACTCTCTAGACGATCCAGGGGTCGAAAAAGTTGCATCAGCCGGACGCGAATTCGTTGAACCGGAGCCAGTAGTCCTTCACGGCGGCGGCGAACGCGGTCAGGTCCTGCGCCGACGAGGGCTTGATGACGAAGGAGTTGGCCCCGAGGCGGTACGCCTCGGACACCTCCTCGGGCCAGGTGGACGCCGTCAGCATGATGACCGGGAGGGTCTTGAACCTCTCCTGCTCGCGCAGCCAGGCGAGGATCTCGAGGCCGGATTTGCCGGGCAGCTTGATGTCGAGCAGAACCAGGACCGGGAGCGGGAAGGCCGCCCGGTCGGCGTAGCGCCCCTCGCCCGCGAGGTAGTCGCAGGCCTGCTCGCCGTCCGAGACGAACGCCAGGGGGTTCGAGACCCCGGCCTTGATCCAGGATTCGCGGAACAGGAATTGGTCGTCGTCGTTGTCCTCGACGATGAGGATCGTCCTCCGGTCATCGTTCATGGCCCGCCTCCGTCAGCTCGATGGTGAAGCGGGTCCCGGTGCAGGGGTCGGACTCGACGCGGATCGTCCCGCCCAGGCGCTCGACGGCGCGCTTGACGATGGCCAGGCCGATGCCGGAGCCCGCGACGCCCCGGGCGCTCGGCAGGCGGGCGAAGGGCTGGAAGATACGCTCCCAGTGCACGCGCGGTATGCCGGGCCCGTTGTCGGCGACGATCAAGGACATCTTCCCGGGCGCGCTCCTCTCGGTCCGGACCTCGATGGCGGCCGCCCTGCCGGCCGGGACGAACTTGACCGCGTTCACCAGGAGGTTCGAGACGACCTGGAGCATCAGGGATTCCTGCGCGAGGACGGCGCCGAGCGGCCGCGCCACGTTGAGGCGCGCCGACTGCAGGATCGGGTACAGCCCCACGACGTGGTCGACGACCTTGTCGAGGTCGACCGGGCCGAGCTCGAGCGGCTGGCGAGTGATCGCGCTGTAGGACAGGACGTCTCGGATCAGTCGGTCGAGGCGGACGGCGGAGGCGCTGATGCGCTGGAGCATGTCGAGGCTCTGGGGGTCGGCCTTGTCCTTCAGGCGCTCCTGGGCGAAGTGGGCGTAGCCCTGGATGGCGCGCAACGGGGAGCGCAGGTCGTGGGACACGGTGTAGGCGAAGCCCTCGAGGTCCTGGACGGTGCGCCGCAGATCCTCCTCCGCCCTCTTCACCTCGGTCAGGTCGCGGAGGACCTTCCCGTAGCCGACCAAGGTCCCGTCGCGGCCGTACACGGGGGTCGTGACGACGTTGGCCAGGAAGCGCGAGCCGTCCTTGCGGACGCGCCACGCCTCGACCTGGAGCGAGCCCCGCTCGACGGCGGCCTTCAGGTCGCTCTCGTTCTTCCCGGCGGCGGCGTCCTCGGGCGTGTAGAAGGTCGCGATGTTCCGTCCGAGGATATCCTCGGCGCGGTAGCCGAACAGGCGCTCCGCGCCCTCGTTCCACACCGTGACGTTCCCGTCCGGGTCGTGCATGTAGATGGCGTAGTCCTTCACGTTCTGGACGAGCAGGCGCAGCCGCTCCTCGCTCTCGCGCAGCCGCTGCTCGACGGCGATCCGGTCGGTCAGGTCGACGGCCGAGGTGATGACGAACTTCTCCCCGTCGAGGTCCACGCGCGTCAGGACGATCTCGACCGGGAACTCGCGGCCGTCCTTGCGCAGGCCGACGAGCGGGCGCCCCACGGCCATCGAGCGCCTGCCGCCGGCCTCGTGGAGGAACGCGTCGCGCAGGGCGGGATGGCTCGCCCGGTAGCGTTCCGGGACGAGGTCCTCGACGAAGCGGCCGCGCAGCTCCCCGGGGCCGTACCCGAACAGGCGGTCGGCCTCGGCGTTCGACGCCGCGATCCTCCCGCGAGAATCGACCATCACCATGGCGTTGGCCGCCGATTCGAGGGCCAGCCTCAGCTCGTCATGGCGCTGAGCCTCGGCGAGGCGGCGCTGCGCCTCCTCGGCGCGCTTGCGCTCGGTGAGGTCCCGCACGAAGGCCTGCCACCGGCCGTCGGGCAGCACGCAGGCGCTGACCTCGACGGGCACGAAGGACCCGTCGCCCCTCTTGAGGTCCCACTCGCCCACCCGCTTCGCGCCGGTGCGCAGGAAGTACTCCCGGTCCGCCGCCAGGCGCGACTCCTGCCCCGGGCGCAGCAGGTCCCCGATCCTCAGCCCGAGGAGTTCCTCGCGCGCGCGGCCGAGCAGGAGGCACGCCTCCTCGTTGACGTCCGTGTAGCGTCCGGAGAGGTCGGCGATGAAGATCCCCACGGGGGCGTTCTCGAACACCTCGTCGAGCTCCTTCGTCGCCGCCTGCCAGGCGAGGGTGACCTTCTTGAGGCGGCCGTGCGAGACGCTGAAGATCGCGCCCATCAGGACGAACAGGCCCGCCGGGACGAAGGCGTAGTATCCGTGCCTCGGCCACGACTCCTCGGGAGGCGTGAAGAAGAACAGCCCCAGGAAAGCGGACACCGCCGTGGCGGCGAGCCCCGCGCCCGTGCCGCCCAGCCTCGAGCTGAAGTAGGCCGCCGGGTAGAACAGCGCCCAGGTGAAGTGCGGGTAGTACTCCGTCTGGACGAGCGCGACCCCGAAAGGGAGCAGCACCGCCGCGAGGACGCGCGCGGACGCCGCGAGACGATGCGGCTCGGCCGGAGGGCCGCCGGGCGCGGAAGGCGCCCGGCCGGACCGGCGCGCCGAGGCCCGTCGGCCGTTCAAGCGGTCGGAGACCCTGGACGAAAGCGTCGCCCGCTTTTCCGCGGGCTGGGCGGCCATGCCGCATGCTAGAACACCGGGGTCCCGGCGTCCATGGACGCCGCGTCACGCCCCTATGACGGTTCGGCGAGGGCGCGCAGGACGGCGTTGTCGACGAGGGCGGCGCCTTCCTCGGCGTCCTTCAGGACGCCGCGGCGGCGGAGGATCTTGACCGCCGCGCGCGCCCGGTCCGGAGGAAGGTGCGCCGCCGGGATGTAGGAGTCCGCGCCCCCCCACAGGGCCGACAGCTCGGGCACGACCAGGACCCCGTCGCCGCTGAAGCCGGCGTAGGCGAGCAGGTGGAGCAGGACCACGGTCTCGTCGGGGGTGAGCGCGGAGGCGCGCTCGATGAGGCGGGACAGCTCCGCGACCAGCGCCGCGCGCAGCTCCGGCGTCAGCCGGGAGAGGTCGTGCTTACGCTCCGACCCACTCATAGGACGAGCGATGGCTGTCGAGCGCGTCGGCGTGCGACACGAAGCGCGCGTAGACGGGATGGCGGCCGATCGTGGCCGAGTCGCCGACGACGATGAGGCAGCGCCGGGCCCGGGTGATCGCCACGTTGAGGCGGCGCATGTCGGAGAGGAAGCCGATCTGGCCCGCCTCGCTCGAGCGCACGAGGCTCAGGATGATGGCCTCCTTCTCGCGGCCCTGGAAGCCGTCCACGGAGCCGATCTCGAGGCCGGGCTCGCGGACCATCGTCTTGAGCAGCTTCGCCTGGGCGGTGTACGGGGTCAGGATGGCCACGTCCTTCGCCTTGAGGCCGGAGCCGAGCAGCTCGTACAGGAGCTTGACGGCCAATTCGGCCTCGCCCTTGTTCTCGCGGCTCTCGAGCATGTCGTTCCAGGCCTCGTCGAAGCCCGCGCCCGCGGTGTCGACGAAGGTCACGGGGCGGCTCGTGAGGTCGGACGGCGTCACGCCGGCGAGCTCGGCGGCGACGTGCTTGGCGACGGTCTCGTCGGCGATGAGCTTGCCCTCGTAGAACTCCTGCGACGGGAAGCGCATGATGTCCTCGTGCATGCGGTACTGCACGCGCAGCAAGGTCTGGGCCGAGGCGGGCAGGATGTCCTTGAGGCGGTCGAACAAGGTGACCGTCAGGCCGCCCTCGGCCGCCTCCTTGGAGTAGATCGTGGGCGGGAGCTGGTTGGCGTCGCCGGCGAAGATCGCCTTGCGCGCGATGGTCAGCGGCACCCAGGACAGCGGCTCGCTCGCCTGAGACGCCTCGTCGAGCACGACGAGGTCGAAATCGCCCTTCACGTAGCGCTTCGAGATGCCCGCGTGAGTGGCCAGGACCACGTTGGCGCCGGCGACGATGTGCCGCGCGATCTCCGCCTCGAGGTCGCGGGCCTGCCGCCAGAGCTTGCCGACCTCGCGCTCGCGCAGCTGACGCTCCTCGTAGCCGAGCTGGTTGATGCCGCGGCCGAAGCGCGACTTGCGGTGGATGAGGCGCTCGCGGTACGCGTCGAGCTCCTGGACCTCCTCGTAGGCCGGGTCCGCCTCGATCTGCGCCGCGAGGTTGCCGTGGCGCAGGCTCTCGAGCGTGCGCGCGGGGTGCCCCAGGCGCGTGACGCGCAGGCCGGTGCCGATCAGCTTCTCGAGGATGTTGTCCACGGCGATGTTCGACGGGGCGGTGGCGAGCACGCGCTCGCCGCGGGCCACGTGCTGGCGGATGATCTCGACGAGCACGGTGGTCTTGCCGGTGCCGGGCGGGCCGTGCACGAGCGCCACGTCCTCGGCCGCCAGCGACGCCTTCACCGCGGCCTGCTGATACTCGTTGAGGTTGCGGTTGAACCAGAGGACCTTGGGGACCTTGGTCCGCTCCGGCTGCTGCTCGCCGAGGAAGATCTCGCGCAAGGTCCCCAGGCGCGAGCGCTTCGACTCCGCGACCGTGACCAGCGCCTTGCGCATGCGCTGGTAGGTGGCGTCCGAGCCGAGCAGGTCGATCTGGCAGTGGCCGCGGATCTCCTCCTCGGGCGCGGGGCGGTTCATCGCGACGGTCACGCGGTACTCGTCGACCTTGTACAGCGTCCCCTCGACGGACTCGAACTCGTTCTTGGGCGCCAAGGTCAGCAGGACGTTGTCGCCGGCATTCATGGCGTGGAACGGGGCGAGCTCCTCGCCCTTCGGCGCGCGCGACAGCGTGACCATCGTCAGGCCGCCCATCCCGCCCTCGACGCCGTCGACGACGAGGCCGGTGACCGTCTTGCCCCGCGCCTCGCGCTGGGAGACCGGGAACTTGCGCAGCTCGCGCAGGTTCTCCGCCTTCTCGGCCTCGCGTTCGAGGTCGATCAGCTCCTGGAGTCGTCCGAAGTGTTCCTTGCCGGCCATGGGGACCAAGAGTCTAGCAATTAGGGACGCGATGAAACTTTTCGCCCCCCTCGATCGTAAGATGAGTGGCGCCCGCGGCCTTGCAATGCGGGGCCGGGGGGTCTACACTATGTCCATGAAGCTCAAGATCGTCGTGGAGGCGGACGAGGACGGCGTGCTCGTCGCCCGCTGCCCGTCCCTGAAGGGCTGCTGGTCCCAGGGGAAGACGAGAGCCGAGGCCGTCGAGAACATCAAGGAGGCCATCCTCCTTTACCTCGACGCCGGCGAGAAGAGCTTCAAGCCCACCGCGAATCGGACGAGAACACATTGATCGTCCCCCTTCATGACGAGCTGAGACGCTGGACGCTGAAAGGCATCCTGGCCGACGCCGGGCTTCCCGTCGAAGACTTCATCCGTCTTCTTTGATAACATCCCCCTCGTGGCGCTCCCCCAGATCCCGAACCTCCCGCCCCCCGTCCGGAAGTACCTGCGCCGGCCCAAGGCGAGCTCGGGCGATTTCACCTGGGACGCGGACGAGTACGTGGCCGGCAACAAGCTCGCGCTGTTCGTGCGCGGCAAGGACCTGTTCGAGGCGATGGCCGCGGCCATCGACGCGGCGAAGGAGTCGGTGAGCCTCGAGACCTACCGCTTCGCCGGCGACGACACCGGCCGCCGGTTCGCCGGCCGCCTCGCGAGCGCCGCCAGGCGCGGCGTGCGGGTGCGCCTGATCTTCGACTCGGTCGGCTCCATCGAGCTCGAGCCCGAGACCGAGACCTTGATGCGCAACGCCGGAGTGCAGATCCTCGAGTATCACCCCGTCGCGCCCTGGCGCCCGCGCTGGGCGTGGAACAAGCGCGACCACCGGAAGATCCTCGTCTGCGACGGCCGGACCGGCTTCATCGGGGGCATGAACATCAGCGACGAGCACGCGCCTCTCGACGACGGCGGCCTGGACTGGCCCGACGCCCACGCCCGCGTGGAGGGCCCCGCCGCCCACGAGCTCGAGCGCCTGTTCCGCGCGGTGTGGCACAAGGAGACGGGCCGCTGGTTCGAGGCGAAGCCCGGGGAGCCGGCCGGGACCGCGCCCGTGCGCGTCGTCGGCAACCACGAGATCCTCAAGCGCTTCGCCATCCGCGAGGCCTACGTCAACGCCCTGCGCGCCGCCCGAGGCGAGGTCTTCATCGCCAACTCCTACTTCATCCCCGACTGGCGCGTGCGCCGCTCGCTCGCGCAGGCCGTGCGCCGCGGCGTCGACGTGCGCGTGCTGGTCCCCGGCCGCTCCGACATCCGCTCGGTCTGGTACGCGATGCGCGCGACCTACGGGTCGCTGCTGACCCGCGGCGTGCGCGTCTTCGAGTGGCAGGGTCCGATGATGCACGCGAAGGCGGTCGTCGTGGACGGCCGGTGGTGCGCGGTCGGCTCCTACAACCTCGACCACCGCTCCCTGCAGCACAACCTCGAGGTCAACCTGCAGACCACCGACGCCGCGTTCGCCTCGGAGCTGCGCGAGCAGTTCGAGGCCGGCCTCAAGGGGGCCGTGGAGATCACGCCCTACGGCTGGAGCAAGCGCTCGTGGGCGGAGCGGGCGCTCGAGCAGTTCTTTTCGTCCTTCGACTATTTTTTTTGATAATCTCCCCTCTCCCATGAAGCGGCTTTACCTGATGCGCCACGGACACTCCCCCACGACGATGGAGGCCGGCGTGTCCAAGGACGCGCTGCGCCCCCTCTCGGACCTGGGACGGGAGAACGCCCGCCGCATGGCCGCGGAGCTCACCAGGCTGGGCTGCGCGCCCGGCCTCATCCTGCACTCCCCTCTGCTGCGCGCCGTGCAGACCGCGGCCGAGGTCGCCTCGGTGCTCAAGCCCTCCGGCGGCCGCGAGCTCTTCCCGCCGCTCGACAACACCAAGCCCGCCGAGGAGGTGGAGATCGCCATCGCCGCGCGCGCCGCGTCCGTCGACGAGGTCCTCGCCGTCGGGCATCAGCCTCAGATCGGGGAGATCGCCGCGCTCCTGGCCAAGACCTCCTTCGAGTTCCGCCCCGCCACCATCGTCGCCATCGAGTTCGCTCCCGAGGCGCGGGTGCTGTGGGCGATGAGCCCCGAAAACCCCGGATGAGCTCGCCGGGCCGCCGCCAGAACGACCGGGGGGACCTCCACGCCAGCGTGCGCGCCGCGCCCCACTACCTCCTCTACCCCGCCGCCGGCGCGGTGCTCGGCCTTTTCTCCCCGCTCGGCGCGTTCCTGCTGCGCTACTGGCTCGCCGACCCGCTGTTGAAGAGGGTCTGGGCCCAGCACGAGCTCGACTACAACTTCCTGTTCTACGCCTACATGGGCGTCGGCTCCGTCGGGGCGTTCCTGATCTTCGGCTACGTGATCGGCCTGCGCTCCGAGCGGCAGCGCGTGCGCAACCGCGTGCTCTCGGCGCGCGTCGACGAGCTGCACCTGAAGTCCGTGACCGACGGCCTGACCGGCGCCTTCACCCACGGCTACCTGCAGGAGGTCCTCGAGATCGAGATCCAGCGCGCGCTGACCCAGAAGACGCCGCTGTCCGTGATGCTCATCGACATCGACGACTTCAAGCGCATCAACGATTCCCACGGCCATCTGTTCGGAGACCGGGTCATCAAGGAGACCGCGGAGACGATCTCCGCGAACGTGCGCTCCGACGACATACTCGGCCGCTACGGCGGCGACGAGTTCGTCGTGATCATGCCCGGGGCGGACGCCCCCACGGCCGTGCACGTCGCCGGGCGCGCCCGCGCGGGCATCGCCAAGAACGGGTACCTCGCCACGATCAGCGTCGGCGTGGCCACCGTCGAGGACCCGGGGAAGGAGTCCCCCTCGGAGATCCTGCATCGCGCGGACATGAACCTGTACCAGGCCAAGCACGACGGGAAGAACTGCGTCCGCGACTACTGCGCCCTGCCCGACGTCCCTCGGCGGAGACAGACCGACGCCTGAAGGCGGCCCCCGGGACTGTTTCCGGGAACAGTCCCGGCTATTTCGCCGCCGAGTAAGGGCAGTCCGACTTGAAGTCGCAGCGCGGGCAGTACTTCGTGTCCGCCGGGAAGGCCGCCGCCTCGATGCCCGACGCGGCGGCGCGGATGTCCGCGTCGTACGCCTCCTCGCCCACGCCCTCGTAGGGCACGCTGACGCGCTCGCCCGCGACGACGCAGTCCACGGTCAAAGTCGAGGGCGCCAGGCCCAGGCCGCGCTTGGCGCCGAGGGCGTAGAAGCGCATCTGCGGGTCCTTGGCGACCTGCTCCGGCGTCGGGGCGCCGGGGCCGGTCTTGTAGTCGATGAGCTCGTAGGCGCCGTCGGGTCCCTGGTCGATGCGGTCGATCATCCCGCGCACGATGTGCGCCCCGGACGGCCAGAAGAACTCCTTCTCCACCGCCACCGTCCGCGCGCGGCGGGACTCCTCCTCGCCGTGGAAGCGGGTCAGCGCGCGCTCCGCCTTCGCGAACCAGCGCGCCTCGGACTCCTCGTCGGGATAGCCCATCGTGAGCCACTTCGAGCGCAGCGCGGAGAGCAGGGACTCGAGCGAGAACTCGCCGCTCTCCAGCCACGCCTCGAGCGCGCGGTGCAGGGACAGCCCGAAGGAGGACTTGGGGCCGAGCGGGATCTTGCGGCCGTCGACGAACAGGAGCTTGTACTTCCAGGGGCACTCCCGGTAGATCCGGTACCGGGTGTAGGAGATCTCCACTATTTAGATGAAGGAGCCGACGCGACGCGCCTCAGAAATTCCACGTCGGTGTCCCCGTACCTTTCCTCGCGGTATTTCTCGTAGCCGGCGGGGAGCTCGACCTTCTCTTTCTTGTACCGCTGCAGGAGGGCGACGCCGCCAGGCGCCAGCAGGTTGGCCTCGGCCACGCGCGCGAGCGTGGGCGTCGAGTAAGCGAGCATCTTGTTGTCTTCCGTCCGGTACGGCGGGCCCATGTAGATGATGTCGAAGTCGGAGACGCCCGCGCGGAAGGAGATCCACGACAGGTCCTGGAGGATGTCGCCGTAGCAGGCCCGTCCCTTCGCCGCGAAGCCCAGGCGCTTGAGGTTTTCTTCTATGACGGAAATACAACGCTTGTCGGCGTCGACGAAGAACGCCGAGGCGGCGCCCCGCGACAGGGCCTCGATGCCGACGGCGCCGGTGCCCGCGTACAGGTCGAGCACGCGGGCCCCGCCGAGGCGCGGACGCAGGATGTCGAATACGGATTTCTTGATGCGGGCCGAGATGGGCTTGACCATCATCTCCTTGGGCACGCTCTTGAGGGCACGGCCGCGGCCTTCGCCGGCGATGATTCGCATGGGGATTATTATAGAATACCGGACCCAATGGGCGCTCAGATCATCATCGTGGACGACGACCCCCTCGTGGGAGGGCTCACGCTCGAGCTCCTCAACGACGCCGGCTATTCCTCGCGCCTGATCCAGGACAGCCTCAAGGCCCAGGACATCATCAAGGCCGAGAAGCCCGCCCTCGTCATCCTCGACATCCTGATGCCGGGCCTGGACGGGCTGACCCTCCTCCATCGGCTCAAGTCCGACCCCGAGACCGAGCCGATCCGCGCGATCATCGTCTCGGGGAAGTCCTTCGAGGCCGAGAAGCAGCGCGCGGCGCAGTACGGCGCCGAGGCCTTCATCGAGAAGCCCTACGACGTGGAGCTCTTCGCGCAGAAGGTCAACGAGATCATGAAGAAGGTGGGCGTCGACCCGAAGAAGACCGCGCGCCCCCCCTCGGAGCCCGCCCCGATCGCGCGCACCGAGCTCAAGGCCGTGGTCTGGGGCTGCCGCTCGACCTCCTCGGCCGTGTCGCCGGTCGTGACCCGCTACGGCAAGCACACCTCCTGCGTCTCGGTGGAGACGCCGTCCCACATCTTCGTCTTCGACGCCGGCTCGGGCATCAGCCTGCTCGGCAACGAGCTGATGAAGTCGGGCAAGCACAAGGAGATCTGGCTGTTCCTGACCCATTTCCACCACGACCACATCGAGGGCCTCGCCGGCTTCCCCTGCGCCCACGACAAGGACTACACGCTCCACATCAGCGGCGCCTCCGAGGCGGACAAGCCCTTCGAGAAGGCGCTCGAGGGCGCCTTCGAGCCCGGCTTCGGCGACAAGATGCCCCCCGCGCAGATCGAGCTCTACGAGCTGCTCGAGCAGACCTACGAGATCATGCCCGGCGTGCGCCTCTCCGTCTTCTACGCGAACCACCCGGGAACGACCCTGGCGTTCGTCCTCCAGACCGAGGGCCGCAAGATCGTGTACTGCCCCGACAGCGAGCTGTACGGCGAGTACGCGACCGCGCTCCAGGACTACGACGAGAAGATCGGGGCGATCTGCCGCGGAGCCGACCTGATGTTCCACGACGGGCGGTACACCGCCGAGGACTACAAGAAGAACCGCAACAACGGCCACTCGAGCTTCCTCGCCGCCGTCGATTTCGCGGGCAAGAACCTCGTCAAGGCGCTCGTCCTCGTCCATCAGGACGACAGCTACGCCGACGCGGTGCTCGACCAGATGGGCAAGGAAGCCCAGGCGCGCGCCGACGAGCGCGGCTACAAGCTGAAGGTCGTGCTGGGCCGCGAAGGCCTGCGCATCACGGCCTAGGCCGAGACGCTCCGGACGAACTCCAGGCTGGCCCGGTCGTCCTCGCGTCCGCCCATGGGAAGCTCGAGGATGCCGGGGATGAGCGAGAACTCCTCGCGGTCGAGCAACGCCTTCAGGCCCTCCCGGCCGAGACGGCCGCGGCCCCAGTGCTCGTGGTGCTCGCGGTGGGACGACAGCAACGCCCTCGTGTCGTTCAAGTGAAAAGCTTTGATGGAATCGAAGCCGAGGAGGCGGTGGGCGCGGGAGACGAACCTGAGGGCGCCTTCGATGGAGGAGCAGTCGTAGCCGGCCGCGTACGCGTGCGCGGTGTCGAGGCAGACGCCGACATCAGGGAGAGACGGCTTGAGGGCGTCGTGAAGGCGGGCGAGGTCCTCGAGGGAACCGCCCATGCGGCGGCCTCCACCAGGAACGTTTTCCAACAGCAACGGCGTTCGGCAGGCGCTCTGTTGGACGGCCATTATGACGGACTCGGCGAAGAGTTTAACGCCTGTCTCCAAGGAAGAATCCGGAGAATAGGCGCCGCCGTGGATCACGTACGCCTCTCCTCCCAAAGCGGTCGTCAGAATGAGCTCGTCCGAGAGATGCTTGATCGATCTGTTTCGTCGGACGAAGTCCGACGACGCCAAACTCGGCACGAACCGGGAATGAACGAGCAGCCGGAGCTTCGCCGCGCTTCGCGCGGCGGCGAAAGCAGACAATTCCTCATCCGACGGCTTGGCGTGGCGGCGGTACGGCAATATCTGGAGCGACTCACACCCGAGCGCCAGAGCCTCGCTCAACGCGGCATCATACCCCTGACGGACCGAGGCATGGATGCCTAATCTCACGGAAGTCCCATCAGCTTGCGCAGAAACCCCGCTTTCCGTTCATCGTAGGGGAACCACCACATATCGGGCGTCGCGTCGGGCCATTCGTGCACGACGACCGATTGGGCCTGTGTGAATGCCAGCAAACCTTCCTCCCCATGACGCCGCCCCATCCCGCTCTGCTTCATGCCCCCGAACGGGAGCGCGCCGAAGGCGTAATGCGACGAAGGCTCGTTCACCCCGACGAGTCCGACCTCCAATGCCGCGGCCAACCGCTCGCCTTTGGCGAGGTCGGTGGTCCAGACGCTCGCGGCGAGGCCTTCGGAGCCCGCGTTGGCCAAGGCAACGGCTTCTTCCGCCCTTGATATCTTCATCACCGGGAGCACGGGGCCGAAGCATTCCTCGGTCATCACGCGCATGTCCATGCGCGCGTCGAGGACGAGGGCGGGCGACATCAGGAGGTTGTCGCGGTCGAGGACCTCGCCGCCGATGACGCGCGCGCCCTTCTTGCGCGCGTCCTCGAGCTGCTCCTGGATGCGGTCGAGCAGGGGCGGGAAGACGAGGCGGCCGAGGTCGCAGTCGCGGCCGTCGAGCTTCTGGCGCAGGGCGGCCATGCGCGGGCGGACCTTCTCGACGAAGCGGTCGTAGGCCTCGGCCTCGACGAAGACCCGCTCGACGCCGACGCAGACCTGGCCCGCGTTGGCGCAGGCGGCCCAGACGGCGGCGGCCGCCGCGCGGTCGAGCGCCGCGTCGGCGAGCACGATCATCGGGTGCTTGCCGCCGAGCTCGAGGACCGCCGGCTTGAGCTGGCCCGCGGCGCGCACGGCGACCGCGCGGCCGGTCTTCGTCGAGCCGGTGAACACCACCATGTCGGTCGCGTCGATGACGGCTTCGCCGGCGGCGCCGCCGCCCGTGACGACGGACAGGAGCCCCGCGGGCAGCAAGGAGGTCCCGGCGACCGCGCCCTCGAGCCACAGCGCCGTCTTCGTCGTCCACTCGGACGGCTTGAGGAGGACGGCGTTGCCCGCGAGCATCGCGGCGAAGGCGTCCCCGAAGGGGATCAGGAACGGCATGTTCCACGGCGTGATCAGGCCGACGACGCCGCGCGGCACCCGTCTCTCGTAGGCGCGCTTGTTGAAGAGGGACCAGGGCTTGCCCGCGGCCTTGTCGCCCAGGACGCGGGGCGCGGCGGCGGTCATCCAATCGACGAGCAGCCCGGCGGCGCCGAGCTCCATCAGGTCGATCTCGACGAGGGGCTTGCCCGTCTCCTCGTGGACGACGGCGCGGACCTCGGCGCGGCGCGCGGCAAGGGACTTCCACACCGCGCGCAGGGTCTTGACCCGCTGGGCCACCGTCGTCCGGCGCCAGGTCTCGGCGGCGCGGCGCGCGGCGGCGGCCTTGGCGGCGAACTCGGCGGCGGTGGCTTCGGCGGCGGACGGCGTGCGGGGAGTCATCGCTTCCCCTTGAGCAGGCCGCCCAGCTTCCCCATCACGGAGGAGGCGGCGTCGCCCAGCGCCTTCGCGCCGAGGCCGGAGACGGCCTTGCCGGCGGAGCCGGAGATCGCGGCGAGGACCTCGGAGACGGCCTGCGCCGGCGAGCGGCCCTTGCCGCCGAGGTTCCTCATCTGCACGGCGGGCAGGGCGATCGTCGCCCCTTGCCCTCCCAGCGCGGACGCCGCGAGGCCGACCTGGCCGCCGCTCACGAGGAGGTCCTTGATGAACAGGGACTTGGTCGGGCCGGACTTGGCCGGGGCGGCGCCGGACGCGGGCATGGCCGCCTCCGCGTTGCGCTGCAGGCGGGACAGGTTGCTCCCCCCGCCGCCCATCTCGTAGAGGATCTCGGGATCCTTGACCACGACGCTCTCCACGACGACGGTGTCGGTGGCCAAAGAGGACAGCTTGATCTTGACCTCGACCGACCCGACCTTCAGGGCGTGCGCCCCCTTGAAGCCGGGAGGGTTGCCGATGACGAGATTCGTGATCGCGCCGCGCCCCGACCACGGGGTCAGGACCACCGCGCCGACCGAGACGGGAGCGCCGATGATCCCGGGGCCGAAGCGCTCGAGGGCGAGCTTGACCCCGCGTCCGAGCCAGAGCGAGAGCGCGCCGGCGACGATCATGCCGAGCACGACGGCGAACATGAGCAAGGCTTTGAGGGCTTTCATCGGGTCACCTGTTCAAACGGCACGTCGAGGATCGGCCACGAGAGCGCCTCGCGGTCGCGGTAATGCCACCACTCGTCGGCCAGCGAGACGAACCCGGCGGACTCGAGGGCGGCCTTCAGGGTCTCGGCGTTGCGCCGCGCCTCCAGAGGGACCCCGGGCGCGCCGTGGCGCGCGAGCGGCCCGAAGTCGTCGAAGGCCGAGGGCATCGGCAGGGGCCGGCCCGAGGAGTCGGCGAGCGCCGCGTCCACCGCGCCGCCGCGGTTATGCGAGGAGCCCTTCTTGGGGTCCGCGACGAAGCGGGCGTCGGGCTTGGCCTCCCACAGCGCCTTCTGGGCCGTCAGCGGGCGGTAGGCGTCGTAGATGACGAGCCGCAGGCCCTTCGCCCTCAGCGCCGACGCGGCCCGGGCGAGCTTCTCCGCCGCGGAGCGCCGCAGGAAGGCGGCGGCGAACGGGTACAACGGGCGCCCCGTCAGGTTGTCCTTGGTCGCGTAGCGGATGTCCAGAACCGCGTCCGGGATCAGGGCCTGAAGGTCGATCAGCGGGTCGGCGAGCGGCAGAGCGGTCATCACGAGGAGCGCCGTTAGCACGCCCCATCGTAGCAGACCCCCCGCCGAGCCCGCAACGGGTCCCCGTCGCTAACGCTTGTGGACCGGGACTCCCCGCAGGTATTCCATGAACACCTCGCCGGCGCCCATGTAGTGCGCCTCGATCTCGAGGCGGATGTCGTCGATGCGGGACGGGTCCACGAAGCGGCGCAGGTCGGCCAGGCCCTTGAGGGCGGCGCGCATGCTGTCGGTCGGGTCGAGGTCGCGCTTGGAGGCGGTGTCCATCACCGCCTCGAGGATCAGGATGGCGCCCCGGGTCATGCTGTGGTCCGCGAGGAGCAGGGCCGTCATCGCGCCCTTCACCGCGTCCTCGATCACGCGCGCCGGCGGCGTGTCGCCGGGGGCGGCGCCCTGCAAAGCGGCCATGAGGGTCTTGCGGACCACGCACGCGGCGGCCGCGCACGGGTCTCCGAGGAGCCTCAGCTCTTCCGCGACCATCTCCTTCGTCAGCTGCACGATCCGAAGCTCATCCATGATGTTCCACCTCTCATCAAGGATATAGCCGTATCGCCGCGCGCGGTCGACCCAACAAAAGGTGAACGAGAGGTGAACTCGCCCTACATGAGCGTCCCCCTCTTCCCTTGAGGGAAGAGGGGGCTCGGGGGGTGATGGGGGCTATAAAAAGGAAACCACTCGCCCCCGTCGTTACGCCGTTCTCACGGCAGGCCCGTAAAATCCGAGGGGGCGAGTGGTGGACCTTAGCGGGATCGAACCGCTGACCTCCTGCATGCCATGCAGGCGCTCTCCCAGCTGAGCTAAAGGCCCGTGAAGAACATTCTACCAGATTGGAGCGCTTCTCTCAACTACTCGCGCGCGGGCATCAGGCCGGTGCGCCGGGGGCGGCCGTCGGGACCGTAGCCGTCGTAGCCCTCGGGAACGGACACCGGGCCGGAGATCGAGACCGTGTCGCCGCCGCCGGAGCCCCCCCCGTCGAACATCCGGTCGAGCTGGCCGAAGCGGTCGTACGTCAGCTCCTTGCCCCGCGGCTTGACCTCGCCGCGCGCGCGCAGGATCGCGAGGAGGCCGCGGTCCCCGCGCCCGTTCGCCTCGCGCAGGAGCTTGGCGGTGTTCTTGCCGAGCCCCGCCTTCTGAGCCTCGAGGCCGTCGAGCACCTCGCGGAACTGCTCGGGCCGGGCGAGCGCGTGGGCCAGCAGGAGCGCCGACGCGCGCTGCGGCTCCATCGGCTCCGTGCCGAGGGAGGCCCGCAGCGCCGCGGGAGAGCTGACCCCGGCGCCGACCACCGCGATCTCGAGATAGTCCCGCACCGCCTTCGGGGCGGTCATCGCCGCGACGGAGCGCAGATGGAGGTCGAAGGAGTCGAGCAGGCGGGAGCCGAAGAACGGGTCGGCGGCCAGCGAGCGCGAGACCATGCCCAGGTAGGCGCCCGAGTAGCCCGTGGCCGGAGCGGCGTGCGCGTCGACCGGGCCGGCGGGGCCGGCGGAGGCGCGGACGGAGCAAAGGACGGCGAGGACGAGAGACAAGGCCTTCACGCCCGAAGGATACCCCCGAAAGGGGCCTAATTCAAGGGCGGGAACTGTTTCCGGAAACAGTCGGGACTCGCACCGGTGCGAGTCACTGATCCAGCAGACCGGGGAGCTGACGGCAGAACTCCAGCTCGGCGGGGAACATCCCCTCGAGAGGCAGGTCCTTGACGTCGCGCCAGAACAGCTCGAGCACGTCGTCCCCGTTGCCGGCCAGGCGCAGGTCGCCGGACACGCGCTCGACGAGCCAGTACACCGACACGATCTGGATCGGGGCGGCCGTGGACAGGTGCGCCTCCTGGTTGGCGTACAGGGTGCGCACGGGGCGTATCTCGAGGCCGGTCTCCTCGCGGAACTCGCGGCGCAGGGCGTCGCCCGGGGCCTCCTCGATCTCGATGTCGCCGCCGGGGAAGTTGATGAAGGTGCTCGCCCCGAAGCGCGAGCGGGCGAGGAGGACCTTGTCCCCCTCCCGCAGCACCCCGTAGATGCGGCAGGAGAACCGCCTCATGCGCCCTTGTTCAGGAAGGCGACGACGGCGGTCTTGGCGTCGCCCAGCAGAGGGTCGCCGTCGCCGACGAGGAGGTGGTCGAAGTCGTAGGTCCGCAGCAGCTCGAGGGAGCGCTTGAGCGCGGCGGGGTCGTCCTGCTTCTCGACGGGGACGGTCTTCAATCTTCCCTGGGGCGCGATCAGGGCGTCGCCGAGGAGGAAAAGCCTCCGCTCGGGCCAGTACAGCGCGATCTCCCCCGGGGATTTCCCGGGGAGGTGGACGCACAGGAGGCCGTGGACGATATCGCCGTCCTGGACAGTTCGGTCCGGCTTGATCCCGGCGCCCTCCACTTCGAGGATGTGTATAAAGGTGGGAATCGTCCATCGTCTAATCACCTCCGCGCTTGCGCGGAGGTGATTGCGGTTGGTGATCACGAGCGCGTCGGGCTTGAGGCCCGCGGCCTCGAGGTAGGCGAGGTCGTCGGCCGAGAACGGCACGGGGTCGACGATGACCGTCCCCCCCGCGGTCTTGAGGATGTGGCCGTTGAAGTTGAACTTCTTCTCGGGGTTGAACGAGGACCAGCAGTAGGCGCCTTCGGCGAGTTGGATCATGGTTTCGGCCTCTCTCGATGATAACTTTTTCGTACACTGGGGGCATGCTCCGCCGGACCGGCCTCGCCGCCGTCATGGCCCTCGCCTGCGCCTGCTCGCCCGAGGGCGGCGGGCCCGCTCGCCTCCTCGTCGCCGTGCCGACCTCCGGGGACATGGCCGCCTCGGGCCAGGGCGTGGAGCGCGGCGTGCGCATGGCCGTCGAGGACGAGGCCGCGCTCGGAGGCCTGCCCTCCGTCGAAGTGGTCGTCTCCGACGACCGCTCCGACCCGTTCGAGGCCGCCTCGGTCGCCCGGCGGGCCGTCGACGACCCGCTCGTGTTCGCCGTGATCGGCCACCTCACCTCGGGCTGCGCCATCGAGGCGTCGCGCGTCTATTCGCAGGCGTCGCTGGCGATGATCACCCCGTCGGCCACCGCGACGGCCCTGACCGCCCAGCAGGACCGGCCGGACTGGGGCGGAGAGCGGGTCGTGTTCCGACTCGCGCCGTCGGACGCGATGCAGGGAGAGTTCGCCGCGGATTACGCCGTCAAACGTCTCGGCTTGAAGCGCTTCTTCCTCGTCCACGACCGCTCGCCCTACGGCCTCGGCCTGGCCGAGACCTTCCGAGGAGCCGCCGAGCGCAAGGGCGGCTCGGTCGCGGCCTTCGAGGCCGTCTCCCTCGGCGACAAGGATTTCTCCGCGGTCGTCTCGGCGATCGCCGCGGGCCGTCCCGACGCGGTCTTCTACGGCGGCATCTACATGGAAGCCGGCCTTCTCATCAAGCAGGCCCGCGCCGCCGGCTATCGCGGCGCGTTCCTCTCGGGCGACGCGACCAAGAACCAGGACTTCTTCGACATCGCGGGCCCCGCCGGGGACGGCGCCTACGTCTCGGTCGGCGGCGTGCCGGTCGAGGCCCTGCCCAGCGCGGCCGATTTCGTCGAGCGCTATCAGAAGCGCTGGGCGGGCGCCCAGCCCCGCACCTACGATCACTACGGCTACGAGGCCGCTCGCGTCGCCCTCGAGGCCCTGCGCAAGGCGGGCTCCCCCGACCGCAAGGCGGTCCTCGCCGCCGTGCGCAAGACCCACCTGCGCGCGATGGTCGGCGACATCTCCTTCGACGCGAAGGGCGACACCCTGCGCGGCATCGTCACCATGACGAAGGCCGACTTCGCCCGCAAGAAGTTCGAAGTCACTTACTAACAACGCAACACCGTGGGGTCAGACCCCGCTGTTGCGTTGTCTCCTCCTCCCCCCATCGGGTAGGAGGCAGGTAGGATCGTCCTACCCGCCCCCTCCCACACCACCGGACGTGCGCGTGACGCATCCGGCGGTTCGGATAGCGGCCTTCATGAGGCGGCCAGGCGCACTACGCCCAGCGCCTTCAGGTGTGAGTT
>JACPOW010000094.1 GCA_016191335.1 Elusimicrobiota bacterium | reverse complement strand
GCGCATCGACGCCCTCACCGGCCTCGCCCTCGGCGCCGCCTCCGGCTACTCCGGCCTCGCCGCCGCCGTGCGCTTCAACAACGCCGGCTACATCGACGCCCGCAACGCCGGCGCCTACGCCGCCGACGCCGCCGTCCCCTATATCGCCGGCGCCACCTACAAGTTCCGCCTCGCCGTCGACCCCGCCGCCCGCCGCTACTCCGTCTTCGTCACCCCGCCCGGCGCCGCCGAACGCACCGTCGCCTCGAGCTACGCCTTCCGCTCCGAGCAGGCCGCCGTCTCCAGCCTCGACGACCTCGCCCTGCAGTCCGGCGCCGGCACCCATCAGGTGTGCGCCTTCGCTTTGGGCGCCGCCCCCGCGCCCACGCCTCCCCCCGTGCCCGTCGCCGACACCACCCCGCCGGCGACCGCGCTGACCGCCCCCGCCTCGGGCGCCACCGTCGCGGGCTCCGTCGCCGTCTCCGCGTCGGCGACGGACGACGCCGGCGTGGCGGGCGTGCAGTTCAAGCTCGACGGGGCCAACCTGGGCGCCGAGGTCCTCGCCCCGCCCTACGCGCTGGCGTGGAACACCACCGCCGTCGCCAACGGAGCCCACACCTTGACCGCCACCGCCCGCGACGCCGCCGGCAACCGCGCCTCCGCCTCCATCCCCGTCACCGTCGCCAACGCCGTGCAGACCGGCGGCGCCGACCGCTTCGGGATCAAGCAGCTCTACCCCTCCGCCGCCGGAGGCAAGTACTGGGTCTCGAAGTGGGACAACGGCGTGGCCCGGAACTTCAGCGGCGTGGACCCGCAGGACGCCTGGTTCGACGCGGCGCACGGCAACGCGTCGTACAGCGTCGACGGCAAGGGGCTCTTCTCGATCTCGGGCTCCGTGCCGCGCATGTACGTCCACGACCCGGCGCTGCAGCAGAGCTGGCGCAACGTCGAGATCACCGTCTACGGGCGGCGGGTCGCCGACAGCGGCACGGCCTACGGCGGCATCGTGACCATCGCCCGGGCCAATCACGGCACCACCGGCCCGGAGCTGTCCAACCTGTGCGACACCCGAGGGATGGGCGCGCGCGTCCGCTACGACGGCCGCATCGACTTCGAGAAGGAGACCTCGCACCCGAACTCGGTCCCGGTCCAGAACAAGGCGATGTGGTCCACGATGCCGTACAACACCTGGATCGGCGTCAAGTACGTCGTCTATGACCTGCCCGACGGGAACGTGAAGGCCGAGCACTACATCGACCTGACCGACGGCGCCAACGGCGGGACCTGGACCAAGGTCAACGAGCTGGTCGACAACGGGACGAACTTCGGCGTCGGCGGCGTCCCCTGCCGGTCGGGCATCGACCCGCGCCTGCGCCTGACCAACAACGACGCCCGCCCGGGCAGCGAGTCGGGCAAGCCCAGCATCACCGTCTACTTCCGCAGCGACAACATCGGGACGAACGGCCTCGTCTACAAGAAGATGAGCGTCCGGGAGATCGCGCCCTAGGGTCCGTTGACCGGGCGCCGTTCCGGGGCTATACTCCGGCATGCTTCGGCTCGCCCTCGCCGTCCTTCTCCTCGCGTCGTGCTCCCACCCGCGCCCGGTCGTCTACCCGGACGAGCGCTACAAAGCCGGCGGCGGGGAGGCCGCCAAGGCCGACGCGGACCTCTGCCTCAAGGAGGCCAAGGCCTACCTGAAGGCCAACCCCGCCAAGCGCGTCGCGGGCCGGACCGCCCGCGGCGGGTTCTTCGGCGCCTTCATGGGGATGGTGTTCGGCGCGTTCACGGGGAACTACAAGCGGGCCGTCGCCGAGGGGGCGGCCGTCGGCGCCGCCGCGGGGCTCGCCCACGGCGCCTGGGAGGCGGGCTCCCCCGACGAGATCCAGCGCGCGTACACGCAGCGCTGCATGGCCGAGAAGGGCTGGTCGGTGATCGGCTGGAAGTAGCCCCGCCGGGCTAAGCGCCGCGGAAGGGCCGGCGGCGGTCGCCGGCGTTGAGGCCCTGATAGGCCAGGAACTCGGTCACGATCTTCTCCTCCGCCGCGCGCCACTCCTGCTCCGGCGCCTCCGCCCCGATCTCGAGGGAGCCGCCGGCGATCATGCCGTGGCCGCCGCCGCGGTTGCCCCCGCCGAGCAGGCGCTTGAGCAGGCGTCCCGCGCCGGCGCCCGGGTCGTTGGCGCGCAGGGACACGTGCAGGCGCCCGTGATAGCGCGCGGTCACGATGGACCACTGCATCTTCTCGAGCGTCAGCAGGAAATCGGCCATCTGCGCGACGCTGTCGGGGGTGGCGACCTCGCCCAGGTTCGCGCCGACGACGCGCCCGACCACGAAGGCCTCGCGCACCGCGTGCGCCAAGGTCATGAAGAACGCCTCGGAGCGCTGCGGATAGGAGATGCGCCACAGCGTCTTCATGTTGGCCTTCGGCCACAGGGCCTGATAGGCCTCCATGTCGCGCGTGGTCGCCTCGCGGCCCAGGTTCTGGGTCTCGGAGCCGATGCCGTAGACGATCGCGGTGGCCAGGCGGCCGGGGACGCGCAGGCCCGCGGCCATCAGCGCCTCGACGAGGATGGTCGTCGTGGCGCCCACGCTCTCGTCGATCAGCGCCATGTCGGAGTGCGTGTCGGCGTGGCGGGGATGGTGGTCCAGGATCAGGTCGGGGATGCGGCGCGGAGGGCAGCGGTTGTTCTTGAAGGGAGGCTGGGTGTCCACGAGCGCCAGGTGCGGCACGCCGGCGAGCTCCCCCTTGCGCAGCGGGCGGGCCGGGACCAGCAGCCGTTCCGCCATCATGCGGTTCTCGGCCCGGCCGATCATGCCGCCGTACACGATGCGGGTGCTGATCTTCCCCAGCGACTGCGCGAGATGAGCCAGCGCCCAGGCGCTGGCCAGCGCGTCGGGGTCGGGGTGGTCGTGGGTCAGGATGGTCAGCGGCGACAGGGACCGCCCCCTCTCCGTCAGGAGCTTGACCAGGCGGCGCGCGTGGAAGCCGGGCTTCATCGCCCCCCTCCGAAGCCGACGAAGAACACCCAGAGCAGGATCGAGACGACCGTCGCGATGACCTTCTCGCGCATGTTCTCGGTCACGAAGTGGTAGATGTAGTTCTGCGGGGTCTTGGGCAGGTGCTTGGTCAGGAAGATCTCGATGCCGTCCTGCAGCTCCTCGAGGTCCTTGACCCCGACCAGGTCCCCGCGCAGGGCGAACGAGATCTTCCCGGTCTCCTCGCTGACGACGAGGCACATCGCGTCGCAGCGCTCGGATAATCCGAGGGCCGCCGAGTGCCTCGTGCCGAGGTTCGTGATCTTGGAGAAGTCCTTGGACAGCGGCAGCTGCGCGCCGAACCGCGTGACCCGCCCCTCCTCGACGATGAACGCCCCGTCGTGGCCCAGCGAGTGCGAGTCGAAGATGCTCTTGAGGAGGGCTTCGGAGAGGTCCCCGTTCAGGTCCCAGCCGCCCTCGATGTGCCGGTCGAGCGGGTCCAGGCCGCGCAGGACGACGAGCGCGCCGATGTGCTCGCGCGCGAGGTCGCCCAGCGAGCTGACCAGGATCTCGACCTGGCGATGGGTCGGCGCGGCCCGCAGGACGCCGCCGGTGAGGCTCCAGATGGCGATGCGCTCGAACATCGAGCGGATCTCCTCCTGGAAGATCACGATCACCGCGACGATGAACACGGCGAAGAAGCCCTGGAATATGCGGACCGTCATGTACATGCCCGAGACGAAGGCCACGGTGTACACGACGACCAGCAGGAGCAGCCCCAGCGCCACGAAGGCGGCCTTCGTGCGCTTGAACCAGAGCATGATGCCGTACACCAAGGTGCCCACGAGGAGCATGTCCATGATGTCGGCGACGACGATGGGCTTGAGGCCGAAAGGCATGACGGGGCCAGTATAGCGGAAGAAGCGCCGCCTCGCTAGGCCCCGCCTAGACCCGCATGTGCAGGGGCAGGATCTCGAAGACCATGCCCCAGTACAGCGCCCAGAACAGGACGGTCTCCGCGCACACCATGCGCACCGCCGCGCGCGCCGCGCAGTCCCCGGAGAGCGGGGAGTCCCCGCGCTCGAGGCTGTAGGCCGTCCACACGCAGAGCAGGATCAGCACGTGCAGCGGCGCGAACAGGAAGTAAGTCGCGGAGTACAGGATCAGGACCGCAAGGCAGTGCCGGACCTCGTTGAAATTGGAGGCGCAGATCGCCAGGAGGTTGACGCCCCAAACCCCGCCCAACGTCAGGTCTCGCGTGCTCATGCCCTCAGTGTAGCCGCCGGCGGGGGGTCCCGCGACCAAACAAAAGGGAAACGAAAGGTTAAGGCATCGCGAGGGTGATGGCGGCCTCGAGGACCTTCATGGCGATGTCGTCGAGGAGGTCGCGGCCGAACTTGCTGATGAAGGCCCCGGTCATCAGGGCCATGACTAGCACCGTGGAGAGGAGGAGCATGTACTCGACGGAGGCCTGGCCGCGGGCCCGGGGGCGCTTCACCCCCTCAGGGTAGCCCCCCCGCCCGGGAAGCACAAGGGCCCTCAGGACGGCTGAGAGGGCTTCTTCGGGACGTCGCCGAGCAGCTCGGGCATGTTCCAGATCATGTCCTTGCGGCTGTAGGACGAGATCTCCACCTCGTTGGCGTCCATGTGGATGGCGTCCACGGGGCAGGCCTCGACGCAGTAGCCGCAGAACACGCACATGCCCAGGTCGATGTCGAAGGTCTTGGCGCGCTTCTCGACGGTGACGTCGGGCGCGTTCTCGGCCGTGATGCGGATGCACTTGGCCGGGCAGATCGTCTCGCACAGGAGGCACGCGGTGCAGCGCGGGGCGCCGTCGTCGCGCTTGAGCAGGCGGTGGCGCGTGCGCGCCCGCTTGCCCAGGACGGCGGGGTCCTCGGGGTACTGGACCGTGACCGACCCGGGCAGGCCCTTGAGGCCCAGGGCGCGCTTGGAGTGGCGGTACAGGTTCACGAACAGATGCCGGAAGGTCAGGCCGAGGCCTTTGACGATCTCGACGAGGTAGAGCTCGGTCGCGAAGGTGCGCTCCGGGCGCCTGACGGTCCGGACGGTTATCGCCATAAGTAGACCACCCACGCGGTGACGAGGAAGTTGATCAGGGACAGGGGCAGGAGATGCTTCCAGCCGAGGTCGAGGACCTGGTCGAAGCGGAAGCGCGGCAAAGTCCAGCGCACCTGCATGAGGAGGAACAGCATGAGCAGGATCTTGCCCACGAAGCTCGCCACCATCAGGACCCCGCCGAGGAGGCCCATCGAGGGCAGGTCGAGGCCGGGGATGGACCAGCCGCCGAGGAACAGGGCGGTGATCACGCCGCAGATCACGATGGACTCGAAGAAGTCGGTCATCATGAACATGCCGAACTTCATGCCCGAGTACTCGACGTGGTAGCCGACGATCTCGCTCTCGCCCTCGGGGAGGTCGAAGGGGATGCGCTTGGTCACGGCGGTGCCGGCGGTGAGGAAGATGATGAACGCGAGCGGCTGGACGACGATCCCCCACACCCCGTGGGAGACCTGCCACAGCACCGCCTCGGAGAAGTCGAGCGTGCCGTAGATGAAGAGCAGGCCGGCCAGCGCGCTCGCCAGGCACACCTCGTAGGCGATCATCTGCGCCGCGCCGCGCATCGCGCCGAGCAGGCCGTAGTTCGAGCCCGACGCGTAGCCGGCCATCACGATGCCATGCACGCCGAAGGCGAGCGCGGCCAGGACGAGCGGCACGCCCATCGGCAGGGAGATCGGCGTCAGGTCCCAGGCGCGCCCGGCGTAGTCCACGACGCCTCCGTAGGGGAGCGCCGCGAGGCAGAACATGCCGCAGCCCAGGGAGATGATGGGCGCCAGGCCGTGCATCGGCTTGCGGGCGCCCTTCGGCACGAAGTCCTCCTTCGTGAGCAGCTTGATGGCGTCGGCGATGGGATGGAACAGGCCGAGGATGGTGATGCCGAAGATGGACGCCCGGTTGGCGCCGATGCGGTCCTGCATCACCGCGCTCTGCTTGCGCTCGACCCAGCCGAGGAAGCCGGCGATGCTGAGCCCCACGCCCAGGACGGCGAACAGGATCTTGGCGACGGCGAATCCGGCGTCGACGAGGGGCAGAGGGAAGGTCATGCCGCGACCGCCTTCGCCCCGAGCGCCTTCTGGAGCAGCGCGAAGATGGCCCAGTCCGGCCGGGCGTCGCCGATGGGAGCCAGCGCCTGCTTGTAGGCGCCGATCTTGCCCTCGAAGTTGGTGAAGTGGCCGTCCTCCTCGACGTACGCGGTGGCCGGGAGTCGGTAGGTGAAGGAATCGCCGAGCGCGTATTTGTTCGGGCCCTGGAGGATCGTCGTCCGCGCCTTCGCGAGCAGCGACGCCGCTCGATCTCCCCAAATCCTGGAGAGGTCGCGCTCGATCACGTACAGCGTTTTGACCTTTCCGGCCTCGAGGTCCTTGGCGAGGTCGTCGAACGAGCCGCTCGTCAGCCCTGGAGCTCCGGCCAGGTTCGGCACCTTCTCCTTGCGGCGGAGCAAAGCGTCCTCGGCGCCGAGCTGGTCGGGCGCGGCGGTGAAGTAATGGTCCTTGATCTTCAGCGTGTCGACGAACAAGGACTTATAGGCGGCCCAGTCCTCGTTCGACAGCATGCCCGAGGCCACCACCACGGTCTCGGCGGTCAGCAGGGGCGCGAGCTCGGAGGCCATGTCGAACCAGCTCATCTCGGTCTTCTGCGGCTGGAGCTTGACCACCTTGCCCAGGCGGTCGGAATCGAGGCTGCCGAAGCCGTAGCGGCCGTCGTCGCACATCCAGTGGCCGTTGACGTCCATGTTCACGCGGGGCTTGAGGCGCGCCACGCGCTTGCCGTCGTTGTGCCAGGGGCGGGCGGTGTTCGTGTGGACCGAGATGTTGCAGCCGCGCGAGCAGCCGGGGCAGATGGAATCCGTCTTGTCGAGGTACCAGACGCGGACCTTGTAGCGGAAGTCGCGGTCGGTGAGCGCGCCGACGGGGCAGATGTCGACGACGTTGCCGGAGTAGGCGTTGTCGAGGGTCATGCCGGGCGTGACCTCGACCCGCTCGGAATGGCCCATGCCGAAGATGCCGAGCTCGTGGGTCTTGGTCACGTTGTCGACGAAGCGGGTGCAGCGCGTGCACAGCACGCAGCGCTCCTGGTCGAGCATGACGTGGGGGCCGGCGACGATGCGCTTGCCCTTGTGCTCCTTGTCCTCGCGCACCGCGCTCTGGTACTGGCCGATCTTCATGTAATAGTCCTGAAGACCGCACTCGCCGCTCTGGTCGCAGACCGGGCAGTCGAGCGGGTGGTTGACGAGATGGAGCTCGAGCGCGCTCGCCTGCGCGCGCTTGACGAGGTCGGAGTCGGTCTTGACGTCGAGGCCCTCGCGCACGCTCGTGCGGCAGGAGACCTGGGGCTTGGGCGCGCCCGCGACCTCGACGATGCACATGCGGCAGTTGCCGGGGTTGCCGAGGGCCTTGTGATAGCAGTAGTGCGGGATCTCGACGCCGACGTCCTTGGCGGCCTCGATGACGAGCTTGCCTTCCTCGGCCTCGCGCTCGACCCCGTTCAGCTTGTACTTGACCGTTTGACCCATTGTTCGGGACCCGCTTCTTGAAATCGTCCGGGAACTTGCCGATCCAGGCCCGGGTGACCATGCCGACGGTGTCTCCCAGGGCGCAGATGACCTTGCCCGTGATGTTCTCGCCCACGCGCGCGAGGTTCTCCGTGTCGCCGCTCTGACCCTTGCCCTCGAGCATGCGCTCTAAAATACGCTCCGACCAGTTCGAGCCCTCGCGGCAGGGCGTGCACTGACCGCAGGACTCGTGCATCAGGAAGCGCTCGATGTTGTGCGCGACCTCCACGGCGTCCACCGTCTCGTCCAGGACGATCATGCCGCCGGCGCCGAGCATGGTTCCGGCCGCCTTGATGGCGTCGAAGTCGAGGGCGATGTCGAGGTCCTTCTCGAGGAGCGGCGGCATCGAGGTGCCGCCGGGGATGACGGCCTTGAGCTTTTTGCCCCCCTTCACGCCGCCCGCCAAGGCCAGGACGGCGCGGAGCGTCGTGCCCATGGGGACTTCGTAGACGCCTTCCTTCTCGACGTGGCCGGAGATGGAGAACAGGACGGTGCCGCCGTTCTTGGCGGAGCCGATCTTGGCGAAGGCTTCCCCGCCCTCGCGCACGATGAACGGGAGCATGGAGAGGGTCTCGACGTTGTTGACGACCGTGGGCTTGCCCATGAGGCCGGCGACGGTCGGGAAGGGCGGGGGCTGGCGCGGCCAGGCCTTCTTGCCCTCCATCGTCTCGAGCAAGGCGGTGTCGAGGCCGGAGATGTAGGCCCCGGCGCCGCGCATGAGATGGATGTTGACGTCCCCGAGCAGCCCGGCGGACTTCGCCTCGACGATCGCTTTTTCGAGGATGTCGTACTGGTTCTGGTACTCGCCGCGGATGAAGATGAAGGAATCCTTGGAGCCGATCACATAAGAAGCGATGAGCAGGCCTTCCAAGAGCTGGTGCGGGGCGCGGGTGACCAGGACGCGGTCCTTGAAGCAGCCGGGCTCGGACTCGTCGCAGTTGACGACGACGTAGCGGGGCCCCGGGACCTTGTCCTCGGGCGGGACGGTGCTCCACTTGAAGCCGACGGGGAAGCCCGCACCGCCCAGGCCGCGCAGGTTGGACTTCACGACCTCTTCCTGGAGGGCCTTGCGCTCCATGCCGCGGGCCTTCGAGAGAGCCTCGTAGCCGCCCAGCTTCCGATACGTCTCCAGCTCGTGGAGCTTGGGCTCGTCGAAATGTTTCGTCAGGATCTTGGTCATTTGAGATCCTTCAGCTTGGCGATGGCCTCATCCGTGGCCGGACCGACCAATCTGTCGTTGACCAGGAGCGCCGGGGCCTGCTCGCAGGCGCCGAGGCACTCCATGGTCTCCCAGGAGAGCTTCCCGTCGGGCGTGGCCTGCTTCTTGGGCACGCCGAGGGTCTTCTCCAGGCAGCGCTCCGCCTTGCCCGAGCCCTTGAGGAAGCAGGACAGGCCGTGGCAGACGCCGACGCGCTTCTGGCCCGTCTTCCAGCGCGTGAAGGTCGGGAAGAAGGTGGCGACGCCCCAGACGTGGTTGAACGGGAGCTTGAAGATGTCCGCGACCGCGGAGGCGGCCTCCGGGGTGATCATCCGGTGCCAGTCCTGGACGGCGCGCAGCGCCTCGATGAGGCCGAGGTTGGTGTACGGGTATCTCTTGGTCCAGGCGACCAAGGTCTTTTCCTGCTCGTCCGTGAAGGGCTTCATCGGTCGAGCTCCCCGGCGATCATGTTGATCGAGCCGAAGGTCGGGATCACGTCGGCGATCTGGCCGCCGACGAGGAGCTTCTTCATCGCCCCCATCGGGAACAGGCACGGCGGGCGGCAGCGCACGCGGTAGGGGCCGTCGCCGCCGTCGCTGACGAGGTGGAAGCCGAGCTCCCCGTTGCCGCCCTCGACGGCGAAATAGGTCTCCGAGGGCGGGATCTTCACGCCCCAGGTCCACATGACGAGCTCGAAATGGTTCATCAGGCCTTCGATGTTGGTGTAGGTGTTCTCCTTGGCCGGGAGGGTGACCTTCCGGTCGGCCGTGCGCGTGCCGGGCTGGGCGTCCTTGCCCATGCCCTCGAGCGTCTGGTCCACCTTGGCGGCGTATTTGGCGAGCAGGGCCGTGTCGCCGTGCTTGCCCGCGTCCTGGATCTCGAAGGCGTGCTTGATCTCCTTCGGCTCGAGCGAGTGCTTGCCCTCCGGGATCTTCTCCAGGCACTGCTCGATGAGGCGAAGGCTCTGCTCGATCTCGGCCAGGCGGCACAGGTAGCGGTCGTAGTTGTCGCCGGTCGAGCCGACGGGGATCTCGAAGTCGAGCCGGTCGTAGACCGCGTACGGGTGCGCGCGGCGCACGTCGTAGGGGACGCCGGTCGAGCGCAGGAACGGGCCGGTGATGCCGTAGGCGAGCGCGTCGGCGGAGGAGAGCTTGCCGGTGCCTTCCATCCTGTCCATGAAGATCCGGTTGCGCGTCAGGAGCTTGTCGCTCTCCGCCACGCACAGGCGGACCTCCTTGGCGACGGCGCGGAACCTCTCGGCGAAGTCGGGAGGCAGGTCGCCCTTGACGCCGCCGACGCGCGTGAAGGCGGTCGTGATGCGCGCGCCGGTGAGGTGGTCGACGAGCTGGTACAGGAACTCGCGGCCCTTGATCAGGTACAGGAAGACGGTCAGCGAGCCCAGCTCCATCGCGGTGGCGCCGATGCAGGTCAGGTGGTCGGTCACGCGGGAGATCTCGGAGGCGATGACGCGGATGTACTGGCCGCGCTCGGGCACCTCGATGCCGGCCAGCCTCTCCACGGCCATCGCGTAGCCGACGTTGTTGATCAGGGGCGAGACGTAGTTCAGGCGGTCGGTCCAGGGCACGACGTTGTTCCAGGTCTCGTTCTCCGCGTGCTTCTCGAAGGCGCGATGCAGGTAGCCGATCTCGGCGTCCACGTCGACGATGCGCTCCCCCTCGAGCTCGAGGACGAGGCGGACGACGCCGTGCATGGACGGGTGCTGAGGGCCCATGTTGAGCATGTACGTCTTCTGGCTGCGGTTCATTCGCCGGTCACCGTCGGTCTCAGGATGTTGAAGCTGGGGCTGTCCGCCTTCTCGCCCGACTTCGGGCCGATCAGGGGCTGACGCTTGGCGATGGGGTAGTCCTTGCGCAGGGCGTGGCCGACGAACTCCTCGTACATGAGGAGTCGCTTGATGCCGGGCCGGTCTGAGAAGCGGACGCCGAACATGTCCCAGACCTCCCGCTCGAGCCAGTCGGCGGCGGGCCAGATGTCCTTGGCCGAGCGCAGGACCGGGGCCTCGTCGACGGCGCAGTGGACCTCCACGCGCCCCAGGTCGTCGCCGGTCGCCGGGTCGAGGCGCATGAGGCGGTAGATCACGTCGAAGCGGGGCGACTTGCCCTGCGGCAGGTAGTCCACGCAGGTCAGGTCCACCAGGACGTTGTAGCCGGCGGCCCGGAGCTTGCTCAGCTCCTCGTGGTTCGAGGCGGCCGGGACGTCGCGCCGTTCTCCGCGGAGGTCGCTCACCGGAACTGTCCCCTCGTCTTCTGGATCTTCTCCTGCAGCATGGTCAGGCCCTGGATGACGGTCTCGGGACGCGGCGGGCAGCCGGGGATGTAGAGGTCCACCGGGATGATGGTGTCGATGCCCTGCACCGTCGAATAGTTGTTGTAGAAGCCGCCGGTGCAGGTGCACACCCCGAAGGCCACGACCCACTTGGGCTCGGCCATCTGGTCGTAGATGCGGCGCAGGACGGGCGCGATCTTGTGGCTGACCGTGCCGACGACGAGCAGGACGTCGGCCTGGCGCGGCGAGAAGCGCGGGAAGCCCGCGCCGAAGCGGTCGAGGTCGTAGTGCGAGGCGGCCACCGACATGAACTCCATGCCGCAGCACGCGGTGACGAAGGGGTACTGGAAGATCGAGTACTTGCGCGCCCAGCCCAGGGCGGCGTCGAGCTGGGTCGTCATGACGCCCGCGGGCACCGTCTCGTTCTCTAACGGCATTCGAGGACCCCTTTGCGCCAGAAGTAGGCCAGCATCAGCAGCATCAACGCGACGAAGGAGGTGATGGCGAGCATGGACTCCAGGGACAGCACCGGCCGGGACAGGGCCCACGGCAGGAGGAAGGCGAGGTCCACGTCGAAGACGACGAAGAGGACGGCGTAGCGCCAGTAGGAGACGGTCATGCGCTCGTAGGCGGGCGCCAGGGGAGGCATGCCGGTCTCGTACGGGAGCTCCGCGTCGCCCTGATGCTTGGGTCGCGGCCCGAACAGGCGGCCGGCGTTGGCGAACAGCCCCGTCACGCCGAGGACGACGAGGAGGTTGACGAGGAGGGCGAACAGGGAGAGCTTGCTCATCTGGTCAGGGCCCCCGAGAGGGACGACATCAGCCACGGGGCCGCGCCGAGAAGGACGACGCCGACGGCGCAGGCGATGACGAGCGGGGCGCCGGGGCCCGTCTTCGGCTCGGGCCCGTGCGGAGCCTCGAGCCAGAGCTCGCGGGTCATCCCCAGGTAGTAGGCCAGCGAGATCAGGGCGGACACCGCCCCGGCCGCGGCGGGCCAGTACAGGTCGGCGTCGACGGCGCGCCACAGGAGCAGGAGCTTGGCCATGAAGCCGCCCGTGGGCGGGATGCCGCCGAGCGAGAACAGGAGGATGGTGAACGCGGCGGCGGCCGCGGGCATCGCGGCCCCCCTCCCCTTGAGCTGGGCGCGGGTCTCGAGGCCGGAGTATCTGATGAACGCGAAAGTCCCGTTGCTCATGAACGCGTAGGCGCCGAGGAAGAACAGGAGGGCGGAGACGCCCTCCGAGGAGCGGCCCGAGGCCGCCCACGCGCCGACGCCGAGGATCAGCAGGCCGGCGTTGGAGACCGAGGAGAAGGCGAACAGGCGCTGCAGGCGCTCCTGGCGCAGGGCCATGACCGCGCCGGCCAGCGCGGTGACCGCGCCGACGGCGGGCAGGAAGGCGATGAAGCCCGCCTGCGGGGCGAGCTCGCACAGGCGCATCAGGAACAGGACCGCCGCGGACTTCATCGCCGTGGACAGGAAGCCGGACACCTCGGGGGCGGCGGCCTCGTAGGCGTCGGGCAGCCACCAGTTCAGCGGGAACGCGCCGAGCTTGAACAGCGCGGCCGCGGCCATCAGGCCCGCCCCGGCCTGGCCGAGCGGCGTGAGGTCCGTCGAGCCGGCGAGGCTGCGCGTGTCGGCGTAGTACAGGGAGAGGCCGAGCATGAACAAGGCCCCCGCCACGCCGCCGGCGAAGAAATACTTGATCGCCGCCTCGAGGCCGCGCGTGCCGGGCCGCGACCGCGCGACGAGGAGGTAGGCGGGCAGCGACATGAACTCGAGGGCGACGAACAGCATCGGCAGGTTCGACGCCGAGGCGAGCAACGACATGCCGAGCGTCGCGCCGAGGAACAGCGCGACGAGGACGTCGTCCTCCCCGTCGAGCCACAGCGCCAGCGGCAGGGCGCCGAGGTAGATCAGGTACTGCCACCCGATGCTCTTCGAGTCGGTGAGGACGATCGCCGAGGAGTACCCGTCCGACGCGGAGCAGACGGCCAGGAGCATCGCCCCCGCGACGGAGGCGACGGCGAGCGCGCGCAGGGCGAGCGCGGGCGGCTTGCGCATCAGGCCCAGCGAAAGGGCGCCCAGGACGCCGGCCGCGAGCGCCGCCTGCGGGCCCATCGGGATCGAGGTCATCGGACGAGCCCCCGGAGCGCGGGCTCGAAATAGGCCAGCCACGGGCGCGGCGCCAGGCCGATCCAGAGCATGAGCAGGCTCAAGGTCCAGAGCACCGCGCGCTCGCGACGGTTCAGGTCGGTGACCTTGGCGCTGACCGAGCCGGGGCCCGCGGGCGCCCAGAACACGGCCTGGAAGGCGGGCAGGGCGTACGCCGCCGCCAAGGTCACGCCGAGGACGCCGGCGAAGGCGAGGATGGGCAGCACCGACAGCGCGCCGGACAGCGCCATGAACTCGCCGACGAAGCCGTTGAGGCCGGGCAGGCCGATGGAGGCGAGCGTGGAGAAGCCGAAGAAGAAGGCGAGATACGGCGCCCGCGTCGCGAGGTCCCCGAAATCGGAGAGGCCGCGCTTGTGCGCGCGCTCATAAAGGAAGCCGACCATCAGGAACAGCGCCCCGGTGGTGAGCCCGTGGTTGATGAGCTGAAGCGTCCCGCCCGTCAGGCCCTGGCTCGTGCGCGAGAGCACGCCCAGCAGGCAGAAGCCGAGGTGGGCGATCGAGGAGTAGGCGATCATGCGCTTGAGGTCGGTCTGCGCCATCGCGCACAGCGCGCCGTAGATCGTGCTGAAGGCGGCCAGGCCGCCGAGGATGGGCAGCGCCTCGAACGACAGGGTCGGGAACAGCGGGAGCGCGACGCGCAGCAGGCCGTAGACGCCCATCTTGAGCATCACCCCGGCGAGCATGACGGAGCCGGCGGCCGGCGCCTCGGTGTGGGCGTCGGGCAGCCAGGTGTGCAGCGGGAACATCGGGATTTTAACGGCAAATCCCGCTATTAACCCCCAGAACACGAGGGGCGCGACGGGCCCGAGGGTCGTCGCGTCGAGCGCCGCGAGGTCCCAGGTCCACACGCCGGTGATCCGGTGGTGCGCGCTGACGAGCGCGAGCAGGGCCAGCAGCATGAACACCGAGCCCGCGAAGGTGAACAGGAAGAACTTCACCGCGGCGTGCAGGCGGTTGCTCGAGCCCCACAGGCCGATGATGAAGAACATCGGGATCAAGGTCGCTTCCCAGAACACGTAGAAGAAGAACAGGTCGCGGGCGAGGAACACGCCGGTCAGCGCCGAGGCGAGCGCCATGAAGCAGGCCCAGTAGCCCGCCGGCACCTCGAGCTCCCAGGAGGCCGCGACGCAGATCAGGTTGAGGAACGCGGTCAGCGCGATGAGGCCGATGGAGAGGGAATCGGCCGACAGGCGGTAGGAGATGCCGTACGCCCACACCGGCCCGAGCTCGTTGACGACGGACAGGACGCCGCCGGAGCTCTGCCCGCAGGCGACGCCGGCGACCAGGCCGGCGAAGAGCATGGAGAAGAACAGCGCCCCGTAGCGGGCGAGGAAGGCGCAGACGGCGGCGCCGGCCAGAGGGGTCAGCCAGAGCATCGTGAGCGGGGCGTTCATCGCAGCACCCTCAGGAGGAGGATGGCCGTGCCGGCCAGCATCCACCAAAGATAGTCGTTGATCCGGCCCTGGGCGGAGCGCGCGATCGCGGCGCCCGCGGCGCGCACGAACCCGGCGCTGCCCTCGACGGCCCCGTCCACCCCGCCCTTGTCGAGGACGCGTCCGGTGAAGCCGGCGAGGCGCGAGACGCCGCGGACGAAGGCGTCGACCAAGGTCTTCCAGCCGAAATCGGACTCGAACACGGCCTCGGCCGCGCCGCCGCGCCAGCGCCAGTCGAAGCCGGGGTCGGACATGGTCAGGCGCCACGCCGCGAAGGCGCCGAGCGCGGCCATCGCGGTCCCGAGGACGGCGACGGTCATGTTCAGGTGCGGGAGGACGGGCTCGCCGGGCAGGTTCAGCACGAGATCGAGCCCGGCCAGGCCGCTCGGCATGCCGCGCCAGCCCATGAGGACGAAGCGCTCGACGGGCTCCTTGAGGAGCCCCGCGGCGGCCGCGCCGAGGGCGAGGAACAGGACCGGCACGCCCAGGATCGGCTCGGCCTCGTGCGCGTGCGGCGCCTGCTTCTGCTCGGGGCGCGCGCCGTAGAAGGCGAGGAACAGCATGCGGAAGATGTAGAACGCCGAGCCGGCGGCGACGAGCATCCCCATGACGGCCAGCGCCCCCCCGTGATGCCAGGCGGCGTCGAGGATGGCGTCCTTGCTGAAGAAGCCGCCGAGCGGGAACACGCCCGCCAGCGAGAGCGCCGCGAGCAGGAAGGAGAGGTAGGTCAGGCGCATGCTCTTCTGCAGGCCGCCGACGTCGTCGACGTTGGCCGTCGGCTGGTGCAGGGCGTGGGCGATGTTGCCCGCGCAGAGGAACAGGGCGGCCTTGAAGAAGCCGTGCACGATCAGGTGGAACAGCGCCGTCGCGATCTGCCCCAGGCCGAGCGCGAGCATCATCAGGCCGAGGTGGCTGACCGTGGAGTAGGCGAGGATGCGCTTGAGGTCCTTCTTGGTGCCCGCGACGACCGCCGCGCCGAGGGCGGTGACCGCCCCGATCCAGGCGATGAGGTGCGGCAGGCCCTCGACGAGGGAGATCAGCGGCCAGGAGCGCACGAGGAGGAACACGCCCGCCGTCACCATCGTCGCGGCGTGCATCAGCGCCGAGGTCGGCGTCGGGCCCTCCATGGCGTCGGGCAGCCAGAAGTACAGCGGGAACTGCGCGGACTTCGCGCACGCCGCCCAGACGAGGAGGAACCCGATCACGGGGAGCAGCTCGAAGGTCGCGCCGCTGGCCGCCTTCAGGTACAGCAGGTGGAAATGGGTGATCTTGAACTGGAGGACGATGAGGAGCACCGCGAGCAGGAGGCCGAAGTCGCCGACGCGGTTGGTCAGGAAGGCCTTGAGCGCGGCCTTGCGCGCGGTCTCCTTATGGAACCAGTAGCCGACGAGGAGGTACGACGCCACGCCGACGAGCTCCCAGAACAGGTACAGCTGGACGAAGTTGTTGGCCGTCAGCAGGCCGATCATCGCGAGGAAGAACAGGTGGAACACGAGGAAGAAGCGGGAGAACCCCGGGTCGCCCTTCATGTAGCCCGCGGCGTACAGGTGGATCAGCGAGCCGACGAAGGAGACCATCGCCAGCACCGCGACCCCGGGCCCGTCGACGCGCAGGCCGAAGTCCACGGCCCAGTCCCCCGCCTCGGCGAAGCGGAACAGGTTCAGGTCGAAGCTGTGGCCGGTGTAGACGTGGGCCGCGAGCCAGAAGGCCGACGCGGTGACGACGGCGCACGACGCGAGGATCGGAAGATGCGTCCACTCGGGCTTGAAGCGGCGGAACCCGAAGAAGCCGATCAGGATCGCGGCCACGGGGGCCGCGAAGAGGAGCCAGGCGGCCCACGGCACTTGCGCGGCGGTCATCCCTGGAGCTCCGTCAGCAGCGCGGCGTCGGCGCCGCGCCCTCCGCGGCGCATGCGGAGGATCAAGGAGAGCCCGACGACCGCCTCGGCGGCGGCCACGGCGATGACGAGGGCGACGACCGCGAGGGCCTCGGCGTCGTTGAACAGGCCGGCGTGGTGGACGAGGCTCACGTTGACGGCGGCGAGCATCAGCTCGAGGCCGAGCAGCATGGCCAGGAGCTGGCGGCGGAAGACGACGATCGCCAGCCCGAAGGAGAACAACGCCCCCGTCGTCGCCCAGACGACCGCGGTGAGGTTCATGCGGCCTCCCGGTCGGGGGCGATCGCCAGCGCGGCGAGGAACATGAGCAAGGTCACGGCCTCGGTGGCCAGGGCGTAGGGCTGGAACAGGACGGAGCCGAGCTTCGCCTGGAGCGCCGGGTCCACGGGGACGGCCGCCGGCGCCGTGCCGTGGGACAGGACGAGGGCGATCTCGAGGACCGCCGCGATCACGCCGGCCCAGGCCAGCGGCCGCGGGAACGAGAAGTCGGCGAAGCGCTCGCCCTCCTCGCCGGCCGCCATGACCGTGACCACGACGAGGACCATCACCGCGCCGGCGTAGATCATGACCTGGAGCAGGCCGAGCAGGGGCGAGCCGCACAGGAGGAAAAGGACCGCGGTCTGAAGCAGGACGACGAGGAGGCTGACCGCGCTCACGTAGAGGGAGCGATGCAGAAGCATCACCCCGGCGAAGAAAACGGCGACGATTCCCGCGACCAGCGCGGCCCACACGACCATTGCGCGGCTATCTTAGCCATTTTCGGCGCCAGGGTCCATACCGGGCGTCAAGCCGCGGAGGTCAGCGCGTGATGAAAAGCATTGACAAATCCGATGAGGCTTGCAGCCTCACCGCGTCCCCCCCGTACATCTTATAGGAGGCGGGGGCCGCGCCCCGGATCTGGCTCACGGGGACCAGGTAGAACTTGTAGTCGTGGCCCCCCTCGCTGACGTCGTCGTAGATGAAGCACAGCCCCAGGTCGGGCCGCGCGGAGAAGAACAGCCGGTAGGGGCGCCCGGCGAGGTTGACCGGCTCCCCGGCGCGGTAGGTCAGGCGGAAGAGCTCGCTGATCCGCTTCTCCCAGACGGTCGCGCCGGTGTTGGCGTCCTTGATCACGATGAAATTGGCGAGGCGCGGCCTGAAGATGCTCACCGACAGGCTCACCCGGTAGCCGTGCACGCCGTCGCTCCAGGACCCCGACATGCCGCGCTCGATCTTGACGAAGCGGGTCGCGCCGCCCGGAGGCGTCACCGCGAGGTAGCCCTCGCCGTCGAGGTCCAAGGTCCCGGCCACCATCGTCCGGCCTCCGGCGCCGACGAAGGAGTCGGTGGCGGCGAGATGGCGGTCGAGCAGGGGGCCGAGGGCGACGGTCTGCGTGTCGGCCTGCTGCTGCGTCCGGATCAGGACGGGGAAGGGTATCCGGACGGGGGCGGGCGCGTCGAAGGCGACGGGCGCGAAGCCCGGAGGCAGGGCGGAGCGGACCAGGGCCGCGGGGTCCGGCGCCGCGGACGCGCGCGCCGCGAGCAGGACCGACAGCAGGATCGCCGTTCTCACACGCCCATCTTAGCAAGGGGCCGGAAAATCCGGAAGCGGCGCGTCGCGGCCGGGCGCCCGGCAATGGGCCCAGGGCGCCCCTGGGTCCAAGGGCCTACTTCCCCGGAAGCTCCCGCGCCAGGGCGGCCGCGTCGTCGAGCACCGCGGGCTCGGAGACCTTGAGGCCCCAGAGCACGAGGACGCTGAGCAAAGAGGGCGCGACGTAGTAGGCGGCGCGGTACAGCAGGGCCGCGACGACCGCCCGGCCGCCGTCGTAGCCGAGCGCCACGAGCACGGCCGCCGTCGAGCCCTCGGCCGCGCCGAGGCCCCCGGGAAGGACCGGGATCAAGGTCGCTCCCTGCCCGACCGCGAACACGGCCGACAGGGGGCCCAGCGGCAGGGGGTCGCCGACCGCCTTGAAGCATAGCCACAGGGAGATCATCGCGAAGCCCCAGTCGAGGCAGGTGAACAGGACCGCGAGCGTCAGGCGCCCGTGCTCGTGCCGGATGCGGGCCAGGCCGTGCGCCATCTGCCGCTCGAAGGCCATGAAGCTCTCGGCCGGGATCTCCCGGCTCGAGAGGCGGAAGGCGGCCTGGTTCGTCCAGTGGAACACCCGGCGGGTCGCCCTGTTGCGCAGGCGCCCGTCCAGGAACAGGACGATCAGCCCGCCGGCGGCCAGGATCAGGACGAACAGCCCCGCCACGCCCTCGACGAGGCCGACGCGGCTGCCCTGGAGCTTGAACGCCAGCGAGATCAGCCCCTGGACGAGGATCGCCGCGAGGACGGCGTACAGGATCACCGAGGTCAGCGCCGAGGCGACGATGGTCGTCGCGATCGGCACGAGCCGCTTGTGCAGGAGGTGCGCCTTGAGCGCGAACCCGCTCACGCCGCCCGTCGACACCACGTAGTTCGCCGTCGTCGACACGAGCGAGATGCCGAGCACGGTCGGGGCCGACAGCGGATGGCCGAGCAGGGCCAGCACCGCCGACAGCGCGAGGCCCCCCATCGCGTGGCTCGCGAGCGCGCACAGCAGCGCCGCGCCCGCCCAGCCCCACGACAGGTCGGCCGCCGCCGCGCGGACCTCGGCGTAGTTCGAGCCGACGACCCACGCGAGCAGGCCGAGCGCCACCGCCGCGCCGACGGCGAGGGCCACGCGTCCCCCGCTCTTCATCGCCCCCCCATCGAGGTCGAGGAGAGCGTGAGCACGAAGGTCGTCGAGCGCCGCGCGTCGTCCTCGGTGCCGCGGCCCTGGAGGACGGCCAGCATGGACTGCGCGGTCTCGGCGTCGGGCAAGGTCACCGCGCCCGACGCGAAGGCCTCGCTCATCGCGGCCCCGGCGCGCGCCGCCGCCCAGCCGGTCGCGCAGGTCGCCAGGATCAGCACGGCGGACAGCGCCGCGACCGCGCCGCCGAGGCGCGGAAGCTCCGGCGCCGGAGACAGGGCCTTGAGGTCGTCGGCCAAGCGGCCGCAGGCGACGAGCCCGACCGGCGCCCACAGCGGGCCGATGAGCCAGCCCACCCACGGGATCCACGACGGGAGCCAGACGATCGCCGCGATCAGGGCCAGCCGCCCCGAGACCGCCGCGAGGTGCGGCCGCGCCCGCGCGAACGACAGCTCGACGGCCGTCATGCCCGAGCCTTCGCCCGACATCTGGGAGTAAGGCGCGAAGAACAGAAGCGCCCCGAGGATCAGCCCCGGCACCACCAGGAGCACGAGGCCCCCTCCCGCCGCCAGCATCGCCAGCGACAGCACCCAGGCGAACGCCGGGGTCCGCCGCCAGCCCTCGGCGAGAGAATCGCTAACCCCCGCGTCGCGCGTCGCCGCGAGGAGCGCGGCGGCCTGCGCCCAGGTCGACAGGAGCAGGCCGGCGAGAAGGGAGACGAGGAAGGCCGCGCCCCACGCGAGCCACGGCGGGACCGCGCCGGAAAAGGAGGCGAGCGCGGCCGGCGCGAGCGGCAGCAGCACCGCGAAGGCCGTGGCGAGGCCGCCCACGGACAGCACGGTCATCAGCGGCAGCCAGCGCCGCCGGTAGTCCGCCCACGACGCGGACAGCCAGTCCTCCACGCTCGGAAGCATGGCTCAGGATATCAAATGGGGAAGAAGCGGGCGTGGAGGGCTTTGACCGCGGCGTCGACCGCGGCGTCCTCGACGACGAAGGCGACGTTGTTCTTCGAGGCGCCCTGGGAGATCATGCGCACGTTGACCCCGGCGGACTTCATCGCGCCGAAGATCTCCGCGGCGACGCCGGGCCCGGAGAGCATCCGCGGGCTCGACGCGCTGAGGATCAGCTGATGGCGCTTGAAGGCGATGGACTTGAGCGCCACGCCGTGCGCCGGCGCCGCCGCCGCGACGATGCGCGTGCCCGGGTGCTCCGGCTTGAAGGTGTTGAGCGCGCGCACCGGTATGCCCTTGCGCATCGCCGGGACCAAGGTGTGCGGATGCAGGACCTTCCCCCCGTAGTGCGCCAGCTCGCAGGCCTCCGCGAAGCTCAGCGTCTCGAGCGGCCGCGCGCCGGGCACCAGCCGCGGGTCCGCGGTCATGATGCCGTCCACGTCCGACCAGATCTCGACCTCCTCCGCCCCGAGCGCCGCCCCGATGATGGTCGCTGAGAAATCGCTCCCGTTGCGGCCCAAGGTCGTCATCTCCCCGCCCCTCGTCCGCCCGATGAACCCCGTGACCACCCGCAGCGGCCCCGGCCCCGACAGCGCGGCGCGCAGCAGCGCGTCGGCCTCGGGCAGCGGCGCGGCCTCGCCGAAGCGCTCGTCGGTCAGCAGCCCCGCCTCGGAGGCGTCCACCGCGGCCGCCGGCACCCCCGCCTTGGCGAACGCCGCCGCCACGATCCGCGCCGACAGCCGCTCGCCGCAGCCCGCGAGCCGGTCGAGCGTCCGCGGCGTGAGTTCCTTAAGAAGGGAGACCCCGCGCGCCAGCTCCGCGAGCTCCGCCAGCAGCGGCTCGAGCGGGGCGGAGTCCACGCCGAGCGCCTTGGCCGCGTCGCGGTGGCGCCGGCCGACGGCGTCGAGCCGGGAGAGGTCCCCCTTCAGCGCCTCGCGCCCGAGGGCGAGCAGGTCGTCGGTCACGCCCCGGAAGGAGGACACCACGACGACCGGCTTTCGCGGCAGGCGCCCGCGCACGATCTCGATCACCCGCGCGATGCGGTCGGGCGCGCCGACGCTGGAGCCGCCGAATTTCATGACGATCACCGGCACAGTTTAGACCGCGCGGCGTGAATTATCAAGTGGGGCGGGGACCGACCATACCCCTGATGGTTCTCTGCTTAAAAGCCTAGCGACCGCCGAACGCCGCGATATAAGCCGGTTATTCCACGCGCCTCTGCTTTAAAGCAGAGAACCATTGGAGAATGATCCCCCAGCCGTGCAGGGAACTTTTTCGGGGGGTCGATCGTATATATATTAAGGTGACTCCACATAACTTAGCCCTCCTGCTCGTGAAGCTGCGGCGCGAGCGCGGCATCTCGCAGAATCAGCTCGCCGACCAGGCGAAGGTCGATTCCTCCGTCGTCAATCGCGCGGAGCGCGGCGGGAACGCCACCCTGGACACCTGGGTCAAGCTGTTCGCGGGACTGGGCTACGCCCTGCTGTTCGACGCGCAGGAGCTCGCGGAGGAATGCGGCGACCTGCTCTCCGAGGAGGCGCAACGGCGGAGGGACAACCGGGCCTGGGGCCTGCTTAAATCGGGGAAAATCCTCGGCTGGCCGTATTGACGCCGGAGCCTCCAGCCGCTACACTGCTGTGGTGAAAAAGGTGGTGGTCGTCGACGACGACGATGACATGCGCGAGCTGATGTGCATGCTCCTGCGCGGACGCTACGACGTCTCCACCGCCAACGACGGCGTCAAGGGGCTCGAGGTCGTCCGCGCCGTGCGCCCCGACCTGCTCGTGCTCGACCTGCTCATGCCCATCATGCACGGCTTCGAGGTGTGCCAGCGCCTGCGCGCCGACCCGGAGCTGAAGGGCATCAAGATCCTCATCAGCTCGTCCAAGTCCTACCAGCACGACGTGCGCACCGCCGTCGAGGAGACCGGCGCGGACGGCTACATCGTCAAGCCGTTCGAGGTCTCCGAGTTCCTCCGCCGCGTCGACGAGATGGCGGGGGGCGCCTGATGCGCGTGCGCTTCTGGGGCGTGCGCGGCTCGATCCCGGCGCCCGGGCCGAGGACGGTCCGCTACGGCGGGAACACGCCGTGCGTGGAGATGGACATCGCCGGAGAGACCTTCATCATCGACGCCGGCACGGGCATCCGCGAGCTCGGCTTCGACCTGATGCGTCGCGCGGCCGGAGCGCCGATCAAGGGGCGTTTGTTCATCGGGCACACGCACTGGGACCACATCCAGGGCTTCCCCTTCTTCACGCCTCTGTTCCTGCCGACGACGAGGTTCTCGGTCTACGGCATGCACGGCACGACGAAGCCGTTCCAGGAGGTCATGGCGGGGCAGATGCACTCGACCTATTTCCCCCTCCAGCTCAAGGACCTCGGCTCCAAGCCCGAGTTCCACGAGATGAACGGCCCCCTGCAGGCGGGCCCGGTCAGGGTCACCACCCATTTCCTGAACCACCCCGGCATCACCGTCGGCTACCGCTTCGAACACGAGGGCAAGGTCGTCTCCTACATCAGCGACCACGAGCCCTACGGCGCGCTGAACCCGAAGGGCGAGTTCAGCGACAAGGAGGACGCGGCCGTCGCGCGCTTCGTCGCCGGCTCCGACCTCCTGATCTGCGAGGCGCAGTACACCAACGCGGAATACGCGGTGAAGCGCGGCTGGGGCCACAGCACCTTCGCCGACATCCTCGACCTGGCGCAGAAGGCCGAGGTCAAGCGCATGGCCCTGTTCCACCACGACCCGCTTCACGACGACGACAAGCTCGACGCCCGCCTCGTCGAGAGCCTCGCCCTGATCTCCTCGCGCAAGCTCGCCATCGAGTGCTTCGCCGCCCGGGAAGGCCAGGTCGTCGAGCTCTAGCCGGGCTCTAAAGGAACGCCGCCGCGAGCAGCGCCAGCGCCGCGAGGAGCGCGAGAAGCAGCCCGGCGCGCAGCGGGCGCGGCCGGTAGACGAAGCGCACGACGGACCGCCCGGCGGGGACCTCGACGGCCCGGAACGCGTAGTCGGCGCGGCGCACGCGGGCGGGCTTGCCGTCCACCGCCGCCTCCCAGCCCGGGTACCAGGCGTCGAGCAGCAGCAGCCAGCCGGGCCCGTCGGACTCGACCTCGACGGTCACGGAGTCCGCGCCGTCCGCCGCGATCCGCGCGGACCCTTTCGCCGGCTTGAAGGCGGGCGCGTCGCCGTCGTCGAGCCAGACCAGGCGCGACGGCTCGAAGCCCGGGGCGCGCACGGCGGCGAGGGCCTCGGCCGGGCTCCCCGTCCGGGACGCCGAGACGAACAGCGCTCGACGGGCGGGAGCGGGGGAGCGGAACACGAGCAGGTCCCCCTCGTGGACCTTCGCCCAGCCCTTGGGCGCGGCCCCCGCGGACCGCTGCGTCGCGGCGACCGCGCCGACGGAGAGCAGGGCCGGGTTCGGCGGCATCTCCGCCGCTCCGGAATAGAAATCGAAGTCTCCGGACCGGCCCGTCACGAGCTCCTCGTAGCGCCGGAGCGAGGTGAAATCCCGTCCGCGCGCGTCGCGCAGGCCGAAGGGCATGCCCAGGTCCGGCTCGAGCGCCCGCCCGAGGCCGAGCACCCGCCCCTCGCCCGCCGCGTCCCGCAGCGCCGCGATGCCCGGGGTCTCGGGATAGAAGGTGGACGCCGGCGCCGACGGGTTGGCGTCGAGAGCGGGGAGCAGGCAGAACAGGCCCGCCAGCCACGGCGCCCACGCCCGCCGCCGCGGGTCGAGCATGCGCTGGGCCGACACGCACTCCGCGAGGAACAGGACCATGACCGCGAGCGCGAACTCGAACTCGGCCTGACGGAGCTCGCCGAGGGCGCGCCAGGTCAGGAGCCAGTACGAGGCGAGCGCCAGGACGGACGGGGTCCAGAAGGACCAGCGCAGGACGCGCCGGGCCCCGGGCGGGATCTCCGCGGGGTCGACGTCCGCGCCCAGCCCCGCGAGCACGGCGACGCCGAAGGTCCAGACGAGCAGGAGACGGGTCGGGTTCACCGCCGAGAACCCGGGAAGGGACTTCCACAGCCAGGGCAGCGGCGGCGCGCCGAGCGCGGCCAGCAGTCCGAACAGCGCCAGGCCCGCGTGGAAGAGCACCTCCCCGTCGGGGCGCCGGCGCGCGACGGCCAGCGCGGCGAAGACGAGAGGGATCAGGCCGGTCCACGCCGCCCGCTCGATGAAGTTGCTCTCCGGACCGAGCCCGAACAGCCCGGCCAGGATCTCGGACCCGCGCGCGGGCGAGCCCGAGGCCAGCGGCATGAGAAGATGCAGCGGCAGCCACGGCGAGAGGCGCAGGCCCCAGCGCGCGAGCGAGCCGGAGGCGGCGGCCGTCGAGCTGAGGCCGATGTATTCGAGGTACGGGAGCAGCGCGGGCGCCGCGAGTCCGGCGCCGAGCGCCGCGGCGAGCGCGGCGAGACCGAGGAAACGGAGGCGCCCGGCCGACAGGAAAAGCCCGTACGCGGCGGCCGCGCCGAGGACGTGGAGCATCGTCGGGGGATGGCCGCCGAGCAAGGCCAGGCCGGTGAACAGGGCGAGGAGCGCCGCCTCGCGCGGGCCCGGGCGGTCCGACAGCCGGCCCAGCGCCCAGAACAGCGCCGGCAGCAGGCACGCGGTCGTCGAGTGAGGATGGCCGAGCCAGGCGACCATGAAGCCGCCCAGGGAGAAGGCGACGGCCCCCAGGATGGAGCCGCGCTCCGACGCGCCGAGGCGCCGCAGGTGCAGGCCCGTGAAGACGCCCGCGCACAGCAGCTTGAGGAAGGCGGAGAGCAGGGAGAACGGCACGGCGGGCAGCCACAGGAGCCCCAGGTTCAACGGATGGAACGGCGCGGCCTGGACGCAGGCGGCGAACGGGACCCCGGCCAGGACGAACGGGTTCCACAGCGGGAGATCCCCCGCCAGGAACCCGTCGCGCATGAACTGGCGCCACGGCGCCAGGTACAGGAGCTGGTCGGCCAGCAGCCCGGCGCCGGGCCGCGGCGGCAGGACCGCGTTCCACGGCGGCACCCGCCACAGCGCGGCGGTCGGGAGCAGCCCCTCGCCGCGCAGGAGCGCCGGCCCGATCAGGGCGAGAGCGGCCGCGGCCGAGGCCCAGTACAGAGTGGTCCGGCTCGTCGGCGCTGCCATGTCCTGAGAAAATAGGATAATCCCCCCATGCTCGGCTACCGCCGCGTGACGGTCCTCGTGCTCCTGTGCCTCGCCGCCTTCGGCGCGACGGCGACCCAGCGGGCCTATCTCCACGACGATTCGTGGATCGTCGACCGCAACGCGCTGCTCGACGCGGGCGTTCCCGGCGCGAAGACCCTGGTCTCGACGGGATACTGGGAGGCGGCGCAGGGCGCGGCGGCTCGCGTGCACGAGTACCGGCCTATGCTCATGCTGACCTTCCTCGCCCAGCGCCTGACGACGGGGCGCGACGCGCGCCCGATGCACGCCGTCAACGTCCTGCTGCACGCGCTCGCGTGCGTCCTCGTCCTCCTCGTCCTGAGCCGCAAGCTCCCGTCCGCGGCGGCCTACGCCGGAGCGCTCTCCTTCGCGGTGATGCCGTCGCACGCCGAGGCGGTCGCGGCGCTGACCGGACGCTCGGAGCTGCTGGTCTTCGACCTCCTGCTCGGCGCGTGGCTCCTGCTCGAGGGGCCCGTCCCGGGCCGCCGCCTCGCCGCGGGCGCGGCGCTGTTCTTCGCCGCGCTGTTCGTCAAGGAGCACGCCCTGCTCTTCCCCCTCTTCCTGGCGCTGTCGGACTGGACCTTCGACCGCGCGCTCCCGTGGTCGCGCGAGCGCCGCCGCGTGCACGCGGTCCTCCTCGCCGGGGTCGCCGCCTGCCTGCTCCTGCGCCTCGGCGTCCTGCGCGTCCCGTTCGGCGGCGGCGAGCCCTACTTCACGGACCGGCTCACCGCGGCGCTGACCGTCTCCCGCTTCGCCTTCACGCGCTACCTGTGGCCGAGCCTGACGGGCCAGGGCCTCTGCCCCGACTTCGCCAGGCCGCTGATCCCCGATTCGCCCCGGGGGGACCTCGCCTCGTGGCCTCCCCTCCTCGTCCTCGGCGCCCTGTACGCGGCGGGGGCCGCCGCCTTGCTCCGGCGGCGGGCGCGGTGGGCGTTCTGGCTGTGCGCCCCGTCGGTGTTCCTCCTGCCCACGGCCCACGTCCTGGCGCCGCTCGACACGATCGGCGCCCAGCGCTTCCTGTATCTTCCGAGCCTGGGTCTGGCCGCCGGGCTCGGCGCGGCGTGGGCCCGGGCGCACGCCTCCCGCCCGCGGCTGGCGCTCGCGGCGGGCCTCCTCGCGCTCGCCGGGCAGGCCTGGGCCTGCGCGTCGTTCGCGAGCGCCTGGCGGGACGGCCTCGCCTATTACGAGACGGTCATCGCCTGCAACCCCGTCTCCGGCCGGGCGCGCGCCGCCTACGGCGCGGAGCTTCTGCTGGCCGGCCGCCCCGCCGAGGGCGACGCGCAGCTCGCGGAGGCGGTCCGCCTCGCGCCGGGGCTCGCCCTGCCCTACTACAACCTGGCCCGCCGGGCCTGGGACCGCGGCGACACGGCGGAGGCCGCCCGCCGGGTCGCCGAGAGCCTCGAGCGGGACCCCGGCTCCCCCGACGCCTGGACTCTGTCGGCCCTGATCGATCAGGCGCGGGGCCGGCCCGCCGAGACGGAGGCCTCCCTGCGCCGCGCCCTCGCGCTGGCGCCCTGGAGCCCCGCCGCGAACTTCAACCTCGCCCGGCTGGAGCTGGCCTCGGGCCGGCGCGCCGAGGCGAACGCCCATCTGCGCGCCTTCGCCCGCTTCGCCCCCCGCGACCCCGACGCCCCCTGGGCCCTAAGGGTATCCTCCGACGGGCCGTTGGCCCCTTCCGCGGGGCCCGCGGAGCCGCTACACTGAGGGCGATGAACGCGCGACCGCTCCTCCTGACGGCCCTCCTCGCCGCCTCCGCCCCGTGCTTCGCCGCCGTGTCGGGCTTCGCCTCCAACGAGGTCCGGACCGCCGCCGCGAAGGACCGCCTGCGCGTGATCAAGACCACGCTCAAGGACGGGACCGAAGGGGCGAAGCGGCATTCGGAAGCGATCACCGCGGCGTTCAAGGACACCGGGGATTGGGCCGTCGCGACGGAAGCCTATTACGCCCGCAAAGGCGACCTGGTCGCGCGCGCCGAAGCGCTCGAGGCCCGCTTCGACGACCTCATCGGCCGCAACGCGCCCGAGCGCGCGGACGAGGTCACGAAGGCGCTCGACGAGGCCTGCAAGCACGAGGCCGTCCTGCGCTCCGACTACGAGTTCTACATGAAGCTGCCGCGGCTCGCGGAAGCTCCCGAGCGGCGCCACGCCGCGCAGGCCGCGATGCGCCTGCTCGGCTCGACGGGAGACTACCCGGTCTCGCTCGCCTACTTCCTCGACAAGACGCCCAACCGCCCGCCCTTCGCCCCGCTGCCCCCCGGCGTGATGTCCATCCGCCACCAGGACGCCGGCGCCAACCCCTCCCGCTAGACCGCGCGGGCCTGGAGCTCGGGCGTGATGAAGATGAGGAGCTCGGTCTTGTCCTTGCTCTTCTTCTTGTTCTTGAACAGCCAGCCCAGCAGCGGGATGTCCTTGAGGAAGGGGATCCCGTTCTCGGAGTCGATGGTCTTGTCCTTGATGAGGCCGCCGATGACGACGGTCATGCCGCTCTCGACGGACACCTCGGTCGTGGCGACGCGCTCGGTCGTGATGGGGTTGTCCGCCTGGAAGCCGACGAACTCGGACACGCCGACGCGGATCTTGAAGGAGATGACGTTGCTGCCCGGGGACACGATGGGCGTGACCTCGAGGTCCACGCCTTCCGGGATGTACTGCACGCTCTGCGTCGTGGCCGTCTGGGTGACCTGGGAGATCTTCACCGGCAGGTTCTGACCGACGTGGATCTTCGCGGTCTTGTTGTTCCCCGTGAGCACCATCGGCTCGGAGATGGTCTTGCTGCGGGAATCGGCGCGGATGAAGTTGAGCAGGGCGTACAGCGTGGTCTTGTTCATCACCGAGGAGACGTCCAGGATGCCGCCGGTCGGGGCGAGCACCGTCGCCTGGCTCGTCTTGATGGTGCCGTCGCTGTTGGCCGTGAAGTTGTTCATGTCCTTGATGCTGCGGACCGTCCCCCCCATGCCGAACTTGGTGCTGCCGGCCCAGTTGATGCCCCAGGTCAGGCTGTTGCCGGCCTGGACCTCGATGAGGCGCGCCTTGATGGCGATCTGCGGGGCGGGGATGTCGAGCTGGGCGACCATCACCTTCATCTTGTGGAGCGTGTCGTTGGTGGAGGTCACGATCAGGGAGTTGGAGCCGTTGTCGACGGAGATGATCGTGTTCTCCAGCTCCTTCTTGTCGAGGATGGTCTTCAGCGTCGTCTGCACCTCGAGGGCGAAGCGGTAGCGGAGCGGGAACACCTGGACGAGGACGGGCATGTTGGCGAGGCGGATGACCTCGATGACGTTGACGCTGCGCTGGATGGCCACCAGGCCCATCTGCTCGAGCATGATGCGGAACGCCTCGTCGAACGGCACGCCCTTGAGCTGCATGTTGACGCGCCCGCCGACGCCCGGCGCCGCGATGATGTTCTTGTTGAACTTCACGGCGAAGGTGCGGAGGATGCCCAGGATGTCGGCGTCCTTGAAGTTGAAGTCGATCGGGTCGGCGTTGAGCGACTCGACGAGGGCGTTCGCCGTCGGCAGGGGGCTCACCGTCTTGAGCGTCGCGGTCGCCGGAGCGTCCGGGACCGCCGGGGCGCCGGTCGCGTCCGCCAGCGCCTGGACCGTCTCCGGCTCGAGGTCGGTCAGCCTCGCCGTCCCGGTGCTCGTCTGGACGAACTGCCCCCAGGCCACGGTGCTCTGAAGCAGGACGGCGGCCATCGCGACGGAAAAGGTTCTCGCGGTTTTCATCACACTCATCCTTTAAGATGCATCTTTAGTTTTATTTCGGCAGCTCGATCGAGTAGAGCCTGCCGTTCGCGGTCAGGGCGAGCGAATTATCCCTTATTTGCGACCGCACGCCGGGTACTTCTTCCTCGTTCGCGTCGTAGAGCTTCCCGCCCCGGGCGACGAAGACGGAGCCGTCGCCATCGAGCATCACCATCGAGTTGTTCCTGTCGCCGAAGACCCCGGAGATGGTCAGCCTCCCGAGGAAGGCGAAGGGGTTCGGGGCGGCCTTCACGCGAGCCGGCTTCTTCCGCTGCTTCAACACGCGGAGCTCGGCCTCGTCCTGCCTGCGCGTCGCCGCCTCGAGGCTCTGCTCCATCGCGGTCTCGTGGTGGGAGAGGTTCACCGCCCAGAAGGCGTACGCCGCCGCCGCCGCGATCAGGAGCGCCGGCCCGGTGATCCGCCGCCAGAAGCCGGGAGAGACGTCGCGCATGATGGCTGAGCGGCGCTGCTTGCGCGGGACCAGGTTGATGCGCGATTGCCCGTTGCGGCGCAGCAAGGTGTTGCTCAGGGCCAGGCCGCACGGACCGGCGAGCGCGGCGGCGAGCGCGGTCACGCCCAGGGCGCCGTCCTGGCCGTTCACGTTGACGATCGGCCGGAACACGTCGACGGCCAGGCCGGTCTCGATCGCCAGGCGCCCGGCGAGGCCCGGGAGCTCCGCGCTGCCGCCGGCGAGGAGGACCCGCTTGACCGGCGGGTAGCCCGCGGGCCGCCGCTCGAGGAACACGTCGAGGGTTCGCTGGACCTCGGCGGCCAGGTCCTTGACGGGCGGCTTGAGCGCGCGGGCGACGCGGGCCGCGACGGCCTCCTCGTCGGGCGGGCCGCCTCCGGGCAAGGACAGGCCGTGGGCGATCTTGAGACGCTCGGCCTCCTCCAGGTCCACGTCGAACTCGCGCTTGACGGCCCGGGTGAAGGCGTTGCCGGCGATGTTGATCACGCGCGCCGCGCGCGGGCCGCCCTTCTCCATCACGACGATGCTCGTCGAGCTCGCCCCCGCGCCGACGAGGACCACCGTCTCGTCCGACTTCTTCCCCTCGAAGAACTCGAACGCGTTGGCCAGGGCCAGCGAGTCGTTGACGAGGACCGCCGGGCGCAGCCCCGCCCTGCGCGCGATGTCCATGCCGCCCTGCACGGTCTTCCTCTGCGCGAGGGTCAGGATCATCTCCGGGCGCGGCGGCGTGACGCCCGGGGCGCCGCCGACGACGAGCGTCGAGACGAGCGCGTCGTGCTCCTCGAAGGGGATCAGGGCCTTGGCCTCGGAAGGCAGGCCGTTCTCGGGCTCGTACTCGTAGCCCAAGGGCAAGGTCAGGAAGCGCAGGATGACCGTGTTGCCCGACAGGGAGATCGAGGCGTTGCGGGGCTTGAAGGCGTGCCGGGCCATGAGCTCGCGCAGGGCGCGGGCGTAGACCTCGCCCTTCTCCTCCTCGGTCTTCGCGCCGGAGAGCTCCCGCCAGACCTCCCGGCTCGCCGAGCCGAGGACGGTGAGGCTGCGCTCCTTGGCCTTGATGCTCAGGACCTTGACCGAGAAGGTCCCGAGGTCGACGGCGAGCAGGTCGCCGGAGTACAGCAGGGAGCGGACGGCGGCGGGCTTTCTCATTGTCGCGTGTAGCTCTCCGTCCAGGATCCGTTGACGCCCGTCGTCCAGCTCACGTGGTCGACGAGGCCGCCGCCGCCCATGTCATAGTGCACCCGCCCGTACCCGTCGGTCGTGTTGCTGCTGATCTCGACGGAGTCCGCGCAGAAATGGCCGTACAGCTCCTGGGCCAGGTTGAACTGGGCCTGGGAGCCCTCGAGATAGGCGTGGAACGGGGTCACGCAGTTGAGCTTGACGACGTTGCCGGGGTTGGTGCTGTAGAAGTGGACGCGCGCGGGGATCTTGCTGGTGTTGTTGAACTGGCAGTTGGCCCCGGTGAAGAAGTTGTTCTTCACGTAGATCGCGGCGGAGCCGCTCGAGGTGTTGACGTTGAGCGTGCCGTTGATCGTGATCTTCTTGAAGAAGAAGGTCCCGCTCGACAGGGTCACCGTCTGCCCCGCGTTCACGGTCAGGGCCTGCGCCCCGTTGTTGTAAGCGCTCGACGGGCTGATGCCGGTCAGGTTGTCGTTGACCGCCTCGCACGTCGGGCAGTCGAAGTTGGCCAGGGGCAGGGTCACCGTGGTCAGGCTCACCGAGCCCGTGACGCAGGAGGCCGCGGGCACCGAGCCCTGCCCGATGACGTCGCCGAGGACGTGGGCGGGCGGGCAGGCGGCGCCGAGCACGCTGACGTTGTTGTTGCTGCGGACGTTGGCGCCGGTGATGAACTGGGTCGCCGACGGGGTCAAGGTCGTGGTGATGTCGTAGGCGTCCACCTTGCCCTCGATCTTGAGGGCCTTGTCGGCCATGACGGCGTAGGGGCAGGAGCCCGCGGTGAACTGCACCTTGGCGCCGACGGTCTTGACCGCCCGCCCGGTCAGCAGCAGGGGCGCGGAGTAGCCGGTCGAGAGGATGTAGGGCGGATCTTCGGTCGACAGGCTCACCGTGTAGTACCCGCCGGCGAAGGGCTTCTGGTAGAAGCCCGTGCGCCACAGGGGGTTCATGTAGACGCCGTGCATCGCGTCCTCGAGCCCCGCCTCGGCGATCGCCTGGGCCTGGGCCTCGCGCGCGTCGTGGACGACGGCGTGCACCTGGGAGCGCGCGGACGCGTAGACGATGACCGCCGTCATGGCGAACACCGCCATGATGAGCACGTTGAGGACCAAGGTCGAGCCGGCGCGGCCGCGGGGGATGGTCGTCATGGATGGTTGCGCAGCAGCACGCCCGAGAAGAGCTTGTAGTCCTTCTGCTTGGGCGTCTTGCCCTTCAAGGTGACGAGCGCCGTCACCAGCTTCGCGGAGGCCGCCGAGGTGGACTCCGCGATCAGGCCGTCGCCGTCCATGTTGTAGTAGTTGACCGCGATCTGGGTGATCTGGTCGGCGTGCAAGGTGGTGACGCCGCCCTTGGTGAGGTAGAGGTTCCCCCCCGAGACCGCGTAGCTCGTCAGGACCGACGAGGTCGACGACAGGACCCCGACCTCGTCGTCCTCCAGGTCGGAGACGGTGTGCGCGGACCGGGCCGCGCGGACGACGCCGGCCGCGGAGCCCTCCCCCCCCACCGCCTTGCGGGCGCGGGTCAGCGCGTCGTTCTGCCGCACGGAATGGTTGTAGGTCATGATCCCGGCCTTCAGTATGCTCGCCGAGACGGCGCCGATGATGAGCGCGGTCACGAGGCCCACGAGGAGCTCGACCAAGGTGACGCCGCGTCGGTTCATCGGTTGGTCACCATGGTGCTCAGGCATGTCGGGGAGATCTTCGCCGTCGTCGTGCAGACGGTGATCATCTTGTAGTCGGTCACCGGGACGGAGGCGGCCATGGCGGAGTCCACGTAGGCCACCGCCACGGAGCGCCGGTACGCCTTGAAATCGGGAAGGGCCCGCATCACGGGGTCCATCGGGGTCCCTTCCGTCCAGCCGTTGAAGTCGTCGACGTCGTCGAAGGTGCGCTTGTCCGTCGCGCTCTCCGTGCCGTCGCGGCCCAAGGTCGACGGGGCGGAGATGTGCGCGCCGCTGGCCGGGGTGCGCTCGTCCCACCTGCGCATGCGGACCTCCTCCATCAGCTCGTTGGAGAGATAGGTCGCCGTCTGCAGCGCCTCGGTGTTCGCGCCCGCGCGGATGGCGATGATGAACACCGGCACGAGCGCCACGAGCGCGAAGACGAGGATGACGTAGGCGATCGTCACCTCGACGAGCACGAAGCCGCTCCGGCTCACTGGATGCCGCCCGCCATGTCGAACATCGGCAGCAGCACCGAGATCGCGATGCCGCCGACCATGATGCCGAGCACCACGATGAACAGGGGCTCGAGCGCGGTGAAGATGTTCTTGACGGCCGTGTCGGTCTCGGCCTCGTAGAAGCCGGCCACCCGGTTGATGACCTCGGGCAAGGTCCCGGTCTTCTCGCCGGTGGCGATCATGCCGATGACGACCTTCGGGATGTACTCGCTCTGGGACAGGGAGACGGACAGGATCTTGCCCTCGCGGACCTCGGTGCCGACCTTCTCGAGGAGCATCTCGAAGATGCGGTTCCCGGCGGCGGCCTTCGCCAGCTCGAGCGAGAACAGGATGGTGACGCCGCTCTCGAGCAGCGAGCCCAGGGTCCGCAGGATGCGGGTCAGGACGATGTTGCGGATCAGGACGCCGATCAGCGGCAGGCGCAGCAGCGCGCGGTCCACGACCTCGGCGTTGCGGGGGCTCTTCGCCCAGGCCCGGAAGGAGAACCACGCGGCCATGGCGGCGAGGATGAACAGGTACCACGACTCGCGCAGCACGGCGCCGCCGTAGATCAGCGCGCGGGTCGGCCAGGGGAGGACGATGTGGAGCTGCACGAAGATCTCGGCGAAGGTGGGCAGGACGAAGGTCACCAGGAAGGTCAGCACCGCGAGGGCCACCATGACGATGATGGCGGGGTACAGCAGCGCCGACTGGATCTTCGCGTTGAGCTTGACGTTGAAGTCCAGGTGGGCCGCCAGGCGCTCGAGCATGATGTCGAGGTCGCCGCTCGCCTCGCCGGCGGCGAGGAGGCTCACGTAGATGGTGTCGAAGGTCTCGGGGTGCTGGGCGAAGGCCTTGGACAGAGGCATCCCCTCGCTGACGTCCTTGCCGACGGTCCTGAGCAGCTTCTGGAAGGAGGCGTTCGGGGCCTGGTCGCCGAGGATCTCCAGCGACTCGAGGATGGGCAGGGCCGAGCGGACCATGATGGCGAGCTGCGCCGTGCAGAAGGTCACGTCCTTGAGGCTGATCTTGGGCTTCGGCTGGAGCCCGCGCAGCTTGGCCAGCAGCGCGCCCGCGCGCTCGCCGGCCGGGGCCTTGCCGCCGACCTCGACGGTCTCCATCAGGAACAGGCCCTGGTCCTGGAGGATGCGGCCCAGGGTCGCGGGGTCCGTCGCGCTCGACACGCCGCTGACGAACTTGCCGTGGTTGTCGACGGCCTTGAACTCGTATTCGGGCATCAGCTCTCCGCCTGCTCGCGGGTCAGGCGCATGACCTCGTCGAGGGAGGTCTCGCCTGCGATGGCCTTCTCGACGGCCGCCTGGCGCATCGTCCGCAGGCCCTCCTGGTTCGCGGCCGCGCGCAGGTCGTCGAGGGACGCCTTGCGCACGATCATCTCGCGCACGGTGCGGGTGACGGACATCCACTCGTGGATCGGGATGCGGCTCGACGTTCATGTTGAAGAGGCGGTGGACGCTGGCCACAGAGTCGTTGGTGTGCAAAGTGCTGAAGACGAGGTGGCCGGTGATCGACGCCTGGAGCGCGATCTCCGCCGTCTCGAGGTCGCGGATCTCGCCGACGAGGATGATGTTCGGGTCCTGGCGCAGGATGGCGCGCAGGCCGGTGGCGAAGTTCAGGCCGATCTTGGCGAACGCCTCCATCTGGTTGATGCGGTCGATCTGGTACTCGACCGGGTCCTCGAGCGTCACGATGTTCCGGTCGGGGCGGTTGAGCTCGGTGAGCGCGGCGTACAGGGTCGTCGTCTTGCCGCTGCCCGTCGGGCCGGTGACGAGGATCAGGCCGTTCGGGCTGCCGATGGCCTCCTTGAACCGGGACAGGATGGAGGGGTCGATGCCCAGGTCGACGAGCTTGCGCAGCGACTTGCTCGAGTCGAGCAGGCGCATGACGATCTTCTCGCCGTGGACCGTCGGCAGGGTCGAGACGCGCACGTCGATGTCGCGCCCGCCGTAGGTGAAGCGGATGTGGCCGTCCTGGGGCAGGCGGGTCTCGGTGATGTCGAGCTTCGCCATGATCTTGACGCGCGCCACGATCGCCGCCTCCAGCGCCTTGGGATGGATCGCGCCGTCGTGGAGCATGCCGTCGATGCGGAAGCGCACGCGCACCATCTTGCCCGCGGCCTCGACGTGGACGTCGCTCGCGCGCCGCGCCAGGCCCTCCTGGAGCAGGCCGTTGACGAGGTCGATGACGGTGTCGCCGGTCTGCGCCGGGGCGGCCTTGTCCTTCGGGCCCATCATCGGCACGGAGGGCGCGGCCGCCTTCTTGTGGCCGTACACCTGCTGGATGCCGTCGAACAGGTTGGCCAAGGTCGTCATGATCGGCTGGACGTGCAGGCCGGAGAGGCGCGCCACCTCGTCGATGGCGTCGGTGTCGCTGGGGTTGATCATGCCGATGCTCAGCGCGTCCTCGGTCCGCATCACGGGCACGATCAGGAGCTTGCGGGCCATCGCCTCGGGCACCAAGGACGCCACCTCAGGGTCGAGCATCCCCTCGAAGCTGGTGAAATACGGGATGCCGAGACGCTGGCTCACCGCCTTGTCGATGTCCTCCTCCCGCGCGAAGCCGAGGGCGACGAGCACGGCCCCCAGACGGCGCTGCTCGAGGTTCGGCTGCTTCAGCGCGGTCTGCAGCTGCTCGGGCGTGACGACGCCCATCTCGACGAGGATGTCGCCCATGCGCGGCTTCTTGCCGCGGCCCTTGACCTGTTCCATGTCAGATCGCCCCTTGCGCGATGAGCGCGCCGATCCGCGAGATCAGGTCGGCGGCGTTGAACGGCTTCTTCCAGACTTCCTTGGCGCCGAGGTCGGAGGCCCGCGCGCGGACGTCCTTGCCTTCCTGCCCGGAGATGACGATGGTGTAGGGGCGCTTGCACTCGAGCGAGCGCAGCGCGTCGAGCACGGCCAGGCCGTCGGTGCCGGGCATCGCCAGATCGAGCAGGAGCAGGTCCGGCGCGGTCGCGCGGAGCAGGTCGAGGCCCTCGCTCCCGTCGCCCGCGGTCAGCACGCTGAAGCCCTGCTTGCGCAGGAGATGCTGCATCAGCGCGGCGAGCGCGGCGTTGTCGTCGCAGATGACGATCATCCGCTTGCGGGCCGCCTCGGTCTCGGACATGGGGTTGGATACTATCAGATTGGCCGCCTCTTGCGGACTCGGTGGCACAGTGTAGCCCCCTTCCGGGAATAATCAAGGCCCCTTATGGAGAATATGTGGATGATATGACAGGAAGGCGACTGGCGCCCATGGCCTGCGGGTGAGCGATATGTGACGCTTTTTTGACGGGGGCGGTTCTCAAACCGAAAATGCGCTATAATCCTTGGCGTAGGAAGGGTGGCCGAGTGGTCGAAGGCGCACGACTGGAAATCGTGTAGGGTTAACAGCCCTCGAGGGTTCGAATCCCTCCTCTTCCGCCATTTTTTTGAACATCCCCCCGCGCTCCGCCTTCGTCCTCGCCGCGTGCGCGCTCCTGGTGCTGGCCTTCGCGCCGGCCCAGTACTTCGGCCGCCAGCAGGACGACGTCCTGTATCTCGTCGGCGCGCGCGCCCTCGCCTCGGGCCGCTACTGCCTGCTCACCTCCCCGGGGTGCCCGCCGCTGACGATGGTCAATCCCGCCTGGCCCGCCCTGCTCGCGCCGCTCTCCTGGCTCACCGAAGGCACGGGGCTTTTCCAGGCCGCCTCGGCCTTGGTCCTGGCCCTCGTCCCCGCGGCGCTGTGGCTGTGGCTGCGCCGGAGGACGGACGAGACGACGGCGCTGCTGGCCGCCGCGCTCCTCGCCTCCTCCCCGCTCGTCCTGTCGCAGTCCGGGACCGTGATGTCGGAGGCGCCGTTCACGCTGGCCCTTCTGGGTTTGTTGATGGCCGCCGACGCGGGGCGGCCTCTCGCCGCCGGGCTCGCCTCGGCGCTGCTTCTGCTCACGCGCACGGCCGGGGTGAGCGCGCTGCCCGCCCTCGCGGTATTCCTTAGGAAACGAACCCCTCGCGAGGCTCTGCCGGCGTTGCTGCCTCCGGTCCTGGCCTTCGGCGCCTGGTCGCTTTGGTCCTGGTCGAAGATCCATTCCGTGGACAAGTTCAGCATGTTCTCCTTCACCTACGGCGCCGGCGCGCCGGCCAAGCTCCTCCGCGTCGCCGCCTCGAACGCGCGCTTCTACGCCGCCGAGTGGGGCGGGAGCTTCACCCCGCCCGCGCTCTCCGCGGGGCCCCTCGCCCTCGTCCTCGGCGCGGCCCTGTGCGCCGTCGTCGTCCGCGGGATGATCCTCGCCCTGCGCGCCCGGCGCGAGGACCCGGCCGCGCTCGCGCTGGCCGGCACGGCCCTGATGCTCGCCGTCTGGGGCTGGCAGTACGAGCGCTACCTGATCCCGCTGCTGCCGCTGCTGCTGTGGGCGCTGGCCGCCGGCCTGGGCCGCGCGGCCAAGCCCGCGCTCGCCGTCCTGCTCGTCCTCCAGCTCGGGGCGCAGACCTTGCCGCGCCTCGGCCGCCCGAGCCCGTGGGCCGAGCCCGAGCTGAAGAAGACCTACGCCTGGCTCGCCGCGCGCCCGGGGCCGGGCCTGCTCACCAGCGCCACTCCCGTGCGTGACGGATGGCTGTCCGGCCTGCCGAACCTGCCCCTGCCCTCCGTCGAGAGCGACGCGGGGTTCGCCGCCGCGCTCAAGGCCGCGCGCGTGACCTACGTCCTGCGCGTCGAGGGCCTCGACTTCGGCCTGCTCGCCGACGCCGACGCCGTCCCCCGCCGCGAGGTGGAGCGCGTCCACCGCCGGCTCGAGGACCCGAAGCTGTTCCGCCGGATCCACGACGAGCCGGACGAGCGCGCCTTCGTCTACGAGCCGCGATGAGGGCGACCGCGGCGCTGGCGGGGCTGGCCCTGATCGTCCGCGGAAGCATGCTCGGCTCGCGCTTCCCCTACATCGACGACCTCCTCCAGCTGTACGCCGTGACCCGCCCCTCGGCGGGCGAGGCGGCGCGGGCGGTCGCGGGCATCGGCCCGCTCCAGCCGCCGCTGGACTACGCCGCGGATTTCCTCGCCGCGCGCGCGACCGGAGACCTGGCCGCCCTGCGCCTCCTGCCGCTGGCGTGGGGCGTGCTGTCGGTCGCCGCCGCCGTCCGCATCGGCGAGCGCCGCGCGCCCGGGCTCGGCGCGTGGTGGGGGGCCTTGCTCGCGGTCTCGATGCCGCTCGTCAGCTTCTCCGTCACCTTGCGGCCGTACTCCCTCGCCGTGCTGCTGGGCCTGCTGTGCTGGCTCGCGTTCGACCATTGGCTGGAGACGGAGGACCCCCGGCCGTACGCCGCGGCGCAGGCCGCCTTCCAGCTCGCCTATCCGCACGCCTGGCTCGTCGGCCTGGCCCAGCTCGCCTTCGTCGCCCTCGAGCGGCGCGGGAGGACGGCCGCGCTGGCGCGCGCCTTGGTCCCGTCGTGGCTGGCCCTGGCCGCGTGGCTCGGCTGGTGGCACCTCCAGGTCTCCACCGCCGGCGGCTTCCATTATGAGGTCGCCTGGAGCGCGCTCGCCCTGATCGCGCGCAGCTTCCATCAGGCCCAGGGCCCCGGCCTGTACCTTTATCCGGCGCTCGTCGTGCTCGGCGCGGCCGCGGCCCTGCGCGCCGGGCCGCTGACGGGCTTCGTCCGGCTGGCGGCGCTGGCCTCGGTCCCGCCCCTGCTCACGCTGTTCGCCGTCCACCGCGCCGAGAGCGTCCTGCTGCTCCCCCGCCACGCGCTCCCTCTCCTGCCGGCCTACCTGGCCCTCGCCGCCGCGGGCTGCGCGTCCGCGCGCTCCCGGGCCGCGCGCGGCGCCCTGGCCGTCGCGCTCGCGTGGGCCGCCGCGGACCCGCTGCTGACCTTGGCCCGCCGGGAGCGGGACCTGAGCGGCTACCTCGCGGAGTCCGTCGGCGACCTGAGCCGCCGCGCCGGTCCGTCCGACGCCCTCGTCTTCGCCGACCCGAACACCGGCGCGACGGTGCTGCACGCCCTCGACCGCGGCGCCTTCGACGCCCTGGGCGGGGTCCTCATGCGCGACGGCTTCGCCCTGTTCCGGTTCCCGCCGGCCCTGACCGTGGGGCCGCTGCGCCTGGAGGCCTTCACCCTCTGCTTCGTGGACCCGTCTTTGGCGACCGCGGACGCCGCGCGCGTGCGCGCGCTGCGCGCCGCGGGCCGGCGGGTCTGGCTCGTCTCGCTGGAGGGGCTCAACGCCCTGCCCCAAGAGCGCCCCTTCGCCGCGCTGGGGGTCCCGGACGGCGACCTTCTCGAGATCCGTCCCGGCCTGCACCTGCTCCGATGAAGGACCGCGACGCGCTCGTCCGCCGTCTCGGCCTCCTGACCGTCGTCCCGGTCGCGCTCCTGCCCCTGTCCAACCCCGACCTGTTCTGGCACCTCAGCGCCGCCCGGCGCATGCGCGAGACCCTGTCCATCCCGACGGCGGACTGGCTGTCGTCGACGCGCGCCGGCGCGCCGTGGGCCGACTTCGAATGGGCCTGCCAGCTGGTCTTCGGCGCCCTGCACCGCGCCGGCGGCATGCACGCGCTGTGGCTGTTCAAGGCGGCGATGATCGGCGCCTCGGCCTGGCTCCTCCTCAAGAGCCTCGAGCTGTACGAGGCCGACGCGCCGACGAGCTCGGCCGCGCTGGCGCTGTGGGGCGCGGCGAGCCTGACGCGCTCCGACATCCGCCCCGAGCTGTTCTCGCTGCTCGGCTTCGGCCTGGTCTTCCTCGCCCTCGAGCGCCGCCGCCTCGGGCTCGCCGTCCCCGGCCCCGCCTGGTGCGCCGCGCTGTTCTGCGTCTGGGCCAACCTCCACCCCGGCTTCGTCTACGGCCTCGTCCTCATCGGGCTCTACGGCGCCTGGCGGCACCTGGCCGCCGCCCTCCTCGGCTGCCTGCTCCAGGTCCAGGGCCCCGCCGGCCTCGGGGTCCTCTGGACGCACTGGCGGGACTCCGGGAACATCGGCCTGCGCCTGAGCGAGTGGCGGCCCGTCCGCTTCGACGACCCCTGGCACTGGCCTTTCTGGATCGCGCTGTTCTCCGCCTGCGGCGCCGCTTTGCTCTCGCTGCGGCACGGCCGCCGCCCGCCGCTCGGCCCGCTGGCCGCCGTGCTGTTCTTCGGCTTCGCCGCCTCCCGCCATTCCCGGATGGCGGCCTACGCCGTGACCTGCGCCGTCCCTCTGACCGTCGCCTTCCTGAAGGACGCGGGCCTCGCGGCCTCGCCTCTCCGGCGCCGCGCGGCCTTGGGCCTGATCGCCGTGTTCGGGGCGTTCTCGTTGTACTGCGCCGCGGGCTACGGCCTCGGGCGGACGGCCTTCAACGACCATTTCATCGCGCGCGGCGCCGCCGAGTTCCTGGCCCGGCAGACGCCCGAGCTCCCGCGGCGCGCCCTGTACAACCCCTGGGGCTGGGGCGGCTACCTGGGCTGGCGCCTGCACCCGGATTGGCTCGTCTTCCAGGACGGACGCTATCTCTTCCACGACCTTCTGAAGGAGACCGGCGACGCCCTGGCCTCGCCGGCGGACTGGCAGGCCTTCCTCGACCGCCGCGGCATCGACATCGCCCTGATGGAGGACCTGCCCCTGTTCGAGGAATCGACCGGCCTTCCCTACCACGTCGCCTTCATGCCCCGGGAGCGGTGGGCCCTCGTCTACCGCGACGGCCGGGCGCTCGTCTTCGCGCGGCGCGCGAGCGCCCCGCCCCCCTGGCTCGCCGCCCGCGAGCTCCGCTGAAAATCGGGATAGGGGCGGCCGGGATTAGCCCCGGCCGTCCCCTCCCACACCACCGGACATGCGGGTCCGCATCCGGCGGTTGAAAAGGCTTCCGATCAGGCGGCAAGCCGCGGCACTCCCAGTTCGTCGAAGTATCGCGAC